>JANPAR010000062.1:0-10794 GCA_031430015.1 Burkholderiales bacterium
AAAAAATATTTTTTTGGCCGACCGATATATCACGGGCGCGTGCCAAATGTGCGGCACCAAGGACCAATACGGCGACAACTGCGAATCCTGCGGTGCGGTCTACGCACCGACCGACTTGAAGAACCCCTACTCGACACTCACCGGCGCCGCGCCGGTGATGAAATCGTCGGAACATTATTTTTTCAAACTATCAGACCTCAAGTGCGTCGAATTTTTGCGCGGCTGGGCACTCGATGGCAGACTGCAGGCCCAAGTTGCCAACAAGGCACGCGAATGGCTCGAAGGAGACGGTCCCGATGATAAAAAATCGGCACTAGGCGACTGGGACATCTCGCGTGATGCACCCTACTTCGGCATCCAGATTCCAGGCACAGACGACAAGTATTTTTATGTCTGGCTGGACGCGCCAATTGGCTATCTCGCCAGTTTCAAAAATTACTGCGCGAAAAAAGGTATCGACTTCGACGCCTTTCTCGCCGACCCGGCGACCGAGCAAATTCATTTCATCGGCAAGGACATCATTTACTTTCATACCCTGTTCTGGCCGGCGATGCTCAAATTTGCGGACTACAAGGTGCCGGACCAGGTCTACGTGCACGGCTTTATCACCGTCAGCGGCGAGAAGATGTCCAAGTCACGCGGCACCGGGCTTGACCCGCTGCGATACCTCAACGAAGCGAAGATGAATCCGGAATGGCTGCGCTATTACATCGCGGCCAAGCTCAACGCGAACGTTGAAGATGTTGACTTCAACCCGGATGATTTTGTCGCGCGGGTCAATAGCGATTTGGTGGGGAAGTACGTCAACATCGCGAGTCGTTGCGCGGGGTTCATATCCAAGCGATTTAGCGGAAAACTGGTTGATGGTGAGGCCTATCAGCAGTTAAAGGCGCTCTTTGACAATCGCTTTACCAGCTTTCAACCGGATGGGTTGCAAAAGTTGTACGACCAGCGTGAGTTCGGCAAGTTGGTTCGATATGTCATGGACTTGGCCGATCAGGCCAATGAAGAAATTAATGAGTTAGCGCCATGGGAAATGGCCAAGAACCCAGCAAGAAGTCACGAACTTCACATAGCCTGTTCGCTGGGGATCAATTTCTTTGCACTCATCACTATCTACCTGAAACCGATTCTTCCTGAGACTGCTGCCAAGGCAGAAATTTTGCTAAATCGGAAATTTAACTGGCCTAGCCTCGGAGCGCGGCCAATAAGCGATTTACTGTTACCTCCGGGTCACGTCATCAATACTTACTCCCACCTTATGACCCGCGTTGACCCAAAACAACTAGACACCCTTTTCGACATGCCCACCACGCCAGAACCCGCTCCCACCAAGGCTCCCAGCCAGCAGGCTGCCAAAACTGGCTCCCATAGCGCCTCTGCGGTCATTGCCCTGGCACAAAATGCCCACATCAGCATCGACGACTTCACCAAGATCGATCTGCGCATCGCGAAGATCATCGGTGCGAAACACGTCGAAGGCGCAGACAAGTTGATTCAACTCACCCTCGACATTGGCGAAGTGGTGGACGGTCAATCGAAGCACCGCAACGTCTTCGCCGGCATCAAGTCGGCCTACGACCCGGCCACGCTGATCGGCAAGATGACGGTGATGGTTGCCAACCTCGCGCCACGCAAGATGAAGTTTGGCTTGTCCGAGGGCATGGTGCTCGCTGCGGGTGATGCTGACGGCAAGACGCCCGGCCTGTATCTGCTGGAGCCGGACGAAGGCGCACAGCCCGGGATGCGCGTAAAGTAGGGACATGAATTTCAGCGCCGATCGGCATCACCTGCATCCCTGCCGGATTTCGCGCAGGCGTCAGTTCATCGTGCGCATTCATCACTGCGGGCCTCCGTCGCGTAGTTGAACCCACCGGCCATCTGGCCGCTGTTCAATTCGTACCGGAGTTCCTGCATGGCCTTTCCGTTTCACCCGTTCAAGCCTTATTTGCTCAAGAGCCTTAGAAGCTATTCGGGCGAGCAATTTTCGGCTGACCTGATCGCTGGCATCACCGTCGGCGTGGTCGCCCTGCCGCTGGCGATGGCGTTTGCGATTGCCTCCGGGGTCAAACCGGAAGCCGGCATCTTCACCGCCATCATCGCGGGCTTCATCATCTCGGCGCTCGGTGGCTCGCGCGTGCAGATTGGCGGCCCGGCCGGTGCGTTCATCGTCATCGTTTACGGCATCATCGCCAACTACGGCCTCGCCAACCTTCTGCTGTCGACCATCATGGCCGGCGTGCTGCTGTTTGTGATGGGGCTCACGCGTGTGGGTTCGCTGATCCGGTTCATCCCGGTGTCCATCATCATCGGCTTTACCAACGGCATTGCCGTGCTCATCGCCCTCTCGCAGCTCAAGGATTTTTTCGGCATGCGCATACAGAAAATGCCGGCCGACTTTGTCGGCATGATCCGCACACTGGGGAACAACCTGCCTACAACCGATCTGCCGTCACTGGCACTTGCGATGGCCTCATTGCTGGTCATCGTGCTTTGGTCGCGCGTGACGCAGCACTTCGCCGCTTCGGCTGTCCTTGGCGGCTCCAGCGGTGGTGCCCTGCGTTTCATTGTGCGTCTGCCGGGCAGCATCGTGGCGCTGGTGCTGGCGACCCTCGCCGTGGCGCTCATCGGTCTGCCAGTGGAGACGATTGCCTCGCGCTTTGGCGGCATCCCTTCGAGTTTGCCGCCGTTCCAGCTACCAGCGTTCAACTGGGATTCGGCGCGTAACCTGGTCGCACCGACGGTGACGATTGCATTGCTTTGCGCGATCGAATCCTTGCTCTGCGCTCGCATCGCCGACGGCATGATAGATGACCGTCATGATCCGAACCAGGAATTGATGGCGCAGGGTGTCGCCAATTTCATCACGCCGTTTTTTGGCGGCATTCCGGCGACCGGCACCATCGCACGCACCACGACCAATGTACGCTCAGGCGCAGCGTCGCCGGTTGCCGGCGTGGTCCATGCGGGCACGCTTCTGGCGATTGTGCTGGTCGCTGCCCCCCTCGCCGCCCATGTGCCCTTGGCCGCGCTGGCTGCCATCCTGATGTTTGTGGCGTGGAACATGGGCGAATGGAGCGAATTCGCCAAACTCCGGCAGTTCTCCGTGCCCTACAGGGTGACGATGGTCAGTACGTTCGCATTGACGGTCATTGTCGACCTGACTGTTGCCGTCGAGGTTGGCCTGGTGTTGGCGTGCCTGTTCTTCATTTACCGGGTCTCCAGCCTCACACATATCGATCCGGTGGACGACATGGACCTGCCAGCCAACGTCAAGGCGTACCGGCTCTCTGGCTCGCTTTTTTTTGGTTCGGTCGGCAAACTCGAAACCCTGCTCGATTCGGATGATTTGCAATCGTCAGAGCCACTGACGGCGGTGATCCTCGATCTGCATCACGTCATCAACATCGACACCACGGGACTCGACACGCTAGACGTCCTGCGCCGCGCGCTGGCACATCGCGGCACGCGATTGCTCATTTGTGATGTCGGTACGCAGCCGCTGTCACTGATGCGGCGCGCTGGCTTTTTGCGGCAGGTCGGGGAAGAAAATGTAGTTCCCAATCTGGCGGCGGGCGCTGCCCGCTTGCGCCAGTTGTACGAGACACCTGTCGTATAGGCGGCAGCCCTGCGCCGGCATTTCAGGACACTACGCGGCGGCCTTGCCCCTGACTTCGGCCAGATCATTCCACACGGTCTGGTTGATCAATTTTCCGCCACGCACTGTAAAGCGGTCGATAAAGCGGATACCGCCGAACGCGCTGCCATCGGGCCATTCACCGGCCAGGGTTCCGTAGCAGTACACGACTGCCTCGCCACCATCCGTGTTTGCAGCCTCCGCGGCTGCACCGGTCTCGTCAAAGCGCTCGTACGTCTTGTGCACAAAACGATAGCGTGGCTTTGCCCAATCGATCAATGCGGCAAGCGACGTGAACGTCACCGGCCCTGGGAACTGCATCGAAAAGCCCGGCGCAAGCATGGACTGCGCAAGCGCAAGGTCGCGCGCTTCCATCGCTGTCAGGTAGGCCTGCACCAACTGACTTGCTTGCATGATTTCTTCCTCGCTCAGGCACTCGCATCCATCCCGTCAGAAAATCGGCCCGGTCAGGCCGGCAGCGGATATTCCGTCTCGTTCGCCACCTTGCCCGGTTTGCTCGAAAAATCCATGCGCGGCGGTGCGAAGACGTCGACCAGCCAGGCGCCGCCATCATTGCTGTTGCGGCTGGTGTGAATCACCTTGGGCGGAATCACCAGCAGCGAGGGGCTGCCCATTTCGAGGTGCTCATCGGCTTTCCACGCGTGCATGTCCGGCCCCCACGGGTAACGCATGTGATGCACCCAGTCGCCCTTGAGTGCGAGCGAGCCTTGCTCAAAATCGGTGTGCGAATGCGGGCTGAGTTTGCTCACATCGCGCGCCACCATGCGCTGCGTCATCACGTTGAGCATCAGGTTGGTGCAGCGAAAAATGCGCATGTTGGTACCGGACTGGATGTGTTCGGCGAGCACATAGTGGCGCAGCTTGAAGCCGGCCGGCGGATCGGGCCAGGGCTTGAGCGGCGCGACTTCGGGTGCGCCTGCGGCATACACGGCGGCATTGCCGGCCAGTGCGAGAAGATCAGAGGCCAGTGCGGAAAACAAGCGCACGATCTGACCGTCACCTTTCATCGTGATGGAGCTCGCGCCGGGCGGCACGATGGTCAGCGACTCGGCTTGCGCGTCGATGCGTTCTGCGCCTGCCTCGATAGTGGCCCCGGCATCAGCCAGCAACACCATGTATTCATCCGTCTGCTGAGCGCGTGCGAGCACCGTGCCGCGCTTGACGTTCGAGACGGCGACCACGAAATTCGCGCCGCGCGTGATCCAGCTTTGCTCGCCGGCGAGATCGATCTGTGCTGGTGTAGCGTAGTGGCGCGCCGTGGTTGGCGTGGTGGCTGGGGTGCTCATCTGAAGCTTTCTGACGGGATGAAAGATTGTGGGGCCGATTCAGACCGCCGGCACCGGTGGTGTGGCGAGCATGGGGCGCTCGAAAATCTGCCCCAGCGCCGCGTAATACGGACCGCCGAGGCGCGCCACCGGTTGCATCTTTGCCGTGTCCACCTGGCGGCCGTCGTAGATTTCGTTTGACAGATGGAAAGCCAGCACCTCGCCGATGTAAAGCGTGTTAAGCGGCCCCAGCGGCAAGATATGCGCGATGCGGCATTCCATCTGCACCGGCGCTACCGCAATGCGCGGCGGGCGCACATGGACGCTGGGCCACAGTTCGATGCCGAGCGCGGTGGTTTCGGACTCGTCCGGGGCATACTCGGCCGAACTGCGGTGCATGGCTTCGAGGTTGGCAACGGTCGAAACGTTGACCACGAATTCGCGCCCCTCGGTGAGATTGCGCGCCGTATCTTTGAGCTGGCCATTGCGCGAGCCGATGTTCACGGCCAGCATCGGCGGGCTGTGGCACACGTAGTTATAGGAACTGAACGGCGCGGCATTGACCACGCCCTTGGCGTCAACCGTGGTGATCCACGCTACCGGGCGCGGCGCCACCACACCGGTGAGCAGGCGATAGGCTGCAGGCGTGTCGAGACCGCGCGCGTCAACCGTGGTGAATCCTTGCGGCGTACCGGTCATGCGCCCGCCCCTGGTGTGGCCATACCGCTTTGGGCAGTGATGCGATCGCGTCTGCCGGTTTTGCGCATGCCGCCCTTGACAAACACACGTTTGCCGGTGTCATGAAACACCGCGCGCTTCTCCTCTGGCGTGAGCAATACCGCCGAGTCAAGAAAACGCTGCACCATGTCGTGGTAGCTGCCCGATGAGGTACCGATATCGGAACCCCACATGAGATGGTCGGCCCCGTACAAATCGACCGCACGGCGCAGCACTTGGTCTGCCGGGATGTTTTCCTCGCGGCAAATGTCGAGATTGATCGAGGTGAACTTGAAGAAAATATTCTTCTCATGCGCGAGGGTTTCGTAGCGCTCGTCGAGGCCGAAATTGGCGAAAGGATTGCCGTGGACCGCTTCCGCGCCGGGCGCACCCGCGCCGGCGATGCCCTCGGGCCATTCGACCATCTCGGGTTCGAGCAGATGATCGAGCACGAGACGAATCTCAGGATAGCGCCGCGCCAGCTTGATGATCGCGGGGATCGACGGGCCACCCCCGCCTTGGGACAACACTTCGAGATCCATCACCAGGCCAAATTCCTGCGCCACATCCCAAGTCTTGAGGGCATTGGACGAATTGAGCCAGGGCATGCTGCCATCCGGCTTGCGCCCCCCGAACAGGCGCACACCGGCGAGGCCATGATCGCGAATCCATTGCCGCACCAGCGCCGGTGTCGCTTCATCTTCAGCGTCGAGGATCACCACCGCGCTCATCAGATCCGGGTATTGGTCTGACGAGTCGAGGATGTAGCTGTTGTCGTAGCGGTAGATCATGCGCTTTTGCACCGCCACCATGCCGTCGACGTTTTCTTCCCGCATCCACTGGAGCATGCGCAGCGCGTCGGGCACTTCGTGCACCGGGTTCGGCCCATGGTGGCCACCAGGCTTGCCAATCACGCCGGGCGGACGATAAGGCGCGTCCTTGGCACGTTGCATGGAGTTGCGTGGATAGCGCACCTGATCGTCGGCGACCAGGTGGGCGTGAGAATCAAACAGCAAAGGGCTTGAACGCATAAGTGCGGCAACTTTTTCTTGAAAGGATCAATCGAGCGAAATCCTGGCGGCATCCACCACCGGTTTCCATCTCGCCGCTTCGGTCTGCATCAGGTTGCCCAGCAATTCGGGGCCGCCATTGGCTTCCTCCAGACCGAACTGCGCAAGCCGCGCGCGGCCATCGGCCGAACTCGTGAATTTGTTGATTTCCTGATTGAGCCGCGTCACGATGCCCTGCGGCAGACCGGCCGGGGCGATGATGCCGAACCAGACCGTCGCTTCCACATTGACGCCCTGCTCGAGTGCGGTCGGCACATTGGGCAGACGCGAAAAGCGCTTTTTCGACGTCACCGCAAGGCCGGTCAGCTTGCCGCCCTGAATGTTGGCGATGAAAGCCGTCACCGGCGCCAGCGCGACTTGTATTTGTCCGCCAAGCAGATCGGTCATCGCCGGCGTATCACCTTTGTACGGAATCGCCTGCGGGTTGGTACCAGTCGACGCCCTGAACGATTCGAGCGCGAGGTGGCCGATGGTGCCGTTGCCGGGATGACCTGCAGCCATGGGCGCGGCCCCGCTCTTGAGCAGGGCGACGAGCTCTCTGAGATTGCCCGCCTTGACTGCAGGGTTGCCCGCGATCACCAGCGGAATCTCGCCCACCAGCGCAATCGCCGTCAAATCCTTCACCGGATCATAGGGCATGTTTTTGTAGAGCAGCTTGTTGTTCGCCAGCGGCCCGGACGTGGACAGACCAATCGTGTAGCCATCGGGCGCAGCCTTGGCGATCACATCGACACCGATATTGCCGCCCGCGCCGGCACGGTTCTCGACCACGAATTGCTGGCCCAGCGCCGTGCCCAGATGCTGCGCCAACTGGCGCGCCACCACATCGCTGCTGCCTCCAGGCGGAAAGCCAAGGACGATGCGCACCGGCTTGTTGGGCCAGTCTGCCTGCGCCCGAGCCGCAACCGGCAATGCAGCCGCAGCCACTGCAACCATACCCAGTGCAATTGAAAAAGCCCGGCGGAACCACGTTGACACCTGCATGATCTTCTCTCCGCAAATCAATGTCGAATTATGACGCCATCGTCAAGCAAGCCCAACCGCAAAGCACGAATACGGGTAGGCACGCCAGCGTGCGCAGGCACGCACAAGCAGCGTTCCACCACGTGCTTCAATCCCGGACCTTGCCGCGCAAACTCTTGATCTGCCCGCGCTGCGTCTTCTCGTCGACCCGTTTGCGTTTGGCGCTGCGCGACGGCTTGGTCGGCTTGCGCACCAGCGGCGCTTGCGCCACACTTTGCACCAGTTCGTTCAGCCGCTGCAAGGCCTCGGCCTTGTTTTTGTCCTGGCTGCGTGAAGTCTGCGCCTTGATCACCACCACACCATCGGCCGTGATGCGGGCATCGCGCAGTTGCAGCAGGCGCGCCTTGTGATCCGGGGCAAGTGATGATGCGTGAATGTCGAAGCGCAGGTGAATCGCACTCGACACCTTGTTGACGTTTTGCCCACCCGCACCTTGCGCGCGGATGGCTGTAAATTCGACTTCGTCCGGCGGAATCACGATTCGCGCGCTTACGGTATATCGCGGTCTGGTCCGCCATCGAGCAAGCGAACTGCCTCCGGCCCCGGCAACGCCTCCACGCCCTTGAGCTTGCGTTCCATTTGTCGCGAGCGTGTCTCGGCCGAGTCGATGGAATTGGCCACCGTCTGCAATTGCTTTTTCGCATTGGCGAGCACTTCCCCAAATTTGCCGAACTCGGTCTTGACCGCTCCCAGCACCAGCCACACTTCGCTGGAGCGCTTTTCAATCGCCAGCGTGCGAAAGCCCATCTGCAAACTATTGAGCAAAGCGGTGAGCGTGGTCGGTCCGGCGATGGTGACGCGGCATTCGCGCTGCAGCCAGTCGCTCAAACCCGGGCGGCGCAGCACTTCGGCATACAGGCCTTCGGTCGGCAAAAATAAAATGCCGAAGTCGGTGGTGTGCGGTGGCTCGATGTATTTGTCACGAATCGATTTCGCTTCGAGCTTGATGCGCACCTCTAACGCTTTGGAGGCTTCCTCCATCGCTGCCGCGTCGGCGAGGTCTTGCGCAGCAACAATGCGCTCGTAGTCTTCGATGGGGAACTTGGAGTCGATGGGCAGCCAGACTTGCTCATCCCCCTCCTTGCCCGGCAGGCGAATCGCGAACTCGACCACATCGCGGCTGCCTGGCCGTGTCGCCACGTTGGTGGCGTACTGATCCGGCGTGAGGATTTGTTCGAGCAAGGCGCCTAGTTGTACCTCGCCCCAGGTGCCTCGTGTTTTGACGTTGGTGAGAACCCGTTTGAGGTCGCCCACACCCAAGGCGAGCGTCTGCATTTCGCCGAGGCCTTTATGAACCGCTTCGAGACGGTCAGAGACTTGTTTGAACGACTCTCCGAGACGCTGCTCAAGCGTAGCGTGGAGTTTTTCGTCCACCGTCTTGCGCATTTCTTCGAGCTTGGTGGCGTTGTCGAGCTGGATGTCCTTGAGGCGTGCTTCAAGCGTCGTGCGCACGTCAGCGAGTTGCTGGTTCAGGCCGTCTCCAAAGCGCTTGAGCGTGTTGGCGCTTTCTTCACGGCCATTGCGCGCATCCTGCGCAAATCCGGCGAGCCGCTCGTCCACTGCTTTTTGCAGTGCTGTGAGGCGCGCTTCGTTGGCATCGGTAAGCTTGACCAGTTGCTGCGCGAAGCCATCGATCTGGTTGTTCTGTACCGTCGCGATATTGGTGATCTGCGCTCCCAGCGTCTGGCCAAATTGCGTCACGCTTTGCGCCAGTTCCTGGCGGTTGGATTGAGCGGATTCCTGGATGGCGTTGCGCAATTCGCGCTCGATACGCTCATTCGCGGCATCGATGCGGTTGAAGCGCTCGGCCAGCTTTTCGGCTATCGCACTGGCTGAAGAGCCGCTTCCACCAAGGAGTTTCATGGCAAGGGCGCAAAGAATGGCTCCCACCAAGGCTCCCAGGCCAATCAGCAATGCGGTTTCCATCAAACGTCCTTGTTGCGCATCCAGTCGGCAGTGCCGAAGAAGGATTCCTGAAGTTTTGTCTTGAGCGGCTCGGCTACACCGATCTGCTCCATCGCGCTGAACATGCAGGCAAGCCACTGGTCGCGCTCGTCCACGCCGATGGCAAACGGCAGATGACGTGCGCGCAGCCGCGGATGGCCAAATTGTTCGATGTACAGGTTCGGCCCGCCGAGCCAGCCGGACAAGTACATCTTCAATTTTTCGCGCGAGCCGTCGAGCGACGCCGGGTGCAGCTTGCGGATGCCGTAATACTCCGGCGCCTCGTCCATCAGGTCGTAGAAGCAATCGACCAGCGCGAACACCACAGCTTCGCCACCGAGCATCTCGTAGGGCGTGCTACCCACATCTTGCGGCTCATCAATCTGCATTACACGGCTTCGCGCAAGGTGACCATCGGCGGGCGCTTGAGCGTGCCTGCCAGCGCGAACGCGCCGCCCACAAACGCACACAGTGCGCCGCTCGCCATTCCCGCCACCCACAACCAGGGGTTGAAGGTCATCGGCAGTTGCAAGACGAAATGGCCCACCGCATAGCCGATGCCCCACGCAATCAGCGCAGCAAACAAACCGGCCAGCCCGCCGGTCAACACGAACTCGGCCCATTGCGCCGACTTGAGTTGCGCGCTCGATGCGCCAAGGGCGCGCATGATGCCGGCCTCGCGCATGCGCTCATCCTGACTCGCCGTGAGCGCCGCGTAGAGCACCGTGATGCCGGCTGCGAGCGTGAACAAAAAGATGAATTGCACCGCCTGCGCGACCTGCCCGATCACCCCGCGCACCTGGCGCAGAATCGCTTCGACATCGACGATGGTGAGGTTGGGCATGCGCGCCACCAAGGTATCGGTAAAGTCAGGCTTGTCTTTGGGCAAATGAAACGCGCTGATAAAGGTGGTGGGAAAGGGTTCGAGCAACTTGGGCGTGACGATGACGAAGAAATTGACGCGCATCGAATCCCAATCGAGCTTGCGCAGATTGGTGATCGGGGCCTTGAACTGCTGGCCGCCGACTTCGTAGGTCAGCACATCGCCGAGTTTGAGGTTCAGTGTTTTGGCGATGCCGTCTTCGACCGACAGCGCGCCCTCTTCGAGCTGGCGCGG
>JANPAR010000063.1:0-10743 GCA_031430015.1 Burkholderiales bacterium
AGGGCCAGACCATCCTGCTCACTGCCAACTCCACCGGTGACTATGCGGTGCAGTCGTGCCTGAATAAATACGGCTTGAAGAAAGCCGACGTGACCTTGAAGAATATGGGGCAGGCCGAGATCATCTCGGCGCTGTCGTCCAACAATGCCGAGTTGGCCGGCCTGTGGGCACCGAACATCTACACGGTCGAAGAAAAAGCCGGTGCCAAACTGATGTGCTCAGGGAAAGACAGCGGCGCTATCGTGCCGGGCGCGCTGATCGTGCGTGCCGACTACGCCAAGGAGCAGCCGCAGAACGTGGCCAAGTTCCTGGCGGTCTTCATGCGTGCCCAAAAATGGTCCCACGCCAACCGCAAAGAGGCAGTGGCCATGATGAACAAGTTCTACGCCCAAGGCGGCACCACGATCTCGGAAGCATCGATGAACAAGGAGTTCGACACCCGCCCAACGTTTGACCTGGCAGGTCAACTGCGCATCATGGACCGCAGCAAGGGCGCCTCGGATGTCGATGGCTGGATGACCAAGATCGGTGAATTCATGAAGGGCACCGGCGCCATCCCCGAAGTACCGGCCGCGAAGGATTACATCAGCGACGAGTACATGAAGATGGTCAACGCCGATCCGAAGCTGCGCGAGTTTGCCAATCGCAGCAATTGAGGACAGCAGCAGCCGCAAAATCAGTTATGGCAACACCCCCAAGAAGCGCTCCAGTAGCGCTTCTTGGGGAGCATGCCCGCGTAAACTCGCTCCTGGAGCGGCTCTTGGCGTGATTGCTGGATTTATTTTTTCCGTTTCGCTTTACGTTTCGCTTTACGTTTCGGATTACGTTTGGCATTACGTTTCACGTTCCCTTTCATCTTCCCCCAATCTGCACCATCAGGAAATCGTATGACCATCACCTATCTGAAAAAAGCCGCGAAGACCCCCGAGACCGAAGCCGACAACGCCCGCAAGGTGGTGGAAGAAATGTTGGCCAACATTGAGAAAAATGGCGAGCAGGCGGTGCGCGACTATTCGAAAAAGCTCGACAAATGGGACGGCGCCATCGTCGTCACGCCCGAAGAAATTGAACGACGCACGCGCGACATTCCCGCATCGGTCAAGCGCGACATCGAGTTCGCCGCAGCGCAGGTATCCAAGTTTGCACACGCGCAGCGTGCCTCGATGACCGAGTTTGAAACCGAAGTGCACCCCGGCCTGATTGCCGGGCAGCGCCTGATCCCGGTCAACGTGGCGGGCTGCTATGTGCCAACCGGGCGCTACGCGCACATCGCCTCGGCCTACATGAGCATCGCCACCGCCAAGGCGGCCGGCGTGCCAACCATCATTGCCTGTTCGACGCCCTACAAGGGCGAGGGCATCCACCCGCTGGTGCTGTATGCGATGAAGGTGGCCGGCGCCGACATCATCATGACCCTGGGCGGTGTGCAGGCGATTGCCACCATGGCCTATGGCCTCTTTACCGGCAAGCCCGCCGACATCATCGTCGGGCCGGGCAACAAGTTTGTGGCCGAAGCCAAGCGCATGCTGTTTGGCAAGGTCGGCATTGATGTGTTTGCCGGCCCGTCTGAAGTTGCCGTGATTGCCGACGCCAAGGCCGACCCCTATATCGTTGCTAACGACCTGGTGGGGCAAGGCGAGCATGGCCATGAGTCGCCGATGTGGCTCATGACCGACAGCGAGACGCTGGCGCGCGACGTGATGGCGCGCATCCCCGGCCTGATCGACACTCTGCCGCCGACGGCGCGCGACGCCGCCGCCTGTGCCTGGCGCGATTACGGCGAAGTGATCTTGTGCGACTCGCGCGAAGAGGTGGTGAAAATCTCTGACCAGTACGCCTCCGAGCATCTTGAGGTGCACACTGAAGACCTGGACTGGTGGTTGAAAAACCTGACCTGCTACGGCTCGCTGTTCCTGGGCGAAGAGACCACGGTTGCCTATGGTGACAAGGCTTCGGGGCCAAACCACATTTTGCCGACCAAGGGCGCGGCGCGTTATTCGGGCGGGCTCTCGGTGCACAAGTTCATCAAGACGGTGACATGGCAGCGCATGACACGCAATGCCAATCGCGATGTCGGCCAGGTGACGGCGCGCATCTCGCGCCTCGAAGGCATGGAAGGCCACGCGCGCACGGCAGATGACCGGCTCAACAAATACTTCAAGGACGAGGCGTTTGACAAGGGCGCGCCGGTCACGGTGTAACGCCCGGCACCCTTGCACAATGAATCCTGCCGCATGAGCGTTCAAACGCTGTTCAACCTGGCTGGCCGCCACGCACTCGTGACCGGCGGCAACTCCGGCATTGGCCTGGCGATGGCACGCGCGCTGGGCCTCGCTGGCGCGCGCGTCACGCTGGTGGCGCGGCGCAGTGAACCTCTGGCGGCGGCCGCGCAACGCCTGCAAGCGGACGGCATTGAGGCGGCGTTTGAGCCATGCGATCTCACCGATGTGGACGCCCTCAAGGCCATAGCAGCCAAAGCCGCTGCGCGTGCGCCAGTCGATGTGCTGATCAACGCCGCCGGGGTGAACCTGCGTGAGCCCTTCATGCAGGTGAGCGCGCAATCGTGGGATGAGCAACTTGCGATCCATCTGAAGGCGCCGTTTTTTTTGACCCAAGCGCTGGCCCCGGCCATGGCGCAGCGCAACTGGGGCCGCATCATCAACATTGCCTCGCTGCAAAGCGAGCGCGCCTTTGCCAACAGTGCGCCGTATGGCGCGGGCAAGGGCGGCATTCTGCAGTTGACGCGCGCCATTGCGCAGGAGTGGTCAGCGCGAGGCATCACCTGCAACGCCATCGGGCCAGGGTTTTTCCCCACCGGCCTGACCGCACCGGTGTTCAACAACCCGGAAGCGGCGGCGAAGAACGCCGCGCAAACCGCAATTGGCCGCAACGGCACGCTCGAAGACCTGTATGGTGCGACGATATTTCTGGCCAGCGACGCGTCGAGCTACATTACCGGCCAGACGCTCTACGTTGACGGCGGCTTCAGCGCCAAATAGCAGGTTCAACATTTACGAGACGGAACCGACACCATGAAAGCCCTGGTCTACACCGCCAACAACGAAGTTACCTACCGTGACGAGGCGGACCCCGAAGCGCCGAGCGGCAGCGTGATGCTCCAAATTGACGCGGTCGGCATATGCGGCTCCGACATGCATGCCTATCACGGCCATGACCCGCGCCGGGTGCCGCCGATGATCCTCGGCCACGAGTTTGCCGGCACCATCCTCTCAGGCGCGCACAAGGGCAAGCGCGTCACCGGCAACCCGATCGTCGCCTGCGGTGTGTGCGACTACTGCCATGAGGGCCGCAACAACCTGTGCTCGAACCGCACCATGATCGGCATGCAGTTGCCGGGCGCGTTCGCGCAACACATGGCGATTCCGGTCAGTGCCATCGTCGATATTCCGCAAGACATGGATGCACGCACTGCGGCACTGACCGAGCCGGCCGCCACTGCGTTGCATGCGCTCAATCTCTCCATGCGTGTCATGCACCGCCCGCTGCAAGAGGGCCGCACCCTCGTCATCGGCGGCGGCGCCATCGGCATGCTGTGCGCGATCCTGCTCAAGAGCTACGGCTGCCGCGATGTGCGTGTGGCCGAGACCAATCCGCTGCGCCGCGCGTCGATTGAAAAGCACACCGGTTGCGCGGCGTTTGATCCGCGCGATGCCGCTGGGAGCAGCGGCGCAACCGGCTCAAAAGGCGCGCCTGCCGCCAACTCGACGCACTTCGTGATTGACGCCGTCGGCTCGGTGCACACGCGCAAGGCCGCGCTTGACGCGGTGCGCCCCGGCGGCACCATCATGCACATCGGCCTGCAGGATTGGGCGAGCGAGATTGACATGCGCAAGCTGACGCTGGCCGAGATCACACTGCTCGGCACCTATACCTATTCCACTGCCGATCTGCGCGCCACCGTGGCGGCGCTGCACGGCGGCACCTTTGGCGATCTCGCCTGGGTCGAAGAGCGGCCGCTGGCCGAGGGTGCGCGCGCCTTTGACGATCTCGACAAGGGCAAGACGGCGGCGGCGAAGATCGTGCTGCGGCCGCATTGAGTTTCACCTCCAGCGTATTGATCAACTCCTAGCTTTTCTATCGACCATGAACTCTTCTTCCTTTGTATCGGCCACGCCGATTGCGACTGGCGCGTTGCGCTTTACCCGCGACCTGACCCAGCCCGAGCCGATCCCCGCCGAGGGCATCGCACGTGCGCTCGAGTTGATGCACAGCGGACGCCTGCACCGCTACGGCGAAACCGGCGGACGCGGCTCGGAATCCGCGCTGCTCGAAGAGGAGTTCGCCGCCAGTGTCGGCGCGAAATATTGCATCGCCATGAACTCCTGCGGCGTCACCCTGTTCGCGGCGGTCAAAGCCTTGGGCGTCAAACCCGGCGACGCGGTGCTGACCAGCGCCTTCACCCTCGCGCCGGTGCCGGGCGCCATCGCCCATGCCAACGCGCGCCCCGTGCTCGTTGGCATGGCGGGCGATTGCACGATTGATCTGGCCGACCTCGAACGCAAGGCGGTCAGCAGCGGTGCCAAGGTGTTCATGGTCTCGCACATGCGCGGCCACATCTCGGACATGGCGGCAGTGACGGCGTTGTGCGAGCGCCTCGGCATCGCCGTGATCGAAGACTGCGCGCACACCATGGGCGCAAGTTGGGCCGGCCGCCCCACCGGGCGTTGGGGCCGCATCGGCTGCTTTTCCGCGCAGACCTACAAACACATCAACAGCGGCGAAGGCGGCCTCTTGGTGACCGACGATGACGACATCGCCGCGCAGGTGATCCTGATGTCGGGCAGCTATATGCTTTACGGGCAGCATCTGTTGCGCCCGTCTGATGATGTGTTCGAGCGCTGGCGCTATGTCACGCCCAACTTCAGCATGCGCATGTCGACGCTGGCGGCTGCGCTGCTGCGTCCGCAATTGCATCTGCTGACCGAACGCGCGCAGCAGTGGAACGCGCTCTACGCCACGCTTGAACGCGCCCTCGATGGCATCGCTCATCTGCGTGTGCCGCCGCGCGCGGCGCAAGAGGAGTTTGTCGCCAGCTCGATCCAGTTTTACCTCGACCTCGACACGCCGGCGATTGAACGCTTTCTCGCTGCGTGCAGCGCGCGCGGCCTGCATATCAAATGGTTTGGCGTGGCCGAGCCGCAGGGCTTTACCAGCAGCTATCAGCACTGGCATTACCTCGAAGACGATCAAGCCGCCTCGCTCGCGCGCACCACGGCGCTGCTGCGCGGCCTGTGCGACATGCGCATTCCGCTCGCGCTGACCGAGGATGAGTGCATGCTGGCCGGGCAGATCGTGCGCGTGGCGATGGACGCGGCCACGCTTACGGGGCCGGCCACTGGCCGGGCCCCGGGATAAGCGCAACGCATGACAACCGTCGTCTGCGTCGGCCACACCTCACTCGACCGCATCTTCACAATTGACGCGGTGGTCGCCCCTCCAGCCAAGCTGCGTGCGTCGTCGTTTGCCGAATCAGGTGGTGGCATGGCGGCCAATGCGGCAGTAGCGGTTGCACACCTCGGCGGTACGGCGCGCTTCTGGGGGCCATGTGGCGATGACGACATCGCCGAGCGGATGCAGGCCGATTTCGTACGCCACGGGGTTGACGGCACGCACATGCATCGCATTGCCGGACGCACGTCTTCGCATTCAGTAATCCTGGTCGATGCCAAGGGCGAGCGCCTGATCGTCAATGCGCGCGGCACGGCGCCGGAGAGCGATGCGGATTGGCTGCCCCTAGAAAGTCTGAATCCCCCACCGGCCTGTGACGCGCTGCTGGCGGACGTGCGCTGGCCGATAGGCTCAAGAGTGGCTCTGGGAGCGGCTCGCAGGGCAGGCACCCCCACCATTCTGGATGGCGACACGGCCGAGCGCGCAGTGTTGCGCGAGCTGGCGGGCCTGGCTGACTACTGCGTGTTTTCCGAGCCTGGCTTTCGCAGCTTTTGCAGTGCGGGCGCGGCCGACGTGGTCACGCACACCGGCGCGCAAGCGGCCATTGACGAATCCGATATGGCCCAGGGGTTGGGCGCAGCGATTGCGCTGGGCGCACGCGTCGCGGCAGTGACGCTCGGCGAGCGCGGCTGCGCATGGCTTACGGCGGATCAACCCGGCCATCTGCATTTCACGCCGGCCTACGCGGTAAGCGCCGTGGACACCACCGGCGCGGGCGACATGTTCCACGGCGCCATTGCCCTGCTCGCTGGTGAATATGCCAAGGCCGCACGCGTGCCGCTCGAAGCGATGTTCCGTTTCGCCAGTGCGGCGGCAGCGCTGAAGGTCACGCGTGCCGGTGCGCGCAGCATGCCCTCGCGTGGCGAGGTCGAGATGTTCCTTGACTTACATTGAGTCTCAAGTGTCAAGCAGCATCCGCTACATGCGTGTACCGTTTGAGGTACTATAGCGAATGACGTCTGCGCGCCGCCTGCCGGCTCACTTTTATCGCACGGCAACCGGCACCGAGCCAGTGCGGGACTGGCTGCGAGAATTGAGCCGGGCTGAGCGCAAAATCGTGGGCGAAGACATTGCCTATATGCAATACAAGTGGCCCATTGGCAAACCACGTGTGGATCACTTGCGAGGGGCGGTCTGGGAAGTGCGCAGCACCATCGGCAATCGGATTGCGCGCGTGTTGTTTGCGGTGGAGAAATCAATAGTGATATTGCTGCACGGGTTCATCAAGAAGACACAGAAGACCGACGCGGCGGATATTGAACTTGCCCTGAAACGTTTCAAGGAGTGGAATCGTGCCCAAAGCTAACCCCCATCATGGAAGCAATTTTGATGACTTTCTCCGGGAAGACGGCATTTTTGAAGAGGTGCAGGCACGCGCTCTCAAGCGCGCCTTGGCAGAGCAACTCGACGATGCCATGCACGCGGGAAACCTTACCAAGGTATCGATGGCTGCGCGCATGTCTACCAGCCGTTCGCAATTGGATCGCGTGCTCGACCCCGCCAATTTATCGGTTCAACTCGACACGCTCATCAGGGCAGCAAACGCCGTGGGCAAGACAGTGGAAATCAAGCTGCGGCGACAAAGTAAGCCGCGCACGGCAGTGGCCTAGGCTCGCCTACGCCATGAGCGCATCAATTCCATTTGAACAGTGAGAATGGCCGCATGAACGATTTATCCAATGGCCTGCTTCGCGTCTCCGTCTGGCGCGGCAAGGCGCAAGGCGGCTTCAAGACCTACGAGGTGCCGCGCCGCGAGTCACAAACCGTGCTCGATGTCGTCACCTACATTCAGCGCAGCCTTGACCCCACGCTGGCCTACCGCTTCGCCTGCCGCGTTGGCGTGTGCGGCTCATGCGCCATGACGGTCAATGGCAAGGCGCGCTGGACCTGCCGCACCCATGTCGGCAAAGTCGTCGAAGACGGCGCGCTCGAAATTGCCCCCCTCGCCAACCTGCCGGTGATCAAGGACCTCGCCACCGACATGCGCGAGTTTTTCGACAAGTGGGCAAAAGCGCGCGGACAGTTCAAGGGCACCAAAACGCGTCATGATGATTTCGCGGTGGTCAAACCTGAGTCGAAACAGCGTCAGGCGGTTGACGCCGGCATCGAATGCATCGGCTGCGGCGCCTGCTATGCCTCGTGCGATGTGGTGGCGCAGCGGCGCACATTTCTCGGCCCCGCAGCACTCAACCGCGCCTGGACGCTGGCCAATGATGTGCGCGACGTGCAGCAAAAAGAGCGCTTGCTCGCGGTGTCCGGTGACGCCGGGTGCCACGCCTGCCACACGCAAGGCTCGTGCAGCGAGCGCTGCCCCAAGCACATCGAGCCGACGGCGGGCATCTCGGGTCTCAAGCGCCTCGCTGCGCGTGCGGCGGTGATGGGGGAATTGGGATGAGCGCATCGAGGATGAGCGCTTCCGGAGTGACCGACGCGCGCATCGTCGAGGCCAAGCTTTGGTATTGGCAGCGTATCAGCGCCATGCTGCTGGCGCTGTGCGTGGTGGTGCATATTGCGGTGATGATTTACGCGGTGCGCGGTGGGTTGAGCGGCGGCGAGATTCTCGCGCGCACGCGCGGCTCGTTGGCATTTGCGGCGTTCTACAGCGTTTTTGTGCTCGCCTGCGTGGTGCATGTGCCGATTGGCCTGATGCGCGTGTGTGAGGAGTGGCTGGGCTTGAATCGCTTTCTCTCGGTCACCGTGACCAAATTGTTCGGCATCACAATTTTGTTTCTCGGTCTGCGCGCAGTCTACGGCGTCTACACCGGGTGAGCGCGCGAGACAGGCCGGGACAAGCAATGAGCATCATGAGAAAAATCGATTCGCGTTCGCGCAATCATGCGTCGTACTGGGCCTTTGTGGTGCATCGCCTGTCGGGCGTGCTGCTGGCGCTGTTTCTGCCGGTGCACTTCTGGGCGCTCGGCCATGCGCTCGCGGGCGAGGCCGCGCTTGACGGTGTGATTGCATGGACGCAGCAGCCCATTTTCAAATTTGCCGAGTGGGGCCTGGTGATCTTGCTCGCCGCCCACCTCACCGGCGGGCTGCGTTTGATCCTGATCGAATTTGGCCCGTGGTCAGGGCAGCGTAAAAACTGGATCGCCGGGGGCGCCGGCGTGGCGCTGGTGACGGGTCTCGCGTTTGCGCTGGCGCTGGTGAGCTGAACGCCGCAGTGGTGCACTGCGTGCGGCGTCTTCACTACGTTGAAACCTGTTCATCCACACAACTCAATCCAGGCAATTCAAGCAAACCAAGCAATCCACGCAACAGAAGTCACACCGGTCACACCAGCCACACCGCTTCAAGGAGCACGTCATGAAACCGATCGGCCACATCATTTTCGCTGCGCTGTGCCTCGCGCCGCTCGCCGCGGCGCAATCCGCGTTTGCGCAGGCCTGGCCGGCCAAGCCGGTGCGCATCGTTGTGCCTTTCGCCGCAGGCGGCACCACTGACGTGGTCGCGCGCATCGTCGGGCAAAAGCTCGGTGAATTGTGGAATCAATCGGTGCTGATCGAAAACCGCCTCGGTGCAGGCGGCAACATCGGCGCCGACGTGGTGGCCAAAGCCACTCCCGACGGCTACACCATCCTGATGGCATCGGGCAGTTTCACGATCAACCCGAGCCTGTACAAAAAAATGCCCTTCGATGCACAGAAGGATTTCATCCCCGTGACCAACGTCGCGATGGGGCCGATGCTGGTGGTGACCAACCCTTCCGTGCCTGCCAACAACATCAAGGAACTGGTCGCGCTGGCCAAGGCCAAGCCGGGTTCGATCAACTTTGGCTCTGCCGGCGTCGGCAGCCAGGTACACATGGCGGGGGAAAATTTCGCCAGCGTGGCCGGTATCGAGATCCAGCATGTGCCGTACAAGGGCGAATCGCTTGGCTACAACGATCTCGTCGCCGGGCAAATTCAAATGATGGTGGGCAACATGGCCGGTGCGGTGGGCTTCGTCAATCAGGGCAAGATCAAGGCGCTTGCCGTGACCAGCAAAGTGCGCTCACCCATGCTGCCCAATGTGCCGACAGCGGCAGAGAGCGGTTTGCCGGGCTTCGAGAGGACTGGCTGGTTCGGCTTCCTGTTGCCGGCCGGCACGCCGCGTGAGGTTGTCGAAAAACTCCAGCGTGACACCGCACGCGTGCTCGACGACGCCGGCATGCGCGGCCGCCTGTTTGTGCAGGGCCTCACGCCGGTAGGCAACAAGCCGGATGAATTTGACAAGGCAATGCAAGCCGAGATTGAGGTATGGCGAAAGATCATTGCCGAGCGCAAGTTGAGCGCGGGCTGATCGAAACGCACACAAAGGATTCTGTCGTGAACATTGACCTGCAAGCCATCGAAGACGCGGCCAAAGAGCTGTACATCCGCGCACTCAAAGTGTTGCCGCCCGACATCAAGGCGGGCTTCGCGCGCATCGACGAATCCGAGACCGACGCCACCGCGAAGAACATCATCGGCACCATGATCACCAACATCAGGGTGGCCGAAGACACCGACAACCTGCTGTGTCAGGACACCGGCATCCCGATCTACAACGTCACCATCGGGCGCGGCGTCAACATCGATGGCCATGCGCTGATGCACGCGATCCGCAGCGGTTGTGCGCGCGCTACGCGCGAGTATCCGCTGCGCTCTTCGGTCGTGCATCCGATCACCCGCAAAAACGAGCACACCTCGTGCGGCGCCGAGGTGCCCGTGATCCACATTGACTTTTCCGACACGGCTGACACACTCGACATTGAAATGGTGCCCAAAGGCTCCGGCTCGGAGAACAACTCGTTTTTGAAAATGGCGATCCCCGCCGAGGGTGTGGATGCGATAAAAACGTTTGTCGTTGACTGTGTGCTCGCCGCCGGCGGCAAGACCTGCCCGCCGACCATCGTCGGCGTTGGCGTTGGCGGCACCTCGGACTTGTGCGTGGCCCTTGCCAAGCGCGCCGCCACGCGGCCGCTCGGCAGCGTGTGCGGTGATGCCGAGGGCGCGAAGCTCGAGAAGCAATTGACGGCAGCGATCAACCAGCTCGGTGTCGGCCCGCAGGGTTTGGGTGGTGACTCGACTGCGTTTGCGGTGCATATCGAAGTCGCTGCGACCCACATCACCATGAACCCGGTGGCCGTGAATATGCAATGCCACTCGGCGCGGCGCTCGCGGGCGACGTTTACGCCGGCGGGTGTGAGTTACGGATTCTGATCATGGCTCACTACGATTTCCAAATGCCCATCACCGAAGCGCAAGTACGCGCGCTCAAGGTGAACGACACGGTGTCGCTCAACGGCAC
>JANPAR010000064.1:0-25460 GCA_031430015.1 Burkholderiales bacterium
CTTCGTCGTCTTCACCCATCATCTCGAACTTGATCTTCTTGCCGTCGATGGTGATGTTCTTGGCATTGGCTTCGTCAATTGCGAGACGCACGCCGTTCTCGTTGTCTTTGCCCAAATGTGCGATGCCGCCGGTGAGCGGCGCAGCGCTGCCGATCTTGACCGTCAGCGACGGCGGCTCTGCGGGTTTGGCAGGTTCAGCCGCTTTGGGTGCGGGGGCGGGTTCTTCCTTGCCGCACGCGGCGAGGGCCATTACCACTGCGGTGGCAAGAGCGGTCAGACGCCAAGACGACGAAATGGATTGCATGATGCCTCCTGAAAGGGATGAATAAAAAAGGACGGAAGGACGGGAAAGTTGATCAAAGATTGTAGCCCACGCCAAAAAAACGCATAAAAAAAGCCAGCCCGCAGGCTGGCTTTTACGCGATGGCAGACCTTATTTCTTGGCGGGTGCTGCCGCAGCGACCGTCAATACCCATTTGGCCAAGGTCTTGGCTTCTGCCTCGCTGACGGCAGCGTTCGGCGGCATCGGAATCTGACCCCACACGCCACTGCCGCCAGCGCGAATTTTGGCGGCCAGTTTGGTATCTGCATCCTTGTCGGACTTGTATTTTGCCGCGATGTCGGCGAATGACGGACCTATGACTTTGGTCTGCATTGCGTGGCAAGTCAGGCAGGCTTTCTGTTTGGCCAGATCCTCGCTCGCGAGGGCAGGGGTAATCGACAGCAGTGCGGCAAGAGCGAAAGGCAGGGCGGCGAAGAATTTCACGGAAGAGGTCTCCAGAATAGATGCAGGGTGGTATAGATGCACAGTTGGGGAAAATGCAACGCAGCAAAAGGGAGCGATGGGAATTGTATCGAATGCTCTGTCAACGCGTCCGTTCCGCAAATGGTTGACTCGCAGAGCGGCAGGAGGCAGTGTGTGGTTGATTGCCGCTACAATCATTGCATCAAATTTGTGCCAGGAGCCACGCATGTCAGTCTTCGTTGTTCTCATCGGTGTAGTGCTCGCGCTCCTAAAATATATGGAGGTTGGATCGTTCGGGAAGTTGTCCTGGTGGTGGGTTTCAGTGCCATTCATCATTGTCGTGATCATTTGGGAGGTACTCACACCGATGTTCGGGTGGGACAAGAAGAAAGAACACGAAGACGCCGAGCGCGAGAAACAAAAGCGTATATCGAAAAACCGCAGCGGGCGCCCCGATATCGATATGTAGGCGTGCACGCAATAGTGTATCGCTGCCGGCTAGTGCGTTGTCCGGCGCTCGCCTGAGCAACGTCAGTCGCCGCGCACTCGTTGCGCACTTGCACCAGACGCCTGTCTGGCAGGAGCTACTCGCGCACTACCCACAGAGACAACCGGCTTTGTTTGACCAGCCCCACGGTCTTGCCAGGCGCCTCGACGGTGATTTCCTTTTCAGGCTTCCAGTCGCGCATGCCCCAGTCGTGCGAAATGATACGCGTGCCGGGCTTGAGTTTTTGCAGACGCGGCTTGAGCAGTTCGTTGACGTCGGGCAGTAGATATAGCGTGATCACCGTCGCTTGAGACAGGTCGGTGTCGAACAAGTCCTGTACCTCAAAGCGCGTCATGCCGGACACGCCTTCACGTGCTGCGTTGGCACGCGCCATTTGCACCAGGCGCGGGTCAATGTCAACGCCCATGCCCGGCACGCCAAAGCGCTTGGCCGCCGTGATGACAATGCGGCCATCGCCGGAACCGAGATCGAGCAGGCGGTCGCCGCGCTGCATGCGTGCAAGTTCGAGCATCGCGTCGACCACGTTTTGCGGTGTGGTGACGTAGGGGGTGTCGAGTTCCTTGCCTGGTTCAAATCCGGCCGCCAGCGTTTGCGCAAAGACCGGCGCGGCGTTGATGGCTGCTAATTCGGCGGCCAGCGCCAAGCCTTCGGCCAGGAACCGGCGGCGCGGGAGAGGTGTAGGGTAAGCGTGCATGGGGTCGTAGCAGTTGGGATAGTACGATCGGTCGAGCCTGGCTCAACGGGGCGTGCCGAACATTTGCGTCCAGTAAATGCCCAGTTTACTTTGTGAATTGACTGCGAAGGCTACGCCCATTTCTGTGAATTGCGCGCCCATCAAATTGGCGCAGTGCGGCGGGCTATTGATCCAGCCTTGGACGGCAGCCTCGGCGGTGGTCTGACCGCCTGCGATGTTTTCGCCCGTGGCGCGCCAGTTATAACCGGCGCGCGTGGCACGCTGCGCCGGTTTGCTGCCGTCACGGCCATCATGGCTGAAGTAGCCGTACGCCGCCATGTCGGTCGAGTGTGCGTGACCGGCACGTGCCAATACATCGTTCCAGCGCAGCGGGCCGGCAGAGGCAAAGGCCTGTGTGCCGCAAGTGCGCGGTTGCGCGCGCGCGAGTTTGACAAGCTCGAGTACGCGCTGACCGATTGCGCTCGCCTGTTCCGGCGCGGGCGGCGTAAACCGGCTGGCCAGTACCAGCCAGGTCTGCACTTGCATCGCACCGGCCAATGTGCCGCCTGATGTGCCACCGAAAGGAGCTGAAGAGCGTTGGTGGAGGCCAATCTCCTGCCATTGCCCGGAAACAAGCTGAGCGCAGTAACGCTGTTCGATGAAGCGCGCGAGGGCCGCACCCGACGCGGCACCCGTGACCTGAATCACCATCGAACGCGTCGCGCGATAGCCGTTCGCCAGCAGTACCTCGGTCAGCGGACGTCCCACGCCGCCCGCCTGCGCGAGTTCGGCGGCAGCCGTGTCGAGCCCGGGTTCGCTTTTGAGCGGCGCAGGGGCAAGACCGGGAGGCGATGAGGGTGCGGTTGGCGCGGCGGTGGCATGAGCGGTGTCAGGCATTGCGGGAGCGCAGCGCGCTGCAGCACGCGCCGCGTTGATGGCAGCGACAACGTCGGCAGGGTCGTGTGCGAGCGCAGTGGCCGGCAGTAGTGGTGCGAGGAATGCGAGGAATGGGGCGGCAAATGTGGCTGCAACTACCCGCGGGATCCGGGCACAGGTTCTTGGCAGTGCGATTGAGGTCATGGGTGCAGAGGGGCGGAGCGAGGGCTGAGCGGACGGTTGGACGCTAACACTACGTCGTCAATCTGCAGCTTTGATCGACGGCGCAATCACGAGCCACGCAGTAATACCACGAGAGCGCCGGTGCCGCCCTCGGGCGCACGCGCCTGCACCCACGCCAGCACGGCGTCGCTCTGCGTCAGCCAGCGGCGCACCTTGTCTTTGAGCACCGGCAAGTGGTGTTTGGAGCCCAGCCCCTTGCCGTGTATGACGCGCACGCAGCGCTGGCCTTGTTTTAACGCGCTCGCCAAAAACAGTGATAGCGCTTCGCGCGCTTCTTCACGCGTCAAGCCGTGCAAATCGAGTTGTGCCTGGATCACCCAATCGCCACGGCGCAATTTTCGCGCGGTGTTGGGAGCGAGGCCATCGCAGGTGAACGAGAGCGCTGCATCGCTGTCGAGCAGGGCATCGGCGTCAATCCCGTCCGAGAGTGAAGCATGCAACGCTGCCGCTTCGTCGCGTTCGCGCATCAGCGGCAGCGGCGCGCTCGGTGGCGGTACATGCGGCACACGGGGTGCCGTGCGCAGGGGCTGCACGCCGCGCGTGGCCTGCGCGAACAATTGCTGCTCGTGTGCGTCGCGGGCAGCCGCTTGACGTGCCTTGCGCTCGCGCGCGTCCGTCTCCGCGCGTACTTCGCGCAGTTTGGAAGCTAACGCCTTGATCTGGCTGCGCAGGTCGGCGGGCATTGCATTGCTCCAATTTCCGTGAGAGCCGCTTGCACCAAAGGTCCTAGCCGTGTTGCGCTTCCAGAAAGCGCTGAGCATCGAGTGCGGCCATACAGCCGGTACCGGCGCTGGTGACTGCCTGCCGGTAGATGTGATCCTGCACGTCGCCGGCGGCAAATACGCCCGGCACGCTGGTCATGGTGGCCATGCCGTCGCGGCCCATTTGGGTCTTGATGTAGCCGGTTGCGTCCATGTCCAACTGGCCGGCAAAGATGCCGGTGTTGGGTTTGTGGCCGATGGCGATGAAGCAGCCAGACAAGACGACGTCGCGGGTTGCGCCGCTTTGCATCGATTTGATGCGCACGCCGGTAACGCCGGAGTCATCTCCCAACACTTCGTCGAGGGTGTGATTCCACGCCAGTTCGACCTTGCCTTCAGCCGCTTTGGCCATCAGTTTGTCAATCAGGATCGCCTCGGCGCGGAACTTGTCGCGGCGGTGAATCATCGTCACCTTGCTGGCGATGTTGCTCAGGTACAAGGCTTCTTCGACAGCGGTATTTCCACCGCCGACCACACAGACCTCCTGCTTTTTGTAGAAAAAGCCATCGCAGGTGGCGCAACCGGATACGCCGCGGCCCATGAATTTTTCTTCCGAGGGCAAGCCCAGATACATCGCCGATGCGCCGGTCGCAATGACCAACGCGTCGCAGGTGTACGTGCCGGCATCACCGGTGAGTACGAAGGGCCGTGCGTCCAGCTTGACGGTATGGATCTGATCCATAATCATCTCGGTGCCGAAGCGCTCGGCGTGCTGGCGAAAGCGTTCCATCAACTCCGGCCCCTGCACACCCATGGCATCAGCTGGCCAGTTATCGACGTCGGTGGTGGTCATCAATTGGCCGCCCTGCTCGATGCCGGTGACCATCACTGGCTTGAGGTTGGCGCGTGCGGCGTAGACGGCGGCGGAGTAACCGGCCGGGCCGGAGCCGAGAATCAACACACGAGCGTGGCGGGGGCTTGAAGTGGTCATGACGAATATGAGTGGGGCGGCGAGCGATGTGCGGTGACGGGAAGGCGCGGCCAAATGTAGCACCACGCTACAATTTGCGCGTTGGGGCGGGGCTAGAGTGCGCTGCATTGGCGGCAGGGGGAAGGCAGCGGGGCAGTGATACGAATTATCCCACAGCGGTTTATTGACTTGAGTCGAAACAGCGCTTGGGTTTGATCCTGGATATTTTCCAGGTCCTAGCGTGGTCTGTTTGTAAAAAAGGGGAGAATGTGACATGGCGCAATCTCAGATCCATCCTGGCATGCTGCGCAATGTGCCGCTTTTTGCGGTGCTCAACGAAACTCAGGTGGCGTCCCTTTCCGCCGTCATGAGCCGGCGAGCGGTGGTAAAAAATCGCGTTGTCATGCAGGCGGGCGATGCGACTGACAGTCTGTACATCATCATCAGCGGTCGCGTGAAGGTGCAGATGGCGGATGATGAAGGCAAGGAAGTGATCCTCGCTGCCCTCGGGCCCGGTGAATTTTTCGGCGAAATGGGGTTGATGGATGACGAGCCGCGCGCCGCTTCGGTTTTGACGACGGAAGCCTGCGAATTTGTGGTCATTACCAAGGACGATTTCAACGCCTTGCTCAAGGATAGCTTTGACTTGGCGATGGTGATCATGCGCGGTCTGGTCAAGCGTCTGCGCGAGGCCGACCGCAAAATCGAAAGTCTGGCCCTGCTCGATGTCTACGGCCGCATTGCGCGCGTCCTGATCGAAAACTCCGAAGAAATCAACGGCCAAAAGATTGTCAAAAGCCGCTTGCCGCGCCAGGATATTGCCAAAATGATCGGTGCCTCGCGCGAAATGGTCAGCCGCGTGATGAAGGGTCTTGAGGTCGGTGGCTATATCGAAGTGCGGGATGACGGCTCCACCCTGCTGCGCGAGCGGCTGTCCTCGCACCTGTAGCGCGCGTTTCATCACGACTGTTTATACAGTGTGTGCGCATACAGTGCGCAGCCCTATAATCGAGTCATGAAACCTGCTGTTTCCGATGCTGTTTCCGAATCTGCCATCGGGCCGATGAGGCTGACGCGCCTGCTTGGCGAAGCGCGCTGGCTGGTGTTCGCCACGGGGGCGTTTTTTCTGGCGCTGATCCTGGCAACCTATCAGCGCGATGATCCATCGTGGTCGCACAATACTGCGGGTGGGGTTGTCCGCAATGCAGGTGGGTATGTGGGTGCCCGGGTGGCCGACATGCTGCTCTCTGCCTTTGGTTCCTCCGCATGGTGGCTGGTGGCGTTGCTGATCTATCTGGTCATCGCCGCTTACCGCCGCCTTGGCGCTGCGGCTGTGGTTGCCGGCACTGTGGGCGCTGCCAGTGATTCCGGTGCCATCGAAACTGCTGCTACACGGGGCGCTACCGGTGACCACCAGGCTGGTGCCACGTTGCTTGACCGCCGCTCGCTGCTTGCGGTGTTGGGTGGTTTCGCATTGCTGCTGACGTGCAGCAGCGCGCTTGAGAACCTGCGCCTGTATTCGCTCAAAGTGCAATTACCGCAAGTGGCAGGCGGCATGCTGGGTGACTCGGCGGGCCGATTTGCCGAATTCTGGTTTGGATTTACCGGCTCCACCTTGCTGCTATTGCTGGGTGCGGCGGTGGGATTCTCTTTGTTCACTGGCGTCTCCTGGCTCACGGTTGCCGAGAAAACCGGTGCGGCGTGCGAGTGGTTGTTCGATCGAATGAAAGTGAAGCTGGAGGAGCGGCGCGATCGCCAGGTCGGCGTTGTTGCACAGGAGGTGCGCGAGCAGATCGTGGAAGAGGAACGGCGTGATCTGTTTGAGGATCACTCGACGATTCGCATCGAACCGCCCATCGTCGAAGTGCCGCAATCGCCACGCGCCGAACGAGAAAAGCAGGCGCCATTGTTTGCCGACCTGCCGGACACGGGCCTGCCACCGCTGCTGTTGCTCGACGCCGCGCAGGAGACGGTCGAGACCGTCAGTGCCGAGACCATCGAGTTCACCTCGCGCCTGATCGAGAAGAAGCTCAAGGATTTCAACGTGCAGGCCGAAGTGAAGGCTGCGTACCCCGGCCCGGTGATTACGCGCTACGAGATTGAGCCGGCCACCGGGGTCAAAGGCAGCCAGATCGTCGGGCTGGCCAAAGACCTCGCACGCGCGCTCTCGCTGGTATCGGTGCGCGTAGTCGAAACGATTCCCGGCAAGAGTCTGATGGGGCTGGAGCTGCCCAATCCGAAACGCCAGATCGTGCGCCTCTCGGAGATCTGCGGCTCGCAGGTGTACAACGACAACGCGTCGGCCCTCACCATTGCGATGGGCAAGGACATTGCCGGGAAACCGGTAATTGCGGATCTGGCCAAGATGCCGCATTTGCTGGTGGCCGGCACGACTGGCTCGGGCAAGTCGGTGGCGATCAATGCCATCATCCTGTCATTGCTCTACAAGGCCGAACCGAAAGATGTGCGGCTCATATTGATTGACCCGAAGATGCTGGAGATGTCGGTCTACGCCGACATCCCGCATCTGTTGGCGCCGGTGGTGACCGACATGAAACAGGCCGCCAATGCGCTCAACTGGTGTGTCGGCGAGATGGAGCGGCGCTACCGGCTGCTGAGTTCGCTCGGGGTGCGCAATCTCGCTGGTTACAACAGCAAGATCACCGAAGGCATCAAGAGCGGTAAACCGCACAACAATCCGTTTTCGCTCACGCCCGACGCACCCGAGCCACTCGACAATCTGCCGATGATCGTGGTCATCATCGACGAGCTGGCGGACTTGATGATGGTGGCCGGCAAGAAGATTGAAGAGCTGATCGCGCGCCTCGCACAAAAGGCGCGCGCGGCCGGCATCCACCTGATTCTCGCCACGCAACGCCCCAGTGTGGATGTCATCACCGGCCTTATCAAGGCCAACATCCCGACGCGCATTTCGTTTCAGGTATCGAGCAAAATTGATTCTCGCACCATCCTCGACCAGATGGGCGCGGAGTCGCTGCTCGGGCAGGGTGACATGCTGTTCCTGCCGCCGGGGTCGGGCCTGCCCCAGCGGGTGCACGGCGCGTTCGTCTCGGACGAAGAAGTGCACAAGGTGGTCAATCATCTCAAGTCGCTGGGTGCGGCCAACTACATCGAGGGGATCCTTGAAGGCGGCGTGCTGGAGGGCGAGGAGGGTGCGGCTGCCGCCGAAGGGGGCGCTGATGCCGAGAGCGACCCGCTCTACGATCAGGCTGTCGAGGTGGTGCTAAAGAACAAGCGTGCATCCATCTCGCTGGTGCAGCGCCATTTGCGCATTGGCTACAACCGGGCGGCACGCCTGCTCGAAGGCATGGAAAAAGCCGGGCTGGTATCGAGCATGCAAGGCAACGGCAATCGCGACATTCTGGCGCCGGCACGTGCCGAATAGGCCGGCGCAACCGTCGCCGGTATCCCTCAGGCACCGCACACTCCTGCGGCCTAAACGAAAGATCACACTGCAATGAATTTCATCGTATCCATGCGATTTCTTCTCAGGCATTTCCGGACGAGCGTCGGGACGAGAAGCAGGACGATCGGCGCCGAGATCGGTGCCACGTTCTTGAGCCTCTTGTTCGCCAGTCTGTTGTGCGCAAGCACGAGCCACGCCGCCGCACTAGATGCGCTGCGCGAGTTTGTCAAGTCGACGCGATCGGGTAAGGCAGCCTTCACACAGGTCATCGTCAACAAGAGCGGCAAGGTATCGCACCCCGCAGCAGGCACGTTCCAGTTTCAGCGGCCCGGAAAATTTCGCTGGGTCTACGACAAACCCTATGAGCAATCCATCGTCGGCGACGGCGAAAGGCTGTGGATCTACGACAAGGATTTGAACCAGGTCACGGTGAAAAAACTCGGCGGCGCGCTTGGGCAAAGTCCGGCTGCCATCCTTGCCGGCAGTGATGATCTGGAGAAAAATTTCACTCTCAAGGACGCCGGCATCAAGGATGGCCTGGAGTGGCTCGAAGCCACGCCCAAAGCCAAAGACACCACGTTTGAGGTGGTGCGCATCGGCCTGCGGCGCGAGGCGGGCGGCGCCACACTCGCTGCGATGGAATTGGCCGACACCTTCGGTCAAACCTCGGTGCTCACCTTCGGCAAACTCGAGCGCAACGCGGTGATCCCCGCCGATGTGTTTCGCTTCATGCCGCCCAAGGGTGCTGACGTGTTTGGGGACGAAAAGTGATGCAACGCCCATCCCGGAGAGCCGCTCTGGGCAAAGGTCTCAGGCCATAACTGGCCTGAGATGCGCTCTGGCCAAGGGTTTTGAGGCGATGGCACTTACCGGTTCTGGCGCAGCGGCAGGGTCAGAGCGTATTCCGCTCGCCGAGCGCATGCGCCCGGCCACGCTCGATGACGTGATCGGGCAGCAGCATCTGCTCGGCCCCGGCAAGCCGCTGCGCGTGGCTTTCGAGATGGCCAGGCCGCACTCGATGATCTTGTGGGGGCCGCCCGGTGTCGGCAAGACCACGCTGGCACGCTTGATGGCGCGCGGGTTCAACGCGCAATTTCTCGCCATCTCGGCAGTGTTGGGCGGCGTGAAAGAAATTCGCGAAGCGGTGCAGGCGGCAGAGAGTTCGCGCGCACTGGGTGAAGACACCATCCTGTTTGTCGATGAAGTGCACCGCTTCAACAAGAGCCAGCAGGATGCCTTCCTGCCCTATGTCGAGAGCGGCCTCTTCACCTTCATCGGTGCCACTACCGAGAACCCCTCGTTTGAAGTCAACGGCGCCTTGCTCTCGCGCGCCACGGTCTACGTGCTCGAACCCATCGGTGCGCAGGCCCTGCATGCCTTGCTGGAGCGCGCGCGCTTGACGCTGGCAGCACCGCCGCTCGACGGCGACGCACGCGACCGCCTGACCGGCTGGGCCGATGGGGATGCGCGGCGTCTGCTCAATGCGTTTGAGATCGTCGCGGCATCGGCCATGGCGCAACAGCTCACGGCCATCAGCGCTGCGCTGATTGATTCCGCGCTCTCGCAAAACCTGCGCCGCTTCGACAAGGGCGGCGACCAGTTCTACGACCAGATCAGTGCCTTGCACAAATCGGTGCGCGGCTCCAATCCCGACGCTTCGCTTTATTGGCTGGTGCGCATGCTCGACGGCGGTGCTGACCCGCGCTATCTCGCGCGCCGTCTGGTGCGCATGGCGGTCGAAGACATCGGCCTCGCCGATCCGCGCGCATTGCGCCTCGCGCTCGACGCAACCGAGACTTACGAGCGTCTCGGCTCACCCGAGGGCGAACTCGCGCTTGCTGAAGCGGTGGTGTATCTCGCCGTCGCGCCGAAGTCGAACGCGGTCTACAACGCCTACAACGCGGTGCGTGCGCAGATTGGCGGAGACGCCAGCCGTCCGGTGCCAGTGCATTTGCGCAATGCGCCGACGCGCATGATGAAGGACATGGGCTTCGGCAAGGAGTACCGCTACGCGCACAACGAGGCTGATGCCTACGCGGCGGGTGAGCGCTATTTACCCGATGGCATGGCCGACGAGCATTGGTATCAGCCAGTCGCGCGCGGCATGGAGATCAAAATTGGCGACAAGCTCGCCGAATTGCGCACGCGCGACGCTGCGGCCAAGTCTGCCGAAAAGCGGCGCGGTTAAAATCCTTGCCTTGTCCCCACGCGATTTCTTTTCGCCTTACCGATGCTTGATATCCAGTTGCTCCGCAAAGACGTGCAGGCTGTTGCCGCGCGTCTCGCTGCCCGCCCCTTTGTGCTTGATGTTGACGCGTTTCAGTCGATTGAAGCTGAACGCAAAGCTGTGCAAATGCGCACCCAGGAGTTGCAGGCGCTGCGCAACAGCTTGTCCAAGCAGGTTGGCGCGCTCAAGGGCAAAGGGGAAGATGCATCCGCCGTCATGGCCCAGGTCAGCGGCTTTGCCGATGAGCAAAAGGCCTGCGAGGACCAACTCGGCAGCATTCAGACGCGCATTGACGCCATGCTGCTCGGCATGCCCAATCTGCCGCACGAGAGTGTGTCAGTGGGTAAGTCAGCCGACGACAATGTGGAAGTGCGCCGCATCGGCACGCCACGCACTTACGCCTTCGAAGTCAAGGACCACGTCGATGTTGGCGCAGCCTTGGGTGGATTGGACTTTGCTGTCGCTGCAAAAATCTCCGGCGCGCGCTTTGCAGTGATGAAGGGGCAGGTCGCCCGCCTGCACCGCGCGCTCGCCCAATTCATGCTCGATACACACACGCAAGAGCACGGTTACACTGAAATCTACGCGCCCTATCTGGTCAACGCCGAGTCCATGCGCGGCACCGGCCAATTACCCAAATTCGAGGAAGACCTGTTTGCCACCTTCAAAGGCAAAGACGAGAAGCTCTATCTGATCCCGACCGCGGAAGTGCCGGTCACCAATCTCGTGCGCGACGAGATCGTTGCGCTCGAATCGCTGCCGCTCAAGTTTGTCTGCCACACACCGTGCTTTCGCTCCGAGGCCGGCTCCTATGGCAAAGACACGCGCGGCATGATCCGCCAGCACCAATTCGACAAAGTGGAACTGGTGCAGATTGCGCATCCGGAGCGCTCCTACGAGTGTCTGGAAGCCCTCACCGGTCATGCCGAAACGATCTTGCGCAAGCTGGAGTTGCCCTATCGCGTGGTGACCTTGTGCAGCGGTGACATGGGTTTCTCGGCAGCGAAAACCTATGACATTGAAGTCTGGCTTCCGGGGCAGAGCGCCTATCGCGAAATTTCTTCATGCAGCAACTTCGAAGCATTCCAGGCGCGGCGCATGCAGGCGCGCTACCGTGATGAAAAAGGCAAACCGCAACTCGTACACACCATCAACGGCTCAGGCCTCGCGGTGGGCCGCACACTCGTAGCTGTGTTAGAGAATTATCAAAACGCCGATGGCAGCGTCACGGTGCCGTCGGTGTTGCGCCCCTACATGAATGGCGCGGAACGGATCGCACGGTAGTAGGCCGGCCTGGCATCGCCTGCGGTAACACATAAAAAAACCACCCGGATTGCGGGTGGTTTTTTCGTTGGCGGAGAGGGTGGGATTCGAACCCACGGTAGGCTTACACCTACGCCTGATTTCGAGTCAGGTACATTCGACCACTCTGCCACCTCTCCGGGAATACTTTGCGTTGTGGCGCGATCAATCAGAACATTTTAGCAAAAACCCGCTGCTGCGCCCAGCTAAATCCTGTTCATCAACGCATCAACGCAACAAATCGGCGACCGCCTGCAAGTCACGACGCAGCCCCGCGAAGTTGAAGGGGGCCGCGCCTGAGGGGTTGGCGAGAGCGGTCGACGGGGCAGGCGTATCGCTCGATTTGGTAGCCGCAACAACAATCGCCTCGTCGAGGCGGTTGCGCGCACCATTGATGGTGAAACCTTGCTCGTAGAGCAACTCTCGAATGCGCCGTATCAACAACACTTCGTGGTGTTGGTAGTAGCGGCGGTTACCGCGCCGCTTCACCGGTTTGAGTTGCGTGAATTCCTGTTCCCAGTAACGCAGCACATGCGGCTTGACGCCGCACAGATCGCTGACTTCACCGATGGTGAAGTAACGCTTTGCGGGGATCGGCGGCAGCGTGACGCCGTTGGCGCGATCAGACGTGCGCGGACCGGCCATGATAGTGCGCCTCTACCATCGATTTGAGTTTTTGGCTGGCGTGAAATGTGACCACGCGGCGGGCGGTGATCGGTATCTCTTCGCCGGTCTTCGGGTTGCGCCCAGGCCGCTGCGGCTTGTCGCGCAACTGGAAATTGCCAAAACCGGACAACTTTACGCTGTGACCGTTTTCGAGTGCGGTGCGAATTTCCTCGAAAAAGGTTTCCACCATGTCTTTGGCCTCGCGCTTGTTGAGACCGACCTTTTCGAACAGCATGTCGGCCAGCTCGGCTTTGGTCAATGTCCCCGCAACGGCATCTTGGGGAAGGACGCCTTCGGCAGGTTCGTTGCCCATGTCGTTGTTCTCAAGATTCATGTCGCTCCCGGTTGCTTTGCAACCCGGACCTCCTGTCACGCGCGCAATCTGGCTTGATGCTTTTGTTGGGCCGCAGCGACCAGACGGTCACAGATTTCATCGGCCTCAGCATCTGTAAGTGTTTTCTGAGTATCTTGCATAACTACCCGGAATGCAAGGCTTTTTTCGGTTTCGGCGAGCCCGCCAGGGACCTTGGAAGCGCCATCGGGAGCGGCCGCGCGCGGGCGAAAATCATCAAACAATTCGATGCTGCTGATGCGCTCCGGCGCGGCCTTGAGCAGGGTCGCCAGCACGTCCGCTGCGGGTACTGTGGCCTGGAGTGCGAAGGCGATGTCGCGCGCGAGTGGCGGATACTTGGACACCTCGTTGTGCGTGTGCAAGGGCACGCCGGCTGCGAGCGCGACGTCGATCTCGAACAGCACCGGCGCCGCGAGCAGCCCGTGTGCCTGCACCCATTTCGGATGCAGCTCGCCGATGAAGCCCGCAGTCTGCCCGGCAATGATGACGCGCGCCGAGCGGCCGGGGTGCAAGGCTGGGTGGGCGGCAGGTGCGAAATGCGCAGTGAGCGGGGCAAGCAAGGCCTCGAGGTCACCCTTGAGGTCAAAGAAATCGACCATGCGCGTCTTGACGCCCCATTGTTCGCGCGCGGCGGGGCCATAGGCGATCGCACCGAGCATGCGCGGCTGGGAGAAGCCCGCCACCGACAGCGCACCATCGGGCACACCGGCATCGCGGCGGAAGATGCCGCCGGTTTCAAACGCACGCACGCGGGCCTGCTTGCGATTGACGTTGTAGACCACATTGGCGACCAGCCCGCCGAACAGCGACGAGCGCATCACGCCCATCTGGCTGGCAATCGGGTTGAGCAGGCGGATGGGCGCCGGGTTGCCGGCGAGATCGCGTTCCCACGCTTCGTCCACGAAGCTGTAGTTGATGACTTCGTGAAAGTCACGCCCGGCCATCAAGCGTTTGAATGCGAGTACGCTGCGGCGCGACTCCGGGGCGAGGTTCATCGCCGCTGCTGCTTGCGGGGGCAGAGCGGGGATATTGTCGAAACCGAACAGGCGTGCGACTTCTTCGATCAGGTCCTCTTCGAGCGACAGGTCAAAACGGTAGGGCGGCGGCGTGACTTCGAGCGCGTCGTCGAGATCACGCACCGGCATGCCAAGCCGCTTGAAGGTATCGAGCATGGCAGCCTTGTCCAGCGGCACGCCGATGACTTTTCGGCATCGCTCGATGCGCATGCGTACCGGCTTGCGCTCCGGCAGCGCGGTGATCTGGTCGTCCACCGGCCCTGCCTGGCCACCGCAAACGTCCAGCACCAGGGCGGTGAGGTGCTCGACGTGTGCCACGGTGGTGGAAAAATCGACGCCACGCTCGAAGCGATGGCCGGCCTCGGTCGTGAAATTGAAACGACGCGCGCGGCCCTGAATCGCTTCCGGCCACCAAAAGGCCGCCTCGATAAAGATGTGCGTGGTATCCAGACTGACTGCGGTGGCGTCGCCGCCCATGATGCCTGCGAGCGATTCGACAGCTTGCGCATCGGCAATCACGCCGACCTTGTTATCGAGATCAACGGTTTGCCCATTGAGCAATTTGAGCTGCTCACCCGCTTGCCCCCAGCGCACGTGCAATTGCCGTCCGTGAATCTTGTCCGCGTCGAAAATGTGACTGGGGCGGCCCAGTTCGAGCATGACGTAGTTGGAGATATCCACCAGAGCAGAAATCGAGCGCTGGCCGGAGCGCTCCAGGCGATCTTTCATCCATTGTGGCGTCGCCGCCCTGGCGTTCACGCCCTTGACCAGCCTGCCGGAGAAGCGGCCACAAAGATCCTCGGCGTGAATGGTGACGGCGATACGCTCATCCATGGCGACCGGCATCGCAATGAAGGCGGGAATCGTCAGTGGGGCGCTGGTCAATGCCGCAAGCTCACGCGCCACACCGAGCACCGACAGTGCGTCAGCACGATTCGGCGTGAGTTTGATGGTAATGACCTGGTCGTCGAGATCGAGCACTTCGCGCACGGGTTTGCCCACCGGCGCGCCGGGAGGCAGCGGGAGCAGGCCGGCGTGATCTTCCGAGAGACCGAGTTCACGCGCCGAACACAGCATGCCCTCGCTCTCAACGCCACGCATCTTGGCGCGCTTGATCTCGAATGCCTTGCCGTCCTCGCCGGGCGGCAACAGGGCACCGATCATCGCGCAAGGCACTTTCAGGCCGGCGGCGACATTGGGTGCGCCGCAGACGATATTGAGCAGCGCGGGGCCGCCTACATCGACCTGGCAGACATTGAGGCGATCAGCGTTCGGGTGCTTCTCAAATGACTTGATTTCGCCTGTGACCACACCCGTAAAAGGAGGGGCAGCGGGATGCGACTCTTCGACTTCAAGCCCCGCCATCGTGAGCGCGTGGCATAGCGCCTCGCTTGAGAGCGACGGATTGACAAAGGTGCGCAGCCAGGATTCAGAAAATTTCATGGGGATGCGATCTCAGGCGAATTGCTGCAAAAAGCGCATGTCGCCATCAAAAAACAGGCGCAAATCGTTGATGCCATAGCGCAGCATGGTCAGGCGCTCAATGCCGCAGCCGAAGGCAAAGCCGATATAACGCTCAGGGTCAAGGCCCATGTTGCGTACTACTTGTGGATGCACCTGGCCGGAGCCGGACACTTCAAGCCACTTGCCCTTCATCGGTCCGGTGGAAAACGCGATGTCGATTTCGGCAGACGGCTCGGTGAAGGGAAAATACGAAGGACGGAAGCGCACCGTGATGTTGTCATCTTCAAAAAAGGTGCGCATGAAATCGAGAAACACACCCTTGAGGTCGGCGAAGCTCACGTGCTCGTCGATCCACAGGCCCTCGACCTGATGAAACATCGGCGAGTGCGTCGCATCCGAATCCACGCGGTAAGTGCGGCCCGGCGCAATCACCTTGATTGGCGGCATGCTCGCGGCGCCTTGGTATTTCTCCACATGCATGCGCGCATGGCGAATCTGCATCGGACTGGTATGCGTGCGCAGCAATAACTGTTTACCGCTGCTGTCCTGGCCATCGACGTAAAACGTGTCCTGCATCGAGCGCGCAGGGTGGTTCTCGGGACTGTTGAGCGCGGTGAAATTGAACCAGTCGGTTTCAATTTCGGGGCCGTCAGCCACTTCGAATCCGATGGAGGCGAATATGGCTTCGATGCGCTCCTGACTCAAGGTCACCGGATGCAGTCCGCCGCGCTGGGCAAGGCGGCCTGGCAGCGTGACGTCGAGTGCTTCCGCAGCGAGCTTGGCTTCAAGCTTTAGATTGGCGAGTTGCTCGCGGCGCTGATTGAGCGCCGCTTCGACATCCGACTTGGCGGCGTTGATGCGCTCACCTGCCTGCTTGCGTTCCTCTGCGGGCAGTTTGCCCAAGCCTTTGAGCAGAGCAGTGAGCGAGCCGTCCTTGCCGAGAAAACGCGCCTTGGCTTCTTCGAGTTTGGCGCTGTCATCGATGGCAGCAAATTGATTGCGCGCATCGTCTGCGAGGGCGTTTAAATCCAACATTGTTGCGGGCAGCTTTCAGAGGGCGGTTGTGTGATAGCGTGAAGCAAAAAGGCTGCGGTTTTGAAGCGCAGCCTTTTGTACAGAACAGGAAATCGAAAACGTCCTGCAGATTTCCCGGTGCCTTGCTTAGGCTGCAACGGAAGCAGCAGGCGCGCTCTTGGCCTTTTCAACCAAGGCCAGAAACGCCGGCTTGTCCATCACCGCCAGATCAGCCAGCACTTTGCGATCCACCTCGATAGACGCACGCTTTAGGCTGTTCATGAAGACGCTGTAGGTCATGACGTGCTCACGCACGGCCGCATTGATCCTGGCAATCCAGAGGGCGCGGAACACGCGCTTTTTGTTGCGGCGATCGCGATAGGCATACTGCCCCGCCTTCATCACCGCTTCCTTGGCAACCCGGTATACGTTACCCCGCCGGCCGCGATAGCCTTTGGCTTCGTCGAGGACTTTCTTGTGGCGCGCGCGCGCCGTTACACCGCGTTTAACTCGTGGCATGTTGAACTCCTAACTGTGAATGAGAAAACCGTGAACGAAGACTTACGCGTACGGCAGCATGCGCGTAACTGACTTCATGTCAGCATCGAGCACACCCGTAGTACCGCGTAAATGACGCTTGTTCTTGGTGGTTTTCTTGGTCAGGATGTGGCGCTTGAACGCTTGACCGCGCTTGACGGTGCCACCCGGACGGACGAAGAGACGCTTGGCAGCGCTCTTCTTGGTTTTCATCTTGGGCATGACTACTCCAATTTATTTGTCTCACAAGGGGTCTTCACGAAAGGTGTGAAGAACTTTGGTGCCCTCTGAGGACTTGTTTCAGGCGCTTTAACTGCCCCCTGCGCCTGCGGCGGGGTACTGCAAAATCTGTTTTTGGACGTCGCCTTTCGCAGCCTTAACTTGCAGCCGCTGCCGTAGCGACCGGAGGCACGGTTCCTGAAACCGTGACCTGCTTGACCGCAGCCTTCGCCTCGGTCTTGACCTCAGTCGCACCGTCGGCCTTGGCCTCCGGCTTTTTCTTGACCGGCAATTCCTTTTTCTTCGGCCCCAGCATCATCACCAATTGGCGCCCTTCGAGCTTGGGAAACTGTTCAACCTGCGCATGCTCTTCGAGATCGGCCTTGACGCGCTCAAGCAACTGGAAGCCAAACTCCTGGTGCGCCATCTCGCGACCGCGAAAACGCAAAGTGACTTTGGCTTTATCGCCCTCGGCCAGAAACTTGATCAGGTTACGCAGCTTGATCTTGTAGTCGCCATCATCAGTCATGGGGCGGAACTTGACCTCCTTGACCTGAATCTGCTTCTGCTTCAGCTTGGCTTCGTGCGTGCGTTTTTGTTCCTGATAACGGAACTTGCCGAAATCCATCACCCGACACACGGGGGGCTCGGCTTGCGGCGCAATCTCCACTAAATCCACGTCGGCCTCTTCGGCCAGTTGCAGGGCGGCAGCAATGGTGACGACCCCGATGGGTTCTCCATTGACACCGATCAGGCGCACCTCTCGCGCGGTGATTTCACCGTTGATGCGCTGCGAACGTTCCTGAGCTATTTAAGTTTCTCCTCAAATTCTGTGAAAAAGCCGTCCTGTACCGCAAATCCGTGGGTTAGACGAACTACGGCTACGCCTTGTTGTGCACTTCGGTCTGAAGACGCTCCAGCAGCGCGTTCAAGGGCATCACGATGGAATCCTGACTGCCCCGGGGCCGGACGGCCACCGAGCCTGCTGCCATTTCTTTGTCGCCAACGACCAAAAGATAAGGCACTTTCTGCAGACTATGTTCGCGTATTTTATAGGAAATCTTCTCGTTCCGCAAATCGGAAGTTGCTCTAAATCCGTGTTTTTTAAGGCTTTGTTGTATTTCAGAGGCGTACTGGCCCTGCGCGTCCGTAATCGGTGAAATCACGACCTGCACCGGTGCCAGCCACAGAGGCAGGGCGCCCGCGTGGTTCTCGATCAGGATGCCGATGAAGCGTTCCATCGACCCAACAATCGCGCGGTGCAGCATGACCGGATTTTTGCGGCTGCTGTCGTCGGCGACATACTCGGCGCCGAGCCGCACCGGCATGTTGAAGTCAACCTGCATGGTGCCGCACTGCCAGACCCGGCCAAGCGCATCCTTGAGCGAGTATTCGATCTTGGGGCCGTAGAATGCACCTTCGCCCTTGAGTTCCTGCCACTCCACGCCGCAGGCGTCGAGTGACTCGGCAAGCGCCTTCTCGGCCTTGTCCCAGGACTCGTCCGAGCCGACGCGCCTATCCGGACGGGTGGAGAGTTTGTAGATGACTTCCGTGAACCCAAAGTCTTTATAGACGTGCTGGAGCAGGCGCGTAAACGCCAGGCACTCTTCCTGAATCTGCGCCTCGGTGCAAAAAATGTGGCCATCGTCTTGTGTAAAGCCACGCACGCGCATGATGCCGTGCAGGCTGCCGGAAGTCTCGTTGCGATGGCACTGGCCGAACTCGCCGTAACGCAGCGGCAGATCGCGATACGAGTGCAGGCCCGAGTTGTAGACCTGAATGTGCCCAGGACAATTCATCGGCTTGACCGCGTAGTCGCGGTTCTCCGATGCAGTGGTGAACATGTTGTCCTTGTAATTCTCCCAGTGCCCGGAGCGCTCCCACAGGCGGCGGTCGAGAATCTGCGGGCATTTGACTTCCTGATAGCCGTTGTCCACATACACGCTGCGCATGTATTGCTCGACCTGCTGCCACAGCGCCCAGCCCTTGGGGTGCCAGAACACCATGCCCGGCGCTTCCTCCTGCATGTGAAACAGGTCAAGCGCCGTGCCAAGCTTGCGGTGGTCGCGCTTCTCGGCTTCTTCGAGCATGTGCAGATGCTGATCGAGGTCTTCCTTCTTGCCCCAGGCAGTGCCATAGATGCGTTGCAGCATCTCGTTTTTGGGATTGCCACGCCAGTAGGCGCCGGCCAGCTTCATCAGCTTGAAGTGCTTGAGCTTGCCGGTGGAGGGCACATGCGGGCCGCGGCACAGGTCGATGAAGTTACCTTCGCGGTATAGCCCAATGTCCTGATCGGCTGGGATCGACGCAATGATCTCTGCCTTGTAGTGCTCGCCAATCGACTTGAAAAATGTCACGGCATCATCACGCTTCCACACTTCGCGCGTGACCTTCTCGTCTTTCTTCGCCAGTTCCAGCATCTTCTTTTCGATGACGGCAAGATCGTCCGGCGTGAACGGGCGCTTGTAGGAGAAATCGTAAAAAAAGCCATTCTCGATCACTGGGCCAATCGTCACCTGCGCGTCGGGGAACAATTCCTTGACGGCATAGGCCAGCAGATGCGCGGTAGAGTGGCGGATCAGATCGACGCCCTCAGCGTCTTTTTCGGTCACGATGGCCAGTTGCACGTCGCGGTCGAGCAGGGTGCTGGTATCGACCAGCGTGCCGTCCACACGGCCGGCGAGTGCGGCCTTGGCGAGGCCAGCGCCAATCGACGCCGCCACATCCGCCACCGTCAAAGGGGTGTCGTAGTTGCGTTGGGAACCATCGGGCAAAGTAACTGCAATCATTATTCACTCCGTCAAAGCAAAAAAGGCGCGGCCAAAACAAAAAGGCGCGACTCTTGAGTCACGCCTTTTCATCCAGCATTCATGCAAAGGTGGCACACTCAAGTCTTGGCAACAACTCCTGCGGTGTAAGTGGGCGGTGTCATAACGCTCGCTTCCGGTGCCAATAAAAAAGTGGGTGAAATGTGCAAACCGTAAAAAAAAACTGGTTGGCGCGATTGGATTCGAACCAACGACCCCTACCATGTCAAGGTAGTGCTCTAACCAACTGAGCTACGCGCCAAAAGTCCATTATTTTATCAGGGAATGCGGGTGACCTCAAACATCAACAACATCAATCACGAAATCGTCCACAACAAAGACAATGCGGAGCGGCCCGGCATCGTACGGGTGTCAGAGGCCGCAGGGATCACGCGGCGCCATGTGTTGCGGGCGGGGCTGGGACTGGCGGGGCTGCCGCTCACCGGCGCAGGCGTCCATGCCCAATCGGGTAGCCAGTCAAGGCCCAGCCTGCTCGGGTTTCAGGCTTTGGCGCCATCGCTGGTGGACGAGTTGCGCGTGCCCCCTGGCTACGTCGCGCAAGTGCTGTTGCGCTGGGGCGATCCGGTCGGCCACCCCTCCGGGTCGCCGGCCTTCAAGCCGGACGCATCCAACAGCGCCGCCGAGCAGGCCCTGCAAGCGGGCATGCATCACGACGGCATGAGCTACTTTCCTTTGCCCGGAAACGCCGCGGCAACCAGCCTGAGTGATCATGGCCTGCTCGCGCTCAATCACGAGTACACCGACGAGGCGCTGTTGCATGCCAACGGCGGGCGCGACTGGGGTTTGGAGCAGGCAAACAAGTCGATGCAGGCGGTCGGCGTGAGTGTGGTCGAAGTACGGCGCGACGGCGGCGACTGGAAAGTGGTGCGTCCCTCGCGCTACGCACGGCGCGTCACCCTGACCACGCCGTGCCGCATCAGCGGCCCGGCAGCCGGTCATGCGCTTCTGAAGACGTCCCAAGACCCGCATGGGACAACGGTCTTGGGTACCATGATGAATTGCGCCAACGGCTGGACGCCGTGGGGTACGTATCTGAGCTGCGAAGAAAACTTCCAGGCCTACTTCGGCGCGAGCGGCAAGCTTGACGCCACGCCGATGCAGCGGCGCTATGGCATCGGGCAGGCGTCCTACCCGCACTTTCGTCTGGATGCGCGCTTCGATCTTGCCCAAACGCCGAATGAGGCGAACCGCTTTGGCTGGGTGGTGGAGATCGATCCTTTCGACCCCGCAGCGCCGCCGGTCAAACGCACGGCGATGGGCCGCTGCAAACACGAAGCAGCCGTGCCGCATACCGGCAGCGACAAGCGCGTCGCGTTCTACATGAGTGACGACGAGCCGTTCGAGTATTTTTACAAGTTTGTTTGCGCCACGCCAATCCAATCCGGCGGTGCAGCCGCAAATCGCAACATGCTCGACGAAGGCACTCTCTATGTGGCGCGCTTTGATGAGAATGGCCGTGGCATTTGGCTGCCTCTGGTGCACGGCACAGGTCCCCTCACGACAGCCAACGGCTTTCCCGACCAGGCCACCGTGCTGATCCATGCGCGCCGCGCCGCCGACCTGCTGGGTGCGACCACGATGGATCGTCCCGAAGGCTGCGCGGTACAGCGCGCCACGCACGATATTTTCGTCGCCTGCACCAATAACTCGGCGCGCGGGCGGCCAGGCGCGAAGGAGGGCGGCAACCCCGCCAACCCGCGCACATCCAATTTCTTTGGCCACATCCTGCGTCTGCGCGAGGATGCCAACGCTGCCGGTGCCACGCGCTTTAGCTGGAATTTTTTTGCCCTCGCCGGGGACCCAACGTTGAGCGAGCCGCAATTCAAGGGCACTATAAAGGGCGATGCGTTCGGATCCCCCGACAATTTGTATCTCGACGAACGCGGCGTGCTGTGGATTCAAACCGACATGTCGGGCAGTCTGATCGGCAAACCGCCGTATGCCAACCTCGGCAGCAACCAGGTGCTGGCAGCCGATCCGCAAACCGGCGAGGTGCGGCGCTTTCTTACTGTACCGCGCGGTGCCGAAGCCACTGGCTGCGTGCTCACGCCGGATGCGAAGACCATGTTCCTCAACATCCAGCATCCGGGTGAATCGCAGGCTTCGTCCTGGCCCGACGGGATCGCCGGTGGCAGGCCGCGCTCGGCGACCGTGGTGGTCAGGCGCATCGATGGCGGGGTGATCGGCACCTGAATTTGGTTACATCAGCAAATGCTCGACGCGTTGTCCTTGCCGAGGATGACATAGTTGACCTTACGAATGTCCATCAAACGCGTGCCGCCGGCGTAAGACACCGAGCTTTGCAGGTCTTCTTCCATCTCTGTCAGAGTGTCGGCAAGCTTGCCCTTGATCGGCTCCAAAATGCGCTTGCCTTCGACAAAACTTTTCACCCCCTTGTTGAATTCAGAGGCTGAGCCGTAATACTCTTTGAACAGCTTGCCGTTCACTTCAACGGTCGTTCCGGGCGACTCTTCATGACCGGCGAACAATGACCCCACCATCACCATTGACGCGCCAAAGCGGATCGATTTGGCGATGTCGCCATGCTCGCGGATGCCGCCGTCGGCGATGATTGGTTTGGTTGCGACGCGCGCGCACCACTTGAGCGCCGACAACTGCCAAGCCCCGGTGCCAAAGCCGGTCTTCATGCGCGTGATGCACACCTTGCCGGGGCCGATGCCAATCTTGGTCGCATCCGCTCCCCAGTGTTCGAGGTCGATCACGCCTTCCGGCGTGCCGACATTGCCGGCGATGACGAAGGTCTTCGGCAGCTTGTCCTTGATGTGCCCGATCATCGTCTTGACAGAGTTGGCATGGCCGTGTGCGATGTCGATGGTGATGTAGTCGGCGCCAACGCCGGAGGCGGCCAAGGCATCGACGGTGGCGCTATCGGTGTCTTTCACGCCGAGTGAAATCGAGACGAACAAGCCCTTGGCGCGCATCGCCTTGGCGAAGGTGATGTTGTCGAGATCAAAGCGATGCATGATGTAGAAGTAGCCATGGCTCGCAAGAAATTCTGCCGTCTTCTCGTCCACCACGGTCTTCATGTTGGCCGGCACCACCGGCAGCCTGAAGCTGCGGCCGCCAAACTCCACGCTCGGGTCGCACTCGCGGCGGCTGTTCACCACACAACGGCGCGGCAGCAGAAGAATGTTGTCGTAGTCAAATATTTCCATGGGATGCCTCTGAACGAATGGGCGAATGTCAGGTTTGCGCCTCAGCGATCACGCTATCAATCAAGCGCCGCGCAATCGACAGGCGATGCGGTAACTGTGGCAAGGCGTCCAGCTTGAACCACTGTGCGTCCTCGATCTCGCCTTCCTGCGGCACGATGTCGCCAGACTCGTAGTCTGCGACAAACGCGATCATCAGTGAGTTTGGGAAGGGCCAACCCTGGCTCGAGAAGTAGCGCAGATTGTTGACTTTGACACCGACTTCTTCGAACGCTTCGCGGTGAATACATTCTTCAATCGATTCAGATGGTTCGACGAAGCCGGCCAGCGCGCTATACATGCCGCGCGCAAAACGCGCGCTGCGTCCCAGCAGCAACTCGCGGCCCGACGGCAGATCGCGCTTGATCAGTACCATCATCGCCGGTGATACTTTGGGGTAATAGGTCTCGCCACAGCCGCCGCACTTGCGTGAACGCCCGCCTTCAAAAATCACAGTGGGTGTCGCACAAGCACCGCAAAAGGCGTGGGCGCGGTCGAACTCGAGCATTTGCACTGCACGCCCGCCAATGGCGAGAAAGTCATCGGGCAGACGGTTGAACAGGGCGCGCATGTTCTCGAAAGCATGACCTGCGGGTGCGCGATTGTCGAGCGCAGGCGCGGTCCAACACGGTGTCTGGCCCAGCATGCCAACAAAGCGCGCTTGGCTCTTGTCGATGTTGACGCCACCACCAAGCACGTCGGCCGGCATTGGCAACATCGGCGGATCCTGGGTGTTGAAGATCAGCAAGCTGGTGCGGTGAAACACGAACCACAGACCCTCATCGGTAGCGGATTCGGGCGCGGACCAGAGCGGTTCGAAGTGCGAAGGCAGAATCATGGAATCAGGCTGGGGGAGGGGGGATGCGAGTGCAGTTTGATGGGACTGCGCGGCCGGTCGACTTTCGGCAAAGGCGTCAAGTCTCTTGGGCGCAAAGATCCACGCGGCGAATCACGGCGCGATTCATTGTGCGGGCGGGTGCAGTTTACCAATAGGTCACCAGCATTTTGACCGCGACCGCGTAGAGACAGCAGGCGAACAAGCGCTTGAGCACGAGTACCGGCACCCGGTGCGCTGTGCGTGCGCCGATCGGTGCCATCACCACACTCGTCAACACAATGCCGCCAAGCGCCACCAGATGAATGAATCCCAGATGCCAATCCGGCAGGCCTGGAACATTCCAGCCGGAGATCGAGTAGCCCAGCGCGCCGATGACTGCCACCGGAATGCCGAGCGTCGCACCCGTGCCAATAGCCGTGCGCACTGGCACGCCGCACATCAGCATGAAGGGCATGGTGAGAAAGGTGCCGCCGGCAGAGACCAGGCCCGACACCGCACCCACTGCCGCGCCAAACACAAACAACGGCAGGGCACCCGGCAGTGCACGCCCGGGCACGGGTTTGCGATTGAGCATGATCTGCGTCGCACCGCCGATCAGAATGACCGCGAACGCCAGCGCGAGATGACGCTGCGCGATCCACCCCGCCGCGACCGTGGACGCGAGTGTGCCAACCACCATGCCCGGTGCCATGCGCCGCACGATGGCGAAATCGACACTGCCCAGTTTCCAATGCTCGCGCACGCTGGCGGCAGACGTGAAGATGATCGACGCCATCGCCGTGGCCAGCGACAGGTGCACGATATGGTCCGGCGCAAACTGCTGCGCGGAGAAGAGCGCTGCAAGCATCGGTACCAGCATCATGCCGCCGCCGACGCCGAGCAGGCCTGCCATGAAGCCGATGAATGCACCTGCGGCCATGTAGGCCGCGAACCAGATCATTCCTTGCCGATCAGTTTGCCGGTGATGTATTTCCACTCTGCCGGTGCCACCGGTGTGATCGACAGGCGGTTGCCGCGTTTGAGCAAGATCATTCCTTCGAGCGCTTTATGCTCGCGCAACTCGGCAAGCGCGACAAGGCGCGTCTTGCGCACCAGTTGCACATCGACATGCATCCAGCGCGGGTTCTCCTGTGTTGCGGCAGCGTCGAAATACTTGCTCTTTTTGTCGAACTGCGTGGCGTCGGGATAGGGGTGGCTCGCCACTTGCGCGAGGCCCGCCACGCCCGGCTCCGGGCAACTGGAGTGATAGAACAGCACGCCATCGCCAACCTCCATTCCATCGCGCATGTAGTTGCGCGCCTGGTAATTGCGCACGCCATACCAAGGCACGGTTTTTTTTGGCAACGCCGCCAGGTCATCGACCGACACGTCGGAGGGTTCAGATTTCATCAGCCAGTAGCGCATCTGGGTTTCCTCTATGTTCAGGTGCTCGGCACAAATGAAAAACGGCGCGAGAGTGTCGCGCCGCCGGTCCCACATCGTCCACACACCATCGTTTGCAAATCAGGTTCCCCGCAAGTGCCGTCAGGCCCCCATCCTGAACCATGGTTCAGGTCGGCAGCTTCCGAAGATCACATCAGGGCATTCAGCGCCGTCTCAGGGAGTGTCTGCACAAGTTACACAAGTGCAGGCACTGTGAGGG
>JANPAR010000065.1:0-19562 GCA_031430015.1 Burkholderiales bacterium
TCTGCGCCTGCTTGATCACCAGCGGGTCGGCACTGCTGCGGATGGCCAGTGGCATGACACTCATCAACCCGGCGAGGCCCACACCCATGATGACGACGGCAATGATCAACTCGACCAGGGAAAAACCATGGCAGCGCCTAACGGACATAGCCGCTCCCGGCTTCGATCACGATGGAATTGGATCCCGCAATCAATAGCGTTTGCGGGTTGTTCGGCACCCCATTCGCATCAAACGTGAATGCCGTCGGCGTGGCACTGAATCCGGCATTGTTTTGTGCTGTCACCGAGTAAGGGCTGACCCCACCCGGCCCAACGAGCGAACCCGCACAAGCCCCTCCGAAACTGGTCGCTACGGTGGCGGAGACGGTAGTGGCGGTGAAACTGACACAAACGTTGCGGCGCTGCGCGATAGCGGTTTTTTGCGCGTAGCGCAGAAACGCCTGAGTCTCGCTATAAAACCGAATTTCGTTAACAGCGGCGGTTGACAGCAGCGGTGCAACCACAGCCGCAAGCACCCCAACGAGAATGATCACTACAACCAACTCGGTGATAGTAAAGCCCGACTGAAATGCGTCTCGCGATACCCCCATTCGCCCTAACCTGCGTCGGCAATTCGCTGCGGGTCTACGCACGTGTTTCACACCCGTTTGACTATTGTTCCCAGCGAAATAGCCCATCAACGCTCTGATGGGCCACTAGTCCGTTTGGGATATCCTGAGAATACTGAAGGAAGCGTCAGTAGCCGGGCTTGGCAGGCTGACGAGGCGCCTCCTGGTCGCAATGCCTAACAAGTCGACACGTCAATTGTGTAAGCCGGCGGGACCGTTGCCGTTGGTACGGTGTAGGTCACTGCGCAGGTCGCGCCTACCGTTGCAGCCCTAGCGTGGCGAATTTGATTCGCCGTCGCTGTGTTGAAGTCAGTGGTCGGCTGCAGATCCATGACCAACGCCACCTGAGCAGCCGTCGAGCCAAATCCACCAATCGTTGTGACGTTTACGCCGTTCACCACAGTGGTTCCAGTCAGCGTGCCGTTGATCGATGCTTTCGAATAAATCAGGGCATTGGCAGCAGCCATGGAACCGGCCACCCCTTTGATGACTGAACCACGTGCGTCGCCAGCCACGTTGACAAATTTGGGCAATGCGACGGCGCCGAGGATCCCGAGAATGACAATCACGACAATCAATTCAATCAGGGTAAAGCCTTTTTGCTGTTTCATGGTGGTTTTCCGTTGAGTAAAAAATTTGATGGCGCGAGTATGCACGAACGCATTTCCGTCGCGTGTGACCAAATGCACAGAAGGCAGACATTTCCGGACAAAAGGCCATATTTAACAATTGTTTACTTGAACCAAGCATACGGCTCAGCGGAAATCAGCACGGGCCATGCTGCGCCGCCGTTGCGATCGCTCCCGCTGCTTGCTACGACATGAAATCGCATCCGGTAACGCCCGTCCTGGCCGGGCTTCAGATAGCGGTGGCGTTTGGGTGCATAGACGAGTTCGCGAGCAGTGGTGTCGAAATACCAGCCACCAACTTCAGCCACTTGCTCAGGTTCAGACACGAATGCGCCAAGATAGTTCGCGGGCGGCTCGCGCAGCCACTCGACCGGGTTGCTGCCGCGCAAGCGTGGCAAATCTCTTTCACGGCCTGCGGTAATCATTCCGGCAATATGCAAATCCATGCCGGCCCGCATCATCATGCGCTGGGTTTCCATAGCTGACTTTTCAGCAATTTCCAGGTTGTCAAAGACCTTGTCTAGCAGGTAGCCGATCAGCACGCTGAAAATCAGGATCACGACAAACAATTCGAACAGCGTGAACCCGCGCTGTTGCGCGCCGCTGCGCGCGGGCAGGCGCATTGACGGCGCGCGTTTGAGGGGATAGCCAGCGGGGCGGGTCATTTCTGGATCATCACCTTGCCCAGATCCCACATCGGCAGGAAAATACCGAGCGCCAGGATCATCACCAGCACCCCCAGAAAAGTGATCAGGATCGGCTCGATCTGGGCTGACAGGGTCTTCAGTTCGTACTCCACTTCACGCTGGTAAATCTCTGCCACATCCTCCATCATCGTGTCGAGCTGGCCGGACTCCTCGCCCACCTGCACCATTTGCAACACAATGGGGGTGAAGATTTTGGACGCAATGGCGGTGCGCAACAAGGAGTCGCCGCGTTCGACGCCAATGCGCATTTTTTCCACCCGGTCGGCAATGAAAGCGTTGTCTACCGTGCGCGCGACCAAGCTCAATCCCTGAATGATCGGCACACCGCTGCGGGCGGCCAGTGCAAAGCTGCGGGCGAAGCGCGCCAGTGTGGCTTTGAGAATGATCTTGCCGGCGATGGGAAATTTGAGTTTGTACTCGTCCCAAACCAGGCGCCCGGGAGTGGTGGCCACCCATGAAACCCAGATGTAGGCGGCGCCCACCGCCGCAGCGGCCATCAGCCACCAGTAGGCGATCATGAAATCCGAAAAGCCGATCAACAGTTGGGTCATCAGCGGCAGCGGGGCGTTGAAGCTTTTGAACACTTTGGAAAATGCCGGTACCACCAGCAAATTGATCACCACGATTGCGACCGTCATGGCGGCGATGACAAAAGCGGGATAGCGAATCGCTGCCTTGACCTGGTTGCGCATGAACAAGCTGAACTCCATGTGCTCGTACATCCGCAGCAGCACTTCTTCGAGCCGCCCCGAGGTTTCGCCGACGCGCGCCATGTTGACGAAAAACTCGGAAAACACCGGGGCCTCGCGTGCCAGCGCGGCAGAAAACTCGCGGCCCGAGTCGAGGCTGATGCGCAGGTTACCCATGACGCGGGCAAACGCCGGACTGGTTGCCGACTGCTGCAAGCCGGCCAGACCCTGCATGATCGGCACACCCGCCTTGATCAAGGCATAAAGCTGGCGGCTGAACAGCATCAACTGCTCGTCGGTCACTTTTTCCTCAAAAAAACGGGTGACCGCCTCGCCCGCGGAACCGGAAGCTGCCGCCGCTGCACTCTCGGTGATCGACACCGGTGTAATGCCGCTGGCAAACAGGGAGCTGGCGGCCTGGCTACTATCGGCGCTCTCCAGCGTACCGGTCACGAGTTCGCCCGAACTGCTGCGGCCTTGATATGCAAAATGGGCCATTAGGTCACCAGTGCACTGTGGCAAGCCTCAGGGCAGTCATCGCCCGGCCCTCCCTCGCCGGGGGCGGCACGGCAGTCTGCGGATTCCAAGTGGCAGCCGGAGAGAAATCGCATGCGGTCGAGATATCCGTTCAGGGGCTCAGCCATCGATGCGTGAACTGATCTGCATCGCTTCGTCGATCGTGGTGCGCCCGGCCAGGGCGAGCTCGGCCGCGTGCCGCCGCAAGGTATGCCCACCCATTTGCGCTGCAGCCGCTTCGGCAAACTCCTGTGGATCGCCACGATTGGCCACCTGCACCATGGCCTGATTCATCTCGAGCAGTTCGTACACGCCCGTTCGGCCGACGTAACCGGTGTTGGCGCATTGATTGCAGCCTGCGCCTTCAACGCACTTGCTCGTGTCAACCGCATCCCCCAACTCGGCAGCCAGCCACTCGCGCTCGTGCGGCCGCGGCTGATGCGCCGCACGGCAGACGTCGCACACCACGCGCAGCAGCCGCTGCGCCACGACCAGACGCAACGACATTGCCACCATATAGCGCGGCGCGCCCATGTCGACCAGACGCAACGGCGTGGAGCCGGCATCGTTGGTGTGCAGGGTGGACAGCACCAGGTGGCCGGTCATGGCGGCGCGCAGCCCGGTTTCCACGGTCGCCTGATCGCGCATCTCGCCGATAAGGATCACATCGGGATCCTGGCGCAGGGTCGCGCGCAAGACGCGGTCAAAACTCAGGTCGATCTTTTCATGCACCTGTACCTGATTGATGCCAGGCAGGCGGTATTCAATCGGGTCCTCCACCGTAATGATCTTGCGTGCCGGCGTATTGAGCTCATTGAGCGCCGCATACAGGGTGGTGGTCTTGCCGCTGCCGGTCGGGCCGGTCACCAGCAGCATGCCCTGCGGGGTGGCCAGAACGGCGCGGATGCGTGCCAGCAAGGCGGGGGGCAGGCCGATGCGGTCCAGGCTCAGCAGTTGCGCGTTGTTGATCAGGAGGCGCATCACCACCGACTCGCCGTACTGCGTCGGCATGGTCGAGATACGCACGTCGATGCGGTTCTCGCGCACCTTGATGTTGAAGCGGCCGTCTTGCGGCAGGCGCTTTTCGGAAATGTCGAGGCCTGACATGAGCTTGAGACGCAGCGCCAATGCCGAAGCAATCTTGATATCAGCCTCGGTCTGCGCGTGCAGCACGCCATCGATGCGCAAACGAATTTGCAGGCCGCTTTGCTGCGGTTCGATGTGGACGTCAGATGCACGTGCGCCCACGGCGTCTTCAAAAATCGTCTGCAGCAGCCTGACCACCGGCGCATCTTCGACGCCCGGGGTGAGACCCAGTTCGGCACCAAAGTCGCTGCCGGTGCCGGTCGACAACTCCGCCTGCAATTGCTGCGCAAGCCCGTCAATCTCGCCAGTGCGGCGATACACGCGGTCAATCGTCGAGAGCAAGGCCGATTCGGTCACCACCGCCAGCACAATGTCCCGCTTGACCAGCTTGACTATTTCGTCATAGGCGGCCAGATCGGTGGGATCGGCCATGCCGACGCGCACACCGAGTGGCGTGTCTTCGAGCGCGATGGCGCGTAACCGGCGCGCCTGCGTCTCGGACAACAGCGCGATGATCTCCGGGGCCGCCTGAAACGTCTTCAGGTTGACGAACGGGGCCTTGAACTGCCCGGCCAGCGCCGTGGCGATGGCGGTTTCTGTGACCGCTCCCGAATCGATCAGTACCCGCCCAAGCCGCCGTCCGGTGCGCTTTTGCTCGTCAAGTGCGGCTTGCAATTGCGCCGCGCTGATGAGCTTTTCCTGCACCAGCAGATCACCCAGCCGTACCTTCTCGGGACGTGCCATACCGCTCTATCCTTGTGTTTGATCATACGCGCGAAGACTCGATGTCGCGTGCGAATCCGGCCCGCCAAATATCCCTAACCATCGCGCAGCACTAGTCCAGAACGCATCGTCCGCGCAGCACACTTGCGAGAAATTTGCCCTAACAACGTCGTGAAATTTATCACGGACGCCTGCCATACCAGGCCGCCTCGCTCTTTGGCACCAGCGTGTGACCAACGGTTGCGCGCATTGCAGCGAACGCAACTGTGCTTCCTTAAAAATCGCTTCGATACCGCTGAGCGCACCAGGTGCCGGCGGCATCGATATTTCGCTAAGGCAACGAAATATCGATAGCCTGCTGGCCACCGGTCCACTCCAACAACCCTTTCAAACGCACCGGCCAGGAAATGTTGACCGGCTTGCCATCGGCCCCATCCTGCGGCCACAGCGCAATCGGCCGCGTGTCGCCCGCCAGCACCGGGAAATTGGACACCACAAATTCAATTTTCACGCCCTTGGCGTCCACACCTTCGATCACACCATCCGCGCGCCCATGTGCGGTGCCGCTATTGGCAAGCGTCGCTACCGGCACCTTGCGGCCCTGCAAATTTTCCGCACTTACGCCACGCAGTTCGATCTTCGGCGCGACATCCCCTACCGCCACATAGACGATCACGCCGATTCGGCCCTGCACCGGAAACTGGATGTTGGTGCCTTTGACTTCGGGTGCGGTTTCCACCGCTTTTTCGATCATCAGGGCGAAGCGGCATTCCTGCGGCTTGGCATCGACCGGCACATGGACTTCAAAGCGGTAGCGGCGCTTGCCATTGGCCGCCAGCGGCACCTTGCTGCGCTCCAAGCGCAGCCACGGGCGGCAACTGTCCGCACCCAATTCATCACGAAACGCGACACCGCCCTGTGCGTTGAAATCCCAATCGGCGGAACGCACCGAAAATTCATCGGGCGCAGAAGACTCATTGCCCAGCTCCAGCGACTGTTGCAACACCTCACCGGGCTTGGCTTTGAGCACAAAGCGCGCAGGCACCACCACACCTGAAAATGCCACAGCAGGCGGTGCCAAGAGCAGCGCGCACAGGCACAACAACATGCTCGTCAACACCCAAGGCAACCCCGAATACTCTCCGGTGCGCACATCACCTGGCCGCGCACCTGCACGCCTCAACTCCGCGCTCGATCGTCTGGATGCCACCATCATCTCAATTCACCGTTTCAATTTCAAACACAGGCTGAAATTCCAGACCGCCGTCCAGATGACGGCCATCGATCTGAATTGTGAAGTCAAAAAAATCAACCATCCGCTTCTCGGTGACGGCGCCGTTGAAGACCAAAAATCGCTCCCCCGGCAACAGCATACCGGGACGCAGCTTGCCGCGCGTGGTCCATTGCACACGCAATGCACTGGGGGTGCGCAGGCCACGCACGGGATTTTCCAGCCGCAGATAGATGCTGGCCTGCTTGCCGATAAATTTTTCAGTATCCAGCCGGAATTCGGCACCGCGCACTTCAGCGATCAGCGCGTTCATCTGATCGTCGGACAGTTCGCGTCCGGCGCTGTCGTGCATCCAGCGCGGCGTCACCATCAGGCGCGCCGCAGGCGAACTGCTGTCATCGAGGCGCTGCGTGCGCGATGACTGCGCACCCACTTGCGCCTCTGGCAAGAGCAGCACGCACAGCAGGGCGAGTGTGGCCGCACGCCACATCATGGCATCACCACCGTAAAGCGCGCGCGCCCATCGTAGGTACCCGCCGAAAAAATCTGGCTATTGAGATAGCGAAAGCTCAGGCAAGCGCGATTACGGCGCGAATTTTGCCAGGTCGCCAGGGTCTGTCCGGCGGCGCCGGCAAACGTGCCGGAGCCAATGGTGGTGGGCGCAAAACCGCTCGATGTCCAGGCGATATTGTTGAAGGGAATGCTGTTGCCGGCGCCGTCCGTCAAGGCCGTGGAGGTGTCCACACTCAAGGTCGCGGTGCGCGAGTTGGCCGGGGCCGCGCGCGCTTCCGCATCGATCAACACTTGATTGGCGCCGCAACCGGCGGAGGCTGCGACGGTACCGGTGACAGCCGTGCCGTTGCCGACGTTGGCGGCCGGCACTGCGAATGTCACGCGATCCACCACGCCGCCGGCGCTGCCGACGCGCAAGCTGACGCGCGTCGGTGCATTGGCGACCACCACCAGCGACGCCTCGGCACCGCAAGCTGCGAAGGCAATCAATATTGCAAGGGATCGCGTCAATCTGCGCATCATCATTGAAGAGGTCACACGGTAGAAACACAAGTGGGACAACCGTCCCTGCAGCCGGTGTAAAACATACATCCCAGATCGAAAAAAAAGCCGGAGTGTCTTCCGGCTTCAAGTGTACTGCGCTTTATTTGCGTAAAGCTCAAGGCGTGGTGGCGGTGTAGGTAACGCGGCCGCCCTGTGCGCTGGTACCGTAGTTGCCGGCTGAAGGGATCGTGGTGTTGGCATACGCGTAGTTCCACACACCGGTCCGATTGGTGACCTTGCCTGCATTGAGGGTCGGAAGCGAAGTGGTGCCGCCCGCGTTGGAGAGAGCGGGTGCTGGCAACTGCGCCAGTGTGGCCGTGGTGGCAATTTCGCTGTAGTTGATGAAACCATCCGCCGCGACACCGGTACCCAGACCATTGCCCCCGCTGTTGTTGGTGGCGGTAATCGTGACCTGGCCGTTGTTGGCCTGCACCGAGACGTTCGCGCCCGTGCCGGCTGCATCACCGCCGGTACCAGCCACGGCCACCGAATTACCCACGTTGGCCGCCAAGGGAGTAAAGGTGATCTGGTCAATCGTGGCACCGACCGAACCGACGCGAAAGCGCAGGAAGCCCGGGATCACGACACGGAAGTCAAGGTTGGCGGGCGCCGAAAAAGGTGCCGTGATGTCGGTGACTTGTTCTGCTTGGGCAGGGGCTGCGCCGATTGCGAAGGCGGCAGCGATTGCCACTGCGAGGGAGGTGCTGGCCAGTTTGGTGTTGAGACGTTTCATTTGTATGACTCCTTGGTGAGGTCTGTTGGCGGGAACCCGTGTGCCCGCTGCATGAGACGCATGGTACGTGCGTACGATGACCCAAGGATGTGATGCAATGCACGTATTTACAGCGTTTAACAATTTCCCCCTGTTTTAGAGTCAGGCGTCGAGTTTTGACAGACGAACGGCGTGCATTTGAACGCAAAGGTGTAACGATATGTCACACGATTTTGAGTTCGCGTGACATATGTCACTGTCATGGCGTGGCGCCCGCCACAACTCAATCGATGCGCGTCAGTCCAATCGCGGGACGCGCAACATCACGCACCGGCACCGTGATGCGCAGTGCCTGCGGATTTCGCAACTCCCACGGCAGCGGCAGGCGGTCGCGGATCACATCAATCTGATGCTCACCTGCCGGTACGAGGCGAAACGAGAAGCGCCCCGTGGCGTCGGTCACTGCAATGTGGCGTTGGTCGAGGATCACTGTGAGATTGGCCGCCGGATTTTCATTCGGCTGGCGTGTGCCATCGCGGTTCTCGTCGAAAAACACCTGCCCCTCAATGCTGCCCGATCCGTAAGAAGCGGTGCGATAGCCACTGCTGTCGAACGGTGCGCCGGAGGCAAAGTCATAACGCAGCGTGGCCAGCACGCGCACGTCGCTCGGGCGCGCGGCTGTGTCCGGCACCGTCGGCGTGATCGAACCGGCACGCACCACCTGGACACCGAGCGCACCGGTCCAGCCCGGATCGAGCGACCAATTGAGATTGAGCGCTGCATTGCCTGCGCGGCTCTGGGTACCCGACTCGGCGTTGACGGCGCTGACCGACACCGAGCCATCCCAGAACACGCGGCCCTGCCCCGCGCTCGACACGCTGAGCGCCAGATCGCGCCGCTGCGTCGCGCCGGACTGCACCGTTTTATCGAGCGAATACCCGGCGTTGGTCGCCATGCGCAAGCGGTCAAACACCAGCCACTCCTGATCCCAACGCAATGCCTGTGACGTATTGCGCTCACCGCTGCTGAGCGCATCCGCCAGCCAATTGACACCAACACGCGACTGGCCGAGCGCAGTACGGATCGCGGCAAAGGCATTGAGCGTGACCTGATTCGAGTTGACCGGATTGAGGGTCTCTGCTGGCGGCCGGTTGGCGCGCACCGTCACGCCGCCACCGGCAGTGAGGTCGCGCGAAAACCGCTCTGAAATGCTGGCGAAGGCCGACAGCGCGCGAGTACCCGACAGCGTGCTGTCACGCGCGAGATTGGTCTCGGTGTATTCGCTGCCCGCCGACACCGTGCGCACCAGGCCGCGCCAATCACCGCGCCAATACGCGCCCTGCTGATCGTTGACGATCGCAAGATCAGTCCACAACAAGCCGCGCGCGCTTCGATAGAGACCCGCGCGCTGCGCACCCGCCGCTCCCAGCCATTCACTGTCAAACCAGGCGCCGGTTTTGCCGCGGTCGTCGATCACCAGGATCGGCTTGACACGCAATCGCGCGAGCGCAAATTCCTGCTCGGCGGTGAGTGCGACCGTGGTGTGGCTGGCCACGCTGGCGTGACCGCTAAGCGTCCACACCTGCGCGCCGGCGCGTAGCGCGGGGCCAAACTGTTTCGCGCCACCGATGCCCGAGAGCAGCGCATTGCCGGCCTGAAAACCATAGCCAGTGGTACCGGTGAACGCGCCCGGTTTGCCCGACACCACGCTCCACTCGGCATCGTCGTTGTAGATGCGGGTCTTCAAACCCTCGACTTGCGACACTGGCAGGGACACCCGGTAACCACCTGCCAGCAGCGCGGGGCCAAAGGCCGGCAGCACACCAAGCGTGTTGTCCATCAGCCAGTGGTCGTTGAGCGCAAAGCGCGATTGGGTCAGGGTGAAACGGCCAAGGGTCGATGCGGTGTTTGCCCCCGGTGTGCCGGGCAGTGGCGCCAGCGCGCCGAACTGGCCGATATTGCGTGCTGACATGGTGAGATCAAATGCACCGTGCGCTTCGGTGTCGCGGCTATAGCGGTATTCAACGCCTTGCTCGCGGACATTGCCGCCCCCGGCCGGGCGGCTGTCGTCGACACGATAGGTGACTGAACCTGCTCGCCGGCCCTGTGGCTGCGGCACACCCTTGGTGTCGTCGGGCAAGGGTTCATCACTGGTGCCGCCCCCGATCAGCTGATCGGTGTAGGGCGCAGTCGCTCCGGGTTTGCCTGCCGCTGAGGCCGTGGCGGATGCGGGTGAGGCTTGCGCCAGCAGCAAGGCAGTGCTCGGATCACGCGGCACACTGACGCTCTCCACCAAGCCGGCCACTACGCTGCCCGCAGCGGCAAATTCGACGAGAAGATCCAATTGTTCTCGCGCGGCGTCACTCGCTGCCATCTCGTCCGCGACGGCAGGTGAATGAAGCGCCAGATCGCCTGGCCCGTCAGCAACTGCCTGCAAACGCGCGTTTGCAGGCAGCGTGATCCAGCTCTGCACCAGGCGCCTATTGCCGCGCCGTGCGAACTGCATGCAATCGCCCCGCCCGGCCCAGAACGCCATCTGTTCCGGGAAGGCGCGGCACACACTGACGACGTACGCCGACGCCTCAGCGCTCACGCGCCCGGACACATCTACGCGGGCGCGCAGCGAGTCAGGCAGGGCAAACCACAGGGCTAGAAGGTACGCGGTCCAGAGAAGCCACTTCCACCGCGTCCAACGCGCCGGGTCCCCCGCGCGAGGCATCGATGAAGACAAGGTGCGTAACCTGCGGGAATCAAGACCACCCGACTATACCTAAATTGGGACCCCACGGGGGAAGCTTTTTCTTGCACTGTTGCGCCAAGACCCGCTCCAGTACTGGATTTGCGGGGTTTGTGTGAGCCGCTCAGCCGTTCACGCCAATGCGAAGCGGCCAGCGATAGCGGCCCGGCGTGCCGTCAGGGGCAAGCTGCAGGCGGTAGCGCAACTGGTAGGTGACGCGCTTGTCCGCGCGCCCATAATGCGTTGCACGTGCGGCGCTGCCATCACGCATGAGCTGCAACGCTTGGCCCAGACCCAGCACTTCGCCACCGGCGATCAGGGCATCGAGCACATCGACGCGCACGTCAAACCCCTGGCGTGCGTTGGACAGGATTTGCACTGTTGAGTGAGAGTCAACATAGCCGCGCGCGATATCGTCCGCAGTCACATCAAGATGAGCCGGCTGCGCCAGCACATTGAGATGCAATATCTCGGGAATGCGGATAGCAAAGTCCATGCGCGCCGGTGCGGCTTGCCCAGAGGCGCCGGCCTGCACCTGCACGCTCTCCGCTTTTACCTCTCCGCACAGCGCTGCAAGGATCACAGCGGCGGCACACGAAGCGGACAATCGGCGAGGGGAGATCACGGTGCGGATGGCGAAGAAGCGTGGCGGAGGCTTTGAGGAGGCGGGGCGGATGCAATGCTGCCAAAGGCTCAGGTCATCACTGCTAACGGCAAAAAGTGTAGCAGCTTGAGGTCGCTTTGTTAAAGATTGTTAACTCGACTATTCACTTGATTGTGAACTTGATGCACATAACTCGATCCGCATCACTTGCCTGCCGCACGCGCCTTGCGCAGGTTCTCGGCATTACGGCATTGGCGCGGCAGATAGCTTTGCTCAATGTCCTCACTCACACACGACCAGGACAGTTTGTCACCGGTGAGCGTGGGCGTGTCGTTCACGCTGCGGCCTTCCAGTGGCGCGAATTTGAGACGCAGGCGAAAGCCGCCGCCGGTCACGGCTTCAGCCCTCACCTTGTCAGATTCCGGCAATTTGAGGGCGAGTTCTCCTTCGATCGGCAAACGTTTCTCCTTGGCAACAAAGGCTGCCAATGCGGCCTTGTGCGGGTCGAGCAATTGCAGGCTTTCGCGCACGGCCAGCCGCGTGGGGACTTTTTTCGATTCCTGAAATTCAGGCCAAAACAAATACCCCGCCAGCGCAAACGCCATCAAGCCGAGCACGCGCATCGGATTGGGGCCCAGCAATACCGGCACGATCGCGCACAGCCCCATCAAGGTCGAACCCAGCAATGGCTGCACAGGCGAGAGCAGGAACATCAGCGCAAAGCCCGCGAGCGCGAGCTTGGTGATCTTGCGGGAAACATCTGCGTCAAGTTCAAGTGCCATCGCCAAAACCCTTGGTGGGAGCCATTTTCAGGAGCACGCCATGAAAACCCTTGGTGGGAGACACTCCTGCGGCAGGTTCTCTCAGAAAAGCCACGTCTGCAGCTTATCCCGCCGCACCCAGCAGCTGGTCGCGCAAAATCCGTTTCATCAACTTGCCGTTGGGATTGCGCGGCAACGGCGCGGTGACAAAGCTCACGGTCTCCGGCACTTTGTAATCGGCCAGTTGCGCCGCGCAATGCGCACGCACCACATCGATCGTGACCTTCACATCGCTGGTATTGATGAAGGCATGGACACGCTCGCCCAGCACCGCGCAGGGCTTGCCGATGATCGCAGCCTCCACCACACCGGGCAGCGCCATCAACACGTTCTCAACTTCCACACTGTAAATCTTGAAGCCGCCGCGATTGAGCATGTCTTTTTTGCGGTCGAAAATGCGCACGTAGCCTGCGGCATCCATCGCCCCCAGATCACCCGAGTGCCAGTAGCCGCCGGTGAATTCACGCGCGGTCGCTTCCGGGTTATCCCAGTAACCCTTGACCATCATCGGCCCGCCGATCCAGATTTCGCCAGTCACACCGCGCGCAACTTCGCAGCCAGCGTCATCCATGATGCGCACATCGCCGCACGGCACGGTGACGCCGATGGTATCGGCGTGATCACGCGTGTCACCGGCCGGCATGATGGTCACCGGCGAGGTGGACTCGGTCGCGCCGTAGGCGTTGGTCAGGATCAGCCCCGGCAGTTTTTTCGCCAGCGTGTCAATCGTCGCCACCGGCATCGGCGCGCCGCCGTAACCGCCGATGCGCCACGCCGACAGGTCATGCTGGTCGAACTCGGGCTGCAACAAAATCAGGTTGTACATGGCCGGCACCAGCACGGTGTAGGTCACGCGCTCCGCAGCTGCTTCGCGAACGTAGGTTGCGGCCTTGAATTCGCGCAACACGATCACCGCGCCGCCGATGCGCAACATGGTCACCAGCACCGCGACCACGCCGGTCACGTGACTGGCCGGCACCGCCAACGCCGAGCGGTCTTCGCAGGTAAGGCGCATACAGGCTTCAAAGTGCATGGCCGAATGCACCACATTGAAATGCGTGAGCATCGCGCCCTTCGGCTTGCCGGTCGTGCCTGAGGTGTAGAGGATGCAGGCGGTATCTTCCTCATCGACCAGCGCCGCATCCGCGCGCGCACCATGCTGTTTGAGCGCTTCAAATTCAGGGCCAGCAGCGATGCGCACCACGACTCCCGGTGCGTCACGCATGCCCGGCACGCGCTCAGCGAGTGCCGCTTCAAAGACGATGCCCTTGGCACCGCATTGTTCAAACAGATATTGCAATCCGGGCTTTTGCTCGCGCACATTGACCGGCACCACCACCGCACCGAGGCGCAACAGCGCGTAAAACGCGACGACAAACTCGGGCAAGTTGCCGAGGAACAGCACGACGCGATCACCCTGCGCCACACCGCGCGCGGCCAGGCCCGCCGCCACCTGCCCTATCTCTGCATCCAACGCATGCCAGGTCCAGCGGCGGCCTTCAAACACCAGCGCTTCGCGCGCGCCATGTGCCGCCAGCGTCGCGGCAAACATGGCATTGATGCTGGGCGGACGCTCGGCAAAGCAGCGTACGACACGGTCGCCAAAATGCGACTCCATGCGCATTACCGGAACGGGATAGCCCTGCCAGTGATCTGTCGGGGCCACCATCAGCACCTAAGCAGACAGCACGTCGTCAATCACCTCGATCCAATGCTTGACTGGCGTTTGCGTACCGCTCTGCAAATGGGTGAGACAGCCGATGTTGGACGAGCAGATCAGCGCGGGCTTGCCGGCTTCGAGATTGGCGAGCTTGCGCTCTTTTAATTGTCCCGCGATCTCGGGGTTGAGCACCGAGTAGGCGCCGGCCGAACCGCAGCACAGGTGCGCGTCGGCGACTGGCGATAACTCAAATCCTGCGTCGCGCAGAATTTGCTCAGCCTGGCCGCGCAGTTGCTGGCCGTGTTGCAGGGTGCAAGGCGGGTGATAGGCAATCTTGACCGGAGCGGCCACGGCGACCGCAGCGACCGCAGCGGATGCGCCACCCGCTCTCCCCACTTCTGCCATCGCGTTTTCGGAATGGCCCACATCGCCAGAAGCCTTGGTAGAAGCGGCTCTTCGCGCCTTGGCCGCTGCGAGCCTCTCTGGGAGCGCTTCTTCGGCCAGTGCCAGTTCGGATAAATCACGCGTCATCTCTGAAACGCGCTGTGCTTTGGCCGCATAGGCCGCGTCGTGCGCGAGCAAGTGGCCGTATTCCTTGACCATCACCCCGCAGCCGGAAGCTGTCATGGCAATCGCTTCGACTTCGTTGGCTTCAATCATCGGCCACCATGCGTCGATGTTGCGGCGCATGTTGTCGAGGCCGGCTTCCTGGTAGTCGAGGTGATAGTTAACCGCACCGCAGCAGCCGGCCTTGGGAGCGGCCACCAGCGATACACCGAGTGTGTCGAGCACGCGCGCGGCGGCGTTGTTGATGTTGGGCATCATCGCGTTTTGCACGCAGCCTTCGAGCAGCAGCATCTTGCGCGCGTGCTGCGCGGCGGGGCGGCCTTTCGCGAGCAGCGCGGCATCGGCTTTGGCCGGCACCTTGGCCTGCAGCGCGCCCGGCACCGCCCAGCGCAATGCTTGTCCGAGCGCCATGGCGGGGGCAAACAGCGGGCTGTTGAGGCCCTTGGCAAGAGCGGCGCGCTTGAGTTTTTGCGCAAGCGGACGCTCCACCTGTTCATTGACAATCTTGCGGCCAATGTCAACGAGACGGCCATATTGCACACCCGACGGACAGGTGGTTTCGCAATTGCGGCAGGTCAGGCAACGATCCAGGTGCAACTGCGTTTTTGCCGTCGCGTCGCGGCCTTCGAGCACTTGCTTGATGAGATAGATGCGGCCACGCGGGCCGTCGAGTTCATCGCCCAGCAACTGGTAAGTCGGGCAAGTGGCGGTGCAAAAACCGCAATGCACGCACTTGCGCAGGATCGCTTCGGCTTCCTCGCCTTCGCGCGTACCCTTGTACTTTTCGGCGAGATCAGTTTGCATGGCAGCTCAATAGCCGGGATACAGGCGGCCGCGATTGAAAATGCCGTGCGGATCGAACGTGGACTTGAGGTTTTTGTGAATGCGCGCCAGCGCCGCATCGAGTGGCGAAAACACACCCGCCTCGCGTTTGCGCGCTTCATCGGCACGAAACAAGGTCGCATGCCCGCCCACTTGCCGCGCTAGTATGCGGACGGCCTCAAACGGCGCATCAGTCTTGATCCAACGCAGCGCCCCGCCCCACTCGATGAGTTGACGGCCCGGCAGATCCAGCGGTACTGTGGTCGACGGCACCGACAGCCGCCACAGCGGCTCTGGGCCATTGAAGAACGCATCCGTCTGATCTCGCAACCCGCGCCAGAATGCAGCAGCTTGCGCGGCGTCCACCGCTTCACCGCCCAGCTGTTTCGCCGCGCTGTTGACAGCCGCCTCGGCACCTTCAAGGCGCACGGTTACATCAGCCTCGTGATACGCCGTCGCGGTGATGGGCATCGGCAGCCCGCCCCACTCGTTGAGTTTGTTGATCACTGCGCCCTGGTCACGCATGCCCAGCCGCAGCGTGCGGCTCGCCACCGGCGCGGGCAGCACCTTGAGCGAGACTTCGAGAATCACGCCGAGCGTGCCCATCGACCCGGCCATCAGACGTGATACATCGTAGCCCGCGACGTTCTTCATCACCTGGCCGCCGAAGGTCAGCACGTCGCCCTTGCCATCGATGATCTTGCAGCCGAGCACGTAGTCGCGCACGGCACCGTAATATCCATTGTTGGCGGCGCGGCGCGGGCCCGAGAGGCCACTCGCGATGGCGCCGCCAAAGGTGGCGTTGCCACTGAAGTAAGGCGCCTTCGTTTGGGCCGAGCCACCATCGTGCGGTGGCTTCGTTTCGCCCGAGCCACCAAAGTACGGTGGCTTCGTTTGGGCCGAGCCACCAAAGTACGGTGGCTCAAAGGGAAGAATTTGTCCGCTCTCGGCAAGCGCCTTTTCGACGTCAGCCAGCGGCGTGCCGCAACGCGCGGTGATCACCAACTCGGTCGGCTCATAGGCCGCAATGCCATGGTGGGAGCGAGTCTCCAGCGCATCCCCCTCGGTAGCATTGCCATAAAACGCTTTGGAATCCGCACCCACGATGCGCAGCGTGCGCTGCGCCGCCGCCGCTGCCTTGACGGCATCGACCAATTGTTCAATCGCCATCAAAACCTCGGCAACTCGGGATGCGGCAAGCTGCCACCCTTGATGTGCATGCCGCCAAACTCGGCGCAGCGATGCAAGGAAGGAATGTTCTTGGACGGGTTCAACAGCCCCTTGGCGTCAAACGCGCTCTTGAGCGATCGAAACGCCTCCAGCTCATTCGCGCCAAACTGCACGCACATCTGGTTGATCTTTTCGATGCCGACGCCATGCTCGCCGGTCACGGTGCCGCCCAACTCAATGCACTTGAGCAGCACTTCATTGGCAAATTCTTCAGTACGGTGCAGTTCGTCCGGGTTGTTGGCGTCGAACAAAATCAGCGGATGCAAATTGCCATCGCCGGCGTGAAACACGTTGGGGCAACGCAGGCCGTATTTTTTTTCCAGCGCGGCGATGAAATTGAGAATCGTGCCAAGACCCTTGCGCGGAATCGTGCCGTCCATGCAGTAGTAGTCGGGCGAAATGCGGCCCACGGCAGGGAAAGCGGCCTTGCGCCCGGCCCAGGCCTTGAGGCGCTCGGCCTCGTTTTGCGAGACGGTCAGTTTGGTCGCGCCTGATTTGGACAGCACTGCCTTCATGCGGCCGATTTCTTCTGCCACTTCTTCAGGCGTGCCGTCGGACTCGCACAGCAGAATCGCAGCGGCATCAAGGTCGTAACCGGCATGCACGTACTGCTCCACCGCTGCGGTCGCGGGCTTGTCCATCATTTCCAGCCCGGCCGGGATGATGCCTGCCGCGATGATGTCGGCCACTGCATTGCCGGCCTTCTCCACCGTGTCGAACGACGCGAGAATCACCTGCGCCTTCTCCGGCTTGGGCACCAGCTTGACCGTGACTTCCGTCGTCACCGCGAGCATGCCCTCGCTGCCGATCACCACCGAGAGCAGATCGTAGCCCGGCACGTCGAGGGCTTCTGAGCCGAACTCGATGGCCTCGCCCTCCATCGTGAAACCGCGCACGCGCAACACGTTGTTGACCGTGAGGCCGTATTTGAGGCAATGCACGCCGCCCGAATTTTCAGCGACGTTGCCGCCAATGCTGCAGGCAATTTGCGATGACGGATCGGGCGCGTAGTAAAGGCCAAGATGCGCGACGGCTTCCGAGATCGCAAGGTTGCGCACACCCGGTTGCACCCGCGCCGTGCGCGCTGCCGCATCGACCGAAAGAATCTGGTTGAACTTGGCAAGCGACAGCAGCACGCCGTCGCCCATCGGCAACGCGCCACCCGACAGACCCGTGCCTGCACCGCGTGGCACGACAGGCACATCGAGTTCATGGCAGGTCTTGAGAATCCGCTCGACCTGTTCTTCCGTATTCGGCAGCACCACTACCATCGGCACCTGGCGGTAGGCGGAGAGGCCATCGCATTCGTAGGGCCGCGTGTCTTCGGTATCGAACAACACCTGCGCCTCGGGCATGAAGGCGCGCAGCGCAGCAACGACGCGGGTCTGGCGCAGCAGGTCGATCAGGGCGTTGGAGACTGGGGCATTCATGTGCGGGGTGAGAGATCTGGGAAGACCTGTGTGCGAACGGAGAGATGCGAAGAACGATGCGGAAATTGAAAGCCGGCCAAGAGCGGGGGAACGAATGGCCGAAAAGCCTTGGTGGGAGCGGCTCTGCGGCCACCCTCCCTGTTACATTGAAATAATTTTCCCCGGATTCATGATGTTGTCCGGATCCATCGAGCGCTTGACCATGCGCATGACATCAACGCCGCCGCCGTGTTCGGCATCCATGAACTCCATCTTGCCGCAGCCGATGCCGTGCTCGCCGGTGCAGGTGCCCTCCATCGCGATGGCACGTTCGACCAGACGGTGGTTCATCTGCTCTGCAACTTCAATGTCCGACGGGTTATTCGGGTCAACAATGATGCACAAGTGAAAGTTGCCGTCGCCGATATGACCCAGCACCGGCACCATGCGGCCCGATGCGGCGATGTCTTTTTCAGTTTCTTCGAGGCACTCGGCGAGGCGCGAGATCGGCACACACACGTCGGTAGAAATGATGCGGCAGCCGGGTTCAAGTTGCAGGCAGGCGAAGTAGGCGTCGTGACGCGCCTGCCACAGGCGGCTGCGGTCTTCCGGCTTGCTGGCCCACTGGAACTCCTGCGCGCCGTTTTCCGAGGCGATCGCCTGCACCGTTTCGGCCTGCTCCTTGACACTGCTTGCGCTGCCATGGAACTCGAAAAACACCGTGGGCTTTTCCTGGAACGTGGTCTTGCTGTGCTGGTTGATCGCCTTCATGCACAAGGGGTCGACAAAATCGCAGCGCGCCACCGGCACCCCCATCTGGATCGCCTGGATCACCGTGTTGGCGGCCGCCACCATGTTGGGAAAACAGCACACCGCCGCCGACATCGCTTCCGGCTGCGGATACAGCTTGACCGTGACCTCGGTGATCACTCCCAGCGTGCCTTCGCTGCCGACAAACAGGCGCGTCAAGTCGTAGCCGGCGGAAGATTTCTTGGTGCGCCGCCCGGTCTTGACGATGCGGCCGTCGGCCAGCACCACGGTGAGCGCGAGCACGTTTTCCTTCATCGTGCCGTAGCGCACCGCCGCCGTGCCCGAGGCGCGGGTGGCGGCCATGCCGCCGATCGAGGCATCCGCGCCCGGGTCGATCGGAAAGAACAGGCCGGTATCCTTGATGTGCGCGTTCAGCGCCTTGCGCGTCACCCCGGCCTGCACCACCGCATCGAGGTCCTCGGCATGCACCGCCAGCACCTGGTTCATGCGCGAAACATCGAGCGAAACCCCGCCGTGAATCGCCAGGATGTGGCCTTCAAGCGAAGTACCGGTGCCGTACGGAATCACCGGGAATTTGTGTTTTGCGCAGACCTTGACCGCCGCCGCCACCTGCTCGGTGGTGTCGGGGAACACCACCACGTCGGGCAGCGCGTCGGGAAAGTGCGATTCGTCGTGCCCGTGATGCTCGCGCACGGCATTGGCGATCGACACCCGTTCGACGCCCAGGGCGGCCCGCAGATCGTCGAGCAAGCTTGTCGGTAGTTCGCGGCGCAGGTATTTTGAGGCGATGGGCTGGTTCATGGTCGATCTCCGTGAGAGTCGTGCGATTTTACTCCGCGAGGCCGGGCTGTCCGCGCCGGGGATAACCCCAATCGTTTGGCCGGTATCGCCGGCTACACTGCTGTGCTGGAGACAACTTATGGGTGAATGCGATGAGCGCCATCCCAAATCATGAAACTTGTCTTGCCCGCGCAGGCGGGCATC
>JANPAR010000066.1:0-4902 GCA_031430015.1 Burkholderiales bacterium
CGCGTCGAGCAGGCGCTGCAGGACAAGGGCATCGGGCAGGGCGTGCGCGTCAAGCTTGAACCCGAAGACGCGTTCGGTGAATACGACGACCAGTTGCTGCGCGTCGAAGCGCGCGAGCGCTTTCCCGACACACTCGAAGTCGGCATGCGCTTTGAAGGCATGCCCGGCGATGCCGAGCCGGACGACGGCGCGCAGGCCACTATTTTTACCGTCACTGCCATTGCCGACGGCAAGGTCGTGCTCGACGGCAATCACCCGTTGGCCGGCGTGGGCCTGGTGTTTGAATGCAAGGTGCTCAAGATCCGCGAAGCGTCAGAAGAGGAAGTCGCGCATGGTCATGCGCATGGGCCGGGCGGGCATCATCACCACTAAGCGCTGGCTGTTTGGCAGGTACCTACTGCCCCGGGTGCGCCGATGCACCAAAGCGCTTCAAGGTGAACTGAAACACTTTCGGATCATTCGCATCGACCACGGTGCGCACCCAGCCCACGAACGGTGAGCCGGGCGTTTCCATGCGCGTGACGTTGCTGACGGTGGCACCGGTCTCGTCCTTGAGCGGTTGATTCAGTTGGTACGAGTGCGTGTCGCCATGCACGATCACAACCGGTTTGCCGAAGGCTTTGGCTTCTTCGTTTAGTTGCGCTTTGAACTCGGCAAAGCCATCGCGAAACCCGGGCCGGGTCTTTTGTTTGGCGGCTTCCTCGCCTTCAAAGTCGGGATTGGCCTGGATGATCAGCATCACTGCGCGCATATTTTTCTCGCGAGCGGTGCGAAAGTTGGTTGAGATCCACGCCGTGTTGGCCTTGAGACGCTGGAAGAATTCTGTGTTGTCACCACGGTTTTTCCAGTTGTTGTTGCTGCCGGGAATATTGATGCCGACGAGGAGAGTGTTCTCAAACTCCCAACGCACGTTCTCGCGCCAGGCCGCGTATTGCGGCTGCAGGTCGCCCTGGCGCGTAAGTTTTAACTTGCGCTGGCCCAGGCTCTCGTCGGTTGAGAAGAACAGCTCGCGCAGTTTGGCCAAGCGCTCTTCCGGGTCGTAAGGGCCGTTGTTCGGGCGGTGGCAGTCGGTCCAGTCGTTGTCGCCGGGAATCAGGATGAAGGGATGGCGCGAGGCTTCGAAGTCGGCACGGCGGGCGAGAAAGCGCTGGTTGTCGCAGGTCTCGCCGCCGGACTTGATGTCGCCATCGTGCACCACGAAGGCGAGTTCGTTGTCGCGGTTCATCTCATCGATGATCAGGCGTAGTGCTTCGACTTCGCGCTCGCTGTAGGGCAGGTCGCCGAACAGGGCGAAGACGCCGGCGTGAGCTGCTGCGGCCGCGCTGAGCGATAGTGCAAACGTTGCAGCGCGAAAGATATTACGCATGTTTATTCAACTCCTCATGAAGCGCGTACAGGGCATCGAGTGCGGCGCGCGGGGTAAGTTCATCGGGCTTGATGGCGCGCAACTGGTCGATGAGTGGATGGCTGACGGCGGGCGCGGGTTCCGGTTCTTCAACGCGCAAATCGCTCGCCGCGAACAAATCGCGCTGGGGCCGCGTGACGCGCGCGGCTTGTTCTTCAAGGTCGGTCAGGTGTTTGCGCGCGGCGCGGATCACCGCCGGGGGCACGCCGGCCAGTTGCGCGACTTGCAGGCCGTAACTCTGGCTTGCCGGGCCGTCGCGTACTTCATGCAAAAACACCACGCCGCCGGCGTGCTCGGCGGCGGCGAGATGCACGTTGGCGCACTCCGGATATTCGCCCGCGAGTTGCGTGAGCTCGAAGTAGTGGGTGGCGAACAGAGTGTAGCTCTTGTTGGTTTCGATCAGCCGCCGCGCGATCGCCCAGGCAAGCGCCAGGCCGTCGAAGGTGGAGGTGCCGCGCCCGACTTCGTCCATCAGCACGAGGCTCTGCGCGGTCGCGCCATTCAAGATCGCAGCCGACTCGGTCATCTCGACCATGAAAGTCGAGCGGCCCTGCGCCAGATCATCCGCCGCGCCGATGCGCGTGAAGATGCGGTCAACCGGGCCGAAGCGCGCCGAGGCTGCCGGCACAAAGCTGCCGGCGTAGGCCAGCAGGGTGATGAGCGCGGTCTGGCGCATGTAGGTCGATTTGCCGCCCATGTTGGGGCCGGTGATGAGCAGCAGGCGGCGCTCGGGAGCGAACGCGCAGTCGTTGGGGACGAAGTCCGTCACCTGCTGCACCACCACCGGGTGGCGGCCCGCAGTGATATCGATGCCGGGCACGTCATCGAGCACCGGCCGTGTCCAGTTAAAGGTCCACGCGCGCTCGGCAAGGGCGCACAGCACATCGAGTTGCGCCACTGCGCGGGCGATGCGCTGCAAGGAGCCGATGTGCGGGTGCAGGGCCTCGATCAATTCTTCGTATAGCGCCTTTTCGCGTGCGAGGGCTTTTGATTCGGCCGAGAGCGCCTTGTCTTCAAAGGTTTTCAACTCCGGCGTGATGTAACGTTCAGCATTTTTAAGCGTCTGGCGGCGGCGGTAGTCGTCAGGCACTTTGCCGACATGGCTGGCGGTGACTTCGATGTAGTAGCCGTGCACGCGGTTGTATTCGACACGCAGATTGGGGATGCCGGTGCGCTCACGCTCGCGTGCTTCAAGTGCCACCAGATATTCGCCGGCGTGGGTGGTGAGGCCGCGCAGCTCGTCGAGGTCTGCGTCATACCCCGGCGCGATGATGCCGCCGTCCTGCACGCGCGCTGCGGGGTCGCTGTGCAGGCGGGTATCGAGCAGGGCGACGCAATCATCCGGAATAGCGAGGTCGGCTGCGAGGCGCTCCAGCAGCGGTTCTCCAGTCACTGGCAGACCAAGAACCAGTGCTGGTGCGGCTCTCAGGCTGGTGCGCAGTGCGGAAAGTTCGCGCGGGCGTACCGAGCCGAGGGCTACGCGCGCGCTGATGCGCTCGATATCGGAGATGTCGCGCAGGGCGCGGCGCGGTGCGTCGAACGGTTTGGACTCCAGCAGCAGTGCGGCGATCGCGGCATGGCGCGCCTGCGGCACCCGGCGGTCACGCAGCGGATGATGCAGCCAGCGCGACAGCAGGCGGCTGCCCATCGACGTTATGCAGGTGTCGACGGTCGCAAACAGCGTCGGCGACGGCGCGCCGCGCAGGGTCTCGGTGATTTCGAGATTGCGGCGCGTCACTGCATCGAGGATTAGGTATTCATCGCCGGTTTCGACGCTCAGTGTCTGGATGTGGCTGATTTGCCGCCCCTGCGTGCTTTCCGCGTAGTGCAACAGCGCGCCTGCGGCGCCGAGCGCCAGCGTGAGGCCATTGCAGCCGTAGCCATCGAGCGTCGCCACCTCGAAGTGCTCGCACAGGCGGCGCTCGCCGGCGCGCACATCGAACTGCCACGCATTGAGCACGCTGCGCGCGATGCTGCCGGTGCTCAAAAGCGGAACGAGTCCGGCGTCGCTGCCGTCGGGCACAATCATCTCGGCTGGGCGCAGGCGCTCCAACTCGTGTGCAAGGCGTGCCGGCGCAATCTCGGCCAGCGTCAATTCACCGCTCGCCAGATTGAGCCACGCCGCACCGGTGAGCCGCTTGTCAGGCAGCAAGGCCATCAATAGCGCGTCAGCTTTTTCCGGCAACAAGCCCTGATCGGTGATGGTGCCGGCGGTGACGACGCGCACGACTTTGCGCTCGACCGGCCCTTTGCTGGTGGCCGGGTCGCCGATCTGCTCGCAGATGGCCACCGCTTCGCCAAGCTTGACCAGGCGCGCGAGATATTGCTCGAGCGAATGCACCGGCACGCCGGCCATCTTGACCGGCTGCCCGCCACTCTGGCCGCGTTGCGTGAGCGTGATGTCGAGCAGGCGCGATGCCTTCTCGGCATCGCCATAAAACACTTCGTAAAAATCGCCCATGCGGTAGAACACCAGCGTGTGCGGGTGTTCTGCCTTGATGCGCAGGTACTGCTGCATCATCGGCGTATGGCCGGCAAAATCACCTTGAATGATTTTGGCGCTCATGTGGGCTGGGCGTTGGAAAACGCGACTGTCACTGATCGACAACCCGGCGGCATGTGCGGCAGGGCCGCCTCAGGGCGCGTTGACCACACGCAGCAACTGCGCAAATATTTTCGAGTTGCCGGCCACCACTTCGCCGGTCTCAAGATACTTGTTATCACCTTGCAAATCACCGATCAAGCCGCCCGCTTCCTGCACCAGCAGACTGCCGGCGGCAATGTCCCAAGGCGACAAGCCGCATTCCCAAAAGCCGTCGAAGCGGCCGGCGGCCACGTAGGCGAGATTGAGCGCCGCAGCCCCTGGACGGCGAATGCCGGCGCAGGCCAGGGTGACCGCCTTGAATACGGTCATGTAGCGATCCAGCCCTGAGCCATCGCGAAACGGAAAGCCGGTACCGATCAGTCCGTCAGCGAGCTTGTCGCGTTTGGAGACGCGGATGCGCTTGTCGTTCATGTACGCGCCCGCGCCGCGCGTGGCGGTGAAGAGTTCGTTCTTCACCGGGTCAAACACCACGGCTTGCGTGATCACGTCTTTGTGCTTGAGACCGATCGAGACGCAATACTGCGGCACGCCGTGAATGAAATTGGTGGTGCCGTCGAGCGGATCGATGATCCAGCAATACTCCATGCGCGCGGCCTTGGACTCGCCTGATTCTTCGGCGAGGATGGCATGGTCGGGGTAGGCGCGGCGCAGTTCTTCGATGGCGGCGGCTTCGGCGGCGCGGTCCACTTCGGTGACAAAATCATTGCGGCGTTTGGTCTCGACCTTGATCTGATCGAGGTCACGGGCGGCACGGTTGATAATGTTGCCTGCTTTGCGGGCCGCCTTGATGGCGGTATTGAGCATCGGGTGCATGGGATCTGTTGAGGCGCCAGGCACCTGCATAACGAAACAGACGCCATTTTATCCGAGCATGAACGAACCACTTTCGCAC
>JANPAR010000067.1:0-22792 GCA_031430015.1 Burkholderiales bacterium
GGCGAAAAACTCCACACCTTGGCGAATGACAACAACAGCAAGCCGATGTGTGGCGACAGCGTGAGCAGCAGCATCAACCCCACCCAGCCGTAGGCGAGCACCGCCTGCCACTGGCGCAGCGGGCGCTTGGCCGCTGCCGCACCACCGCGCTGGGTGGTGGCGTAGTCGCGGTTTCGCAAGCTGAGGCTGGCGAGCCACATCGCCAGCACCGAAAACGCGATCATCAGCACCGAGATCACGTAGCCCACCGGGTCTTCGAGGCCCACCGAGGTGATGCGCAGATAAGCCTGGGGCGCCAGCATATTGGTGACATTGAGCACCAGCGGCGTGCCCAGATCATCGAACACCTTGACGAACACCAGCGAAGCCCCAGCCACATAACCCGGCAATGCGAGTGGAAACACGACGCGGCGAAACAGCGCAAAGCCGCTGCTGCCAAGGTTTTGCGCGGCTTCTTCCATTGCACTGTCGATGTTGGCGAGCGCTGCCGTGAGGTTGAGCAGGATGAAGGGAAAGTAATGCAGGCTCTCGACGAACACCACACCGGCCAGCCCCTCCATGAAGGGCAGGGTGAAACCGAAGTGCTCGTCGAGCAGCAGATTGACGCTGCCGCTTTTACCGAAGATGAGTTGCATCGCCACCGCGCCGACAAAGGGCGGCATGATCAGCGGCAGCACGCCGAGGGTCTGGATCAACAGTGCGCCGCGAAACGCAAAGCGCGCAGTGAGGTAGGCGAGCGGCACCGCGATGAGTGACGCAAACAAGACCGAGAGCAGTGCCACCATCAGGCTGTTCACGAACGACTCGCGCATCAGCGTCAATCCGAAGAATGCGCCGAAATGGCCCAGGGTCAATCCGCCCGACCCGTCGGATACCGCAGCGCGTATCACGGTGAGGACCGGAATGACCAAAAAAATCAGCAAAAAGGCACCGGCCGCAAGGGCCAGCGCGATGCTGCCCACAGTGCCAGGCAGGCGCAGCAAGCGGGTCACCTGGTTAGCGCACGAAGGCCTTGTTGCGTCCGATCAAGGTCAGATCCACGAACGAGGAGCCGTTATGGCTCTTGGGAGAAAAATTGACATTGAAGCCGCCAATCTCGGTATTGCTCATCGACTCAAGTGCGCCAATGAACTTGTCGCGCGTGAGGTCCTTGCCGGCGCGTTTGAGACCTTCGACGAATACGCGTGCCGCGATATATCCCTCAAGACTGGTGAAGGAGGGCTGTGCAGAGCCCGCGGACTTGAGTGCCAACAGGTAGTCGCGCACCACCGGTGTGCTGCTCGAAAAGGGAAAGGGCACCACCTGTGATACCGCCACACCGTAGCCTTCCGCGCCCAGTTCTTCTGCCAGCGCACGGCTGCCGACGAAGGAGACGTTGTGATATTGCCCTGTGTAACCCGCTTTTTTGGAGGAACGCACAAAGGCCGCGATCGATTTGTAAGCCGAGATCATGACGATCGCATCCGGACTCTGCGGCACCAGAGTCTTGACTGCGGCATCGACGGCAACGGTATTGCGCTCCACCGTCGCGGTGCCGGAAATTTTCATGTTGCGTTTGGTGAGGGCCCGGGTGACGCCGGCCAGGCCAGCCTGCCCATAGGCATCATTTTGGTAAAACACGGCGATGTTGCGGACACCGAGCGAAGTCAGTTGTTCGACGATCTTTTCGGTCTCGTCAAAGTAGCTCGCACGTACATTGAAGATATAGCGGTTGAACGGATTGCGCAGCGACTCGGCGCCGGTAAAGGCACCGAAGAACGGTACCTTGGCCTCGGTGAAAATAGGCAGCGACGCGTTTGACGTCGGCGTGCCGACATAGCCAAACAGTGCAAATACCTTGTCGTCGTCGATCAGCTTTCGGGTATTGGCAGCGGCGCGGTCGGGCTCGTAACCGTCATCGAGCGTGGTCAGCTTGATCTGCCGCCCGTTGATTCCTCCGGCCTGATTGACCTGGCTGAAGTAGGCCAGGGCACCGAGACGCATTTCAGTGCCCAGTTCCTGCGCGGGGCCGGTGAGGGCGCACGACTGACCCAGGGTGATGGTGTCGCTGGTGACACCAGTCTCTGCCGCCAGCGCAGCAGAAGCGAGCAAGGCCACCGCGACCGCCAGACTGGCACGGAGCATCTTCTTGACGGGTCGCATTGCGTTCTCCTCCTTTTCAATCCGGTTCATTGTCCCACGCTCGGGCGGACGTTCGCCGCCGCACAAGACGGAGGAACATATCCTCTCAGCGGCCGGCCATTGCTCCAGCCTGCCCTGCCAACTCGGCGGCGCGTGCATAGTTGCGCTTGGCCTCGGCACCCCAGCGCTCTTCCAGCGCCGACAACTGCTTGGTCACATCCACGGTTTTCTTGGTGCTGCGGAACACGGCCAGAAAGCCCTTGTCACGGGCGCGCGCCTCATCGACAGCGGGGAAAAATGCGAGTTCGCGTGCCTCGCCAAGGAGTTTCGTGCCTTGCGCACTGGGTCTGGCGGCCAGTTTGGCCGCTGCTTCGTGAATCGCGCGCGTGGCCACCTGCAACTCCTTGTGGCGGAAGGTGATGAGTTGGTCGAACATGGACACCACGAGGTAGTAGCGCTCTTCCGACAAGTTGGAGTCAAAGTTGACCTTGGCGCGGATCGAGCCGGTGAACGGGTTGGGGTAATTCTTCGCGGCCTTGGCGTAGACGGCGGGCAGCACCGGCAGGCGGCTGATCTTGGGGTTGAGCAGCAGCTCCTGGCCTTCATCCGACAGCGTGTAGTGAATGAATCGTTTGCCCGCTTCGGCATTCTTGGCGCCATTGACCAGGCCGATATTGGCCGGCACGATGGCGGTCACCTCGGGGTAGGCAAACTCGACCGGAAAGCCGGCGTTTTTGGCCGCCAAGCCAAAGAAATCAATCACCAGCCCGACGCCAAATTGCCCGCTGGAGACGCCATCGGGCACACCGAAGCTGCGCTCGGTAATGGCCGCGCTGTTGCCCGCAATCTGCAGCAGTTGCGCCCAGCCCTTGACCCAGCCTTCACCCTGCAAAATCGTTTCGACCGTGAGGTGCGTGGTGCCGGATCGGGATGGCGACGATGTGGCAACGTGACCGAAATACGCAGGCTTGACGAGATCGGACCACTGCGCCGGCGCAGTGAGCTTGTGCGCCTTCAGGTAACGCGTGTTCCACATCAGGCCGTAGCCTGCCAGCGCCTGGCCATAGAAGAAGCCTTCGGGGTCATTGATCGGGTAGGCGCCGATTTTGGCGGGCACCGCCTTGTTGGCACCGTCATACTTGGTCAGCAGCCCGTCCTTGGCCAGCACTTCGAATGCATCCGGCGCCGAAGCCCAAAACACGTCAGGGCGGCTGCCGGGGTGGAGTTCGCGCACAAAGGCGATGCCCGCCGTGGTGTTCTTGGACAGCATCTCGACCTTGGTGCCCGGGTACTTGGCCTCGAACGCCTTCTTGTAGGCTTCGGTCAATTCCTTGGGGAAGGACGTGACTACCGTCACCGTTTGCTGCGCCCCCGCCCCAGCAGTCATCAGGGCAGCGCACAGGGGCAGGGTGACCAATAGCAGGGAGCGGAGGGTGTGGCGCATGGGTCGCAAGCGGAGTGAGAGGGGAATTTTATGTCAGGCAGGGCGGCGGAACGCGCGCCAGTCGTGTGCGGTGCTGGTTGAAGCTGGTGCCGGGCTTGAAACCGCCGCAATGCGCCACCATATGCTCGCGCGAACCGGCATTTCGATTTGGGTACCGCGCCCGCATTTTCACAGGAGAGAGCAATGTCCGAGCAAGCTGAAGCAGTCAAAGCGAGTGGCAAGGAGAATCTGCATTTTCAGGCAGAGGTAAAACAGCTTCTGCACCTGATGATCCATTCGTTGTACTCGAACAAGGAAATTTTCCTGCGCGAACTGGTGTCGAACGCGTCCGACGCCTGCGACAAACTGCGTTTTGAAGCGCTCAACAACGATGCGCTCTATGGCGGCGATTCCGATCTCAAAATCCGTGTCGGTTTCGACAAGGCCGCGCGCACCATCACCATTTCCGATAACGGCATCGGCATGAGCCGCGCCGAAGTCATTTCCAACCTCGGCACCATCGCCAAGTCGGGTACCCGTGAGTTTTTCTCCAAGCTTTCCGGCGACCAGGCCAAAGACGCCAATTTGATCGGGCAGTTTGGCGTCGGCTTTTACTCAGGCTTCATCGTCGCGAAAAAACTCACCGTGGTCACGCGCCGTGCCGGTGCCACTGACGCGGTGCGCTGGGAGTCGGGCGGCGAGGGCGATTTCACCATCGAGAGCGCGGCGCGCGACGCACGCGGCACCGATGTCATCCTCGAATTGCGCGACGGCGAAGATGACTTCTTGTCGGCGTGGAAGCTCAAATCAATTCTCACCAAATACTCCGATCACATCACCATTCCGGTGATGATGAAGAAGGAAGAGTGGGACAAAGACAAGAACGAGATGGTCACCAGGGACGAAGACGAAACCGTGAACCAGGCCAAGGCCTTGTGGACGCGTCCCAAAAATGAGCTGACCGAAGAGCAATATCACGAGTTCTACAAACACGTTGCGCACGACTACGAAGCGCCGCTGGCTCACACCCACAACCGCGTTGAAGGCCGCCAGGAATATACGCAACTGCTCTACATCCCGGCACGCGCGCCGTTTGATTTGTGGGATCGTGAGCGCAAGCAGGGCATCAAGCTCTACGTGCGCCGCGTCTTCATCATGGACGATGCCGAGCAGTTGTTGCCCAAGTATTTGCGCTTCGTCAAGGGTGTGATCGACTCCAACGATCTGCCGCTCAATGTCTCGCGCGAATTATTGCAGGAGTCGCGCGACGTCAAGTCGATTCGTGAAGGCTGCACCAAGCGCATCCTCTCGACGCTCGAAGAAATGGCCGAGAGCGCTGCTGCTACTGCCGCCGCTGCGAAGCCTGTCGACGCAGACGGTGCTGCTGGCGCGACAGATGCAGAAAAACCGGCTGATGCCGCCGCAGATACGACTGCCGCAGCGGGCGCGGAAGTCGATGCCAAAAAGGCCGCACGTTACGCTACTTTCTGGGCCCAGTTCGGTGCCGTACTCAAAGAAGGGATCGGTGAAGATTTCGCCAACAAGGAGCGCGTCGCCAAGTTGCTGCGCTTCGCCTCCACCAAGGCAGACACGCCCGATCAAACCGTGGCCCTGGCCGATTACGTGGCGCGCATGAAAGAAGGGCAAGACAAGATTTATTTTGTCACTGCCGAAACCTTCCTCGCCGCCAAGAACAGCCCGCACCTCGAAGTGTTCCGCAAGAAGGGCATCGAAGTGCTGTTGCTGTCCGACCGTGTCGACGAATGGGTGGTCTCAAACCTCCCCGAGTTTGACGGCAAGCAACTGGTCTCGGTCGCCAAGGGCGGCCTGGATTTGGGCAAGCTTGAAGACGAAGCCGACAGGAAGGAAAAGGAATCAGCCGAGGGCGAGTACAAGGATTTGCTCAAGAAAATTCAGGATGCGCTGGGCGAGAAGGTGAAAGAAGTGCGCGTCACCCACCGCCTCACAGATTCACCGTCTTGCCTGGTGTCGGACGACCAGGACATGAGCGCGCATCTGTCGCGCATGCTCAAGGCTGCGGGTCAGAACGCGCCTGGCACCAAGCCGATTCTGGAAATCAACCCCAAGCATCCGCTGGTGCAAAAGCTCAAGTATGAAGAGGTGCGCTTCGGCGACTGGGTCAGCTTGTTGTTCGATCAGGCACTGCTGGCCGAGGGCGGCACGCTCGAAGACCCGGCAGGGTTTGTCAAGCGCATGAACCAGATGCTGCTCGGGATGTAAGGACGTAAACTGGTGGCCGTCCGTCGGGCGCGGTCTCGCCGCGCTGCACAGACTGCGTCTGTATCGATGGCGCCTATTTCTTTGCCAGCGCGGCGCATTTCCGCCGCCGGGTGGGGACTAGACGGCCACCGAGAAGCGCTCAACCAGCTTGCTCGGATAGCCAAGCATGACCTTCGAGATCTCTTCAAAGAGCTCATCACTGAGCATTGCTGCCGGTACCTGATAGCGGCGGCGGCCCAGCGGACCGATGTTGCGGCAGGTGAGGTCTGCGCGCTGCTGCGCGTAGTCGGCGCGCAAGGTGATCGCACAGACAAATTTGATTTCCATATCAACGACCGCACGCGTCACCTGGCCGAAGTCGTTGCGCGTCTCGGCCACCTGATACTGCATTTCATAATCGGTCAGGATGTCGCGCAAGCGCAGCCATTCCTGGCCGTTCAAGGTCACGCGATGCTTCTCCGGTGAAATCAGCTGATAGGACACGATCAGGTGATCGATGATGTCCTTGAGTTTGCCGCGGTCTTCGATGCGTTTGGTGCGCATGTTGACGGCGCCAGCTTCGAAATACAGCGGCGGGCAATTGCCGTAGAACAGCAGACTGTGCTGCGCGGCATATTGCGGGTTGGCATCGTTGACTTCGCGGAAAAACTCGTTGAGAAAGTTGTAACCCGCGCGTAATTTGGCATCGAACGCCAGCATGCCAGCGGTCTCAGCAGCTTGCCTGGCCTCGGTCTGCTCTTTGAGATTCGGACCGGCCTGCTGTCGCAGCAGGCCAAACACGCTGCTTTTGCGTGCAGCGCCCGCCGCATCAGTGGCATTGGCTGGATTGCTCGCGGATGGGGCGTCTTTGGCTGTTTCCCCCTCGATGGTGCCTGCCATGGCATCCCAATCCTTGGACTTCGACGCCTTGCGGCGCATCGCAGCCATGGCGCTGGCTTCTTCTTCGAGAAACTTGCGCTGCATCTCGTCTACGCTGGAGCCGAGGGTGTCGAGGTCATCGAGCAACGATACTGGCGCGGGCGGAGCGGGCGGCGCGATCAGGGTCGCATTCAACGCAGCCGTGCTTGCTGTGCCGGGGTGTGTGACGAGGGTGCGCTCGTATGCTGCGGCGTTTATGGCTGGGTTGGTAATTTCCGTTTTTTCGAAGGCCGCTGCGTTGAACTGCGCAGGAGCTTCGCAGACATCGGCCGCCAGGACGTTGGCGCGCGAAGCAACGGCTGCGGTCGCAGTCGCTGCCTCTGGCGCACCCGTACTCGCGGCAGCCGGCGCTGTCCCATTCTTCCACCGCCGCAAATCGTCTGCCATCTGTCCGGCGTTCTCGTAGCGCTTGTCCGGCTTCTTCGCCAATGCACGCGCAAGTATGGCTTCGAACACCGGCGGGGTGCCCGGCGCGATGACCGTAATCGGATCATGCGCCGCCGTGACAATGCGTTGCATCAACGAGAAAACGGTCGCATCGGGAGTCTCGAACGGTGTGCGCGCCGCCAGCATTTCAAACAGCACCACGCCGAGCGAGAATACGTCGGCACGACCATCGGCAGGCTGGCCCAGCACTTGCTCGGGCGACATGTATTTGGGTGAGCCGAGCATCGCGCCGGTTTGTGTCATCGACGACGATTGCACGCGCGCAATGCCAAAGTCGGTGATCTTCGCCAGCGCACGCGAAGAGATCATGATGTTGGCGGGCTTGATGTCGCGATGGACGACGCCAAAGCGGTGCGCGTAGTCGAGACCCTCGGCGATCTGCGCCACGTAATCGGCAATCGTGTCGAACGGCAACTGTCCTTCGCGGATTATCGCCTGCAGCGACTTGCCTTCGAGAAACTCCATCGCAATGAACGCGGTGCCAGCGTCTTGCCCGAATTCATAGATGGTGACGATGTTCGGATGATTGAGCTGCCCGGCTGACTTGGCCTCGCGCAAAAAGCGCTCGCGCACTTCGACCAGCACCTCGGGTGGCAACTCGGCGTTCAGCGTTTTGAGCGCAACGGGGCGCTCGATGGTTTCATCGATGCCGTGAAACACCGTGCCCATCGCGCCGCGCCCAAGCTCGGCGACGATTTTGTAGCGGCCCAATGATTTCGGCAGGGCTGCTCCGACGCTGGCAGTGATGTCCGTGGTCATGCGTGAATTTTAGCCGCTGCCTGCGCTGGTGCCCGAGTTGCTGTCCGAGTTGCCTCTTCAACTGCCGCACTTTGACGACATCAAATCAAGACGTCCGTATTCTTCCGGCGTGTCAATCGCCGCCTGACGCTTCTGCACAACGGCCAGGCCATCGCGAATCGCGGCGTTGACTTTTTCGCTGATTAACGCGTTCAAAACGCGCTCGCCCTCTGCGGCATTGGGAAAGTAGTGCACCTTCTCTGTCAATGCCGTCTTCAGGCCGGCCTCAACTTCCCCCGCCAGTTCGTCAATGAAACGCTCGTAGGAGCGCACGTGTTTCATTTCGTGTCCCATGGTGAGATCAAACGTGCAGGAGCCGGTGTTTTGTTCGCTCGCGATGAACACCGTCAAGGGTTTGTAGGCGAGCGTGACCTGCACGTCGGGCCGAGTGCAGTAGCGCCCGGAAAAAGGTTTGACCACGCCGCTGCCGCCAATCGCAATGCGGCTGATGAGATTGACCTCGGTAAGACCCTCAACCCGGCGCCCGGCACCAGCATGGGTGCCACGTGCCGTGAGGGCGCTGGTGGATTGGGTGTAATCGTGCACATGCTGTGTGGCCGGCGCATCGACCCGGACGCTGACGGGGCCAAGTCGCCGCTCACAAACCTGCTCGAACGGACGCAGATAATCGCAGCCGGTCATCAACACGGTAGCGCACAACATGACGGCACAGGTTCCACACCGCCGCAGGGATAATGCGCCAAAACCTTTGGTGGGAGCCATTCTTGGCCAATGGCCCATCTTGCGTCGTGGATTCACTTTGGTGTGATGCGCAAGCGTGGGAGGGCTGGTGGTTGCCGCTATTGCGCCGTCCAGCCGCCATCCATGACATACGACGCGCCGCGAATCACACGGCCGGCTTCGCTGCACAGGAACACCGCCAGTGCGCCAAGGTCTTCGGGCGTGACGAACTCATGGTCAGGCTGCTTCTCCGACACCAGCGCGATCTTGGCCTGTGCATCGGTCTGGCCGGCAGCGGCGGCACGCGCATCAATCTGCTTTTGCACCAGGGCGGTCAGCACCCAGCCCGGGCAGATGGCGTTGCACGTGACACCGGTGTTGGCGGTTTCGAGTGCGATGGTTTTGGTCAGGCCGACGATGCCATGCTTGGCCGCCACGTAGGCCACCTTTTGCACCGAGGCCACCAGGCCGTGGGCCGAGGCGATGTTGATGATGCGGCCCCAGCCGTTGGTCTTCATCAACGGCAGCGCATGCTTGATGGTGTGGAAGCTCGACGACAGGTTGATCGCGATCACTGCATCCCAACGCTCGTCAGGAAATGACTCGACCGGCGCCACATGCTGAATGCCGGCGTTGTTGACCAAAATGTCGAGCGCGCCAAATTGCTGCTGCGCAGTCTTGATGAGGTCTTCAATCTCGCGTGGCTTGGTCATGTCGGCGCCGTGATAGCCGGCCTGGACGCCGAGTGCGGTGATGTCCTTTTTCACCGCGTCAATCTGCGACGGGTCACCAAAGCCATTGAGCATGATGTTGGCGCCTTGCGCAGCAAGCGCGCGCGCGATGCCGAGTCCGATGCCTGACGTGGAGCCGGTAACGAGAGCGGTTTTGCCTTTGAGCATGATGTGTCTTTCGAAGAATGAATGGTGCAAGTTGAGGGTGGATGAGCGCGGACTGGGGTATGGGGGAGATCGCTGATTCGGTGCCGCTTGCGTGGTGCTTGGGCTAGCCGCTGTTGCGCAGGCCAGCTGCCACGCCGTTAATCGAGAGGTGTATGCCGCGCTTGATGCGCTCGTCAGTGACACCGGAACGGTGACGGCGGATCAACTCAACCTGCAAATGGTTGAGCGGGTCAAGATAGGCGAAGCGGTTTCTGATCGAACGCGCCAGCAGCGGATCGCCGGCCAGGAACGCACGCTGACCCGAGATCGTGAACAGGGCGTCACGGGTATATTCCCATTCGGTGCGAATGCGCTCGAAGATGGCGGAAGCCAGCTTTCGGTCGGTCACCAATTCGGCATAGCGCGCCGCCACCGAGAGATCTGACTTGGCCAGCACCATATCCATATTGGCGAGCGCTGTTTGCAAAAACGGCGACGCCCGATAAAATTTTTTGAGTTGTGTCATGCCGGCGGTGCCATGCTGTGACCGGTAGCGCGCCACCGCTGACCCAAAGCCATACCAGCCAGGCAGCATGACGCGGCACTGCGCCCACGAGAACACCCACGGTATCGCACGCAGGTCTTCGATGCGCTGGCCCGCCTTGCGTGACGCGGGGCGGCTGCCGATGTTGAGTTCGGCAATTTCCGAAATCGGTGTCGCCTGAAAAAAATACTCCGCGAAGCCGGGCGTTTCGTAAACCAAGGCTCGGTAGCAGCGGCAGGCCTCGCGTGAGAGCTCGTGCATGGCGGCCAGAAAGGCAGGCGAGTCGGTTGCACTGGCGCGCTGGCTGGCCGGCGCCGGTGCGGGAGCGCGCACGCCCGGCAGCAGCGACGCCTCCAGCGTCGCCGCCAGCAAGGTCTCCAGATTGCGCCGCCCGTTTTCCGGGTTGGCGTATTTGCTGGCGATGATCTCGCCCTGTTCAGTCATGCGGATCTGGCCATTCACACTGCCGGCCGGTTGTGCGAGGATGGCGTCGTAACTTGGCCCGCCGCCACGCCCGACGCTGCCGCCACGGCCATGAAACAGGCGCATCGTCACTCCGGCGTCGCGGAAGGTGTCGACCAGCGCGATCTCTGCTTGATACAGCGACCAGATCGAGGTGAAAAAACCGCCGTCCTTGTTACTGTCGGAGTAGCCGAGCATCACTTCCTGGGTACTGCCCAGATGCTGCGTGACAGTGCGCCCGATCTCCCCGGCAAACCAGTCGCGCATGATCTGCGGCGCAGCTTCGAGGTCGGCAATCGATTCAAACAGCGGCACGATGTGCAGCGCCGAGCGGCGTGCCACTGGGTCATACAGACCCGCCTCTTTCGCCAACACCAGCACTTCGAGCATGTCCGACACCGCTTCGCCGTGCGAGATGATGTGGTTGGGTACGGCGGCTGCGCCGAAGCGTGCGTGGGCTGTTGCTGCCTCGGTAAACACGTCCAGCTCTTTGACTGCTTCGTCCGAATAGCGTGCGAAGGGCGAGCGCAGCAGGCGTGGCTGCGTGAGCTCGATGGTGAGCAGTGTGCGTTTGGCGCTTTCATCGAGCGCCCCATAGTGGCGCTCGACGCCGGCCGCAGCGAGCAACTCGGCCACCACGCGCTCCATCACGTCCGAGCTTTGACGCAGGTCCACCGGTGCGAGATGAAAGCGGAACACTTGGGCCGCGCGCAGCAGGGGCGCGAGACGCGCGCGCGTGAGGGCCAGTGAGCCATGCGTCACCAGCGAGTCGATGATGACGGCGAGATCAGCCGCGAAGGCATCGGCATCCGCATAGGGCGGTGCTTCGGCGATCTCATGGCGCGCGACTTCAAAGCCGCACAGCGCGCGCGCCGTGGCGGCGAGGCGCGCGTAGATGCCTGTCAGCGCACGGCGGTAGGGTTCGTCCTGCCGGTGCGCGGAAACGTCGGGTGACGCATCTGCAAGGCGTGCCAAGGCCGGAGTGGTCTTGACCAGCAGGCTGGCGAGTGAGAGTTCTGCGCCCAGAGCGTGTACTTCAGCGAGGTAGTGCGAAAACACCAGACCCGACTGGCGCTGCAGCGCGCGCCGCAGGGTGGCTGCATGTACATTCGGATTGCCGTCACGGTCACCGCCAATCCAGGTGGCGATGCGAAAGAAGGGTGGCACCGTGATCTGCGCGCGCGGATAGCGCTGCGCCAATTCGCGTGCGGTGGCGTCGAGCAGGCGCGGCAATTGATCGAGAAAGGTGTAACGGAAGAACGACAGGCCGTTTTCAATTTCATCCGCTACCGTGAGGCGCGTCGGGCGCAGCATGCGCGTCTGCCAGATGGCGAGGATGCGCGCTTCAAGCAGCTCGTCAATGGTGGCGCGCTCTGCCGGCGTCAACGCGCTCTGGCCGCGCTGGCTGACGAGGCGCGCGATGTCCAACTCGGCATCGAGAATGCTCTTGCGCTGTACCTCGGTCGGATGCGCGGTGAGCACTGGCACGAGACAGGCGTCGGCGAAAAATGCGGCGACGTCGGCGGCGGGGACGCGCGCGGCAGCGAGGTGATCGAGCGTGTGCGCGAGACTGCCGGCAGCGGGTGCGTCCGCGCTCAGCAGTGCGGCACGCGCACGGCGGCTCTGGTCGCAGTCTTCGGCAATATTGGTCAGGTGCGAAAAATACGAGAACGCACGCACCACGGAGACCGTGCGGTCGCGTGACAAACGGTTGAGCGTGCGTGCCAATAGCTTGCGCGCGGCACTGTCGCCATCGCGCGCCGCGCGCACCGAGAGCTGGCGCACGGTTTCAATCGTGTCAAAGGTGTCTTGCCCCTCGCGCGCCTTGATGGTTTCGCCGAGCAGGCGACCGAGCAGGCGGATGTCTTCCTTCAACGGCAAGGGGTCGCTGCGTGATTTCATGGTGCGCCCCGCAGCGCCTTCACCGCTTCGTCAATGCGTGAGTCAAGGCTGGCACCGTAAAAATCCGGCACGGTGTAGCCGCGCAGGGGCGGCGCGAGCTGTTTGCCGGCCGCATTGACGATGATGATGGTAGGGTAGAGCGTCACGCCCTGCGCGCGCGCCACGGTGCTGCCGGTGCGGCGCTGGCCATCAAAGCCCGCGACGAGTTTGCCTATCGAGACTTCGCGAAAAATCGCGCGAGACGTGTAGGCCGGATCCATCGCAAGATGGCGCAAATACTCGGCGCGAGCGCGCTCGCAATAAGAGCAGCCGGGCTGGGTGAAAAACAGCAGCAGAGGTTTGGATTGCTGCGCTGCAAGCGCGCCATCAGCCGCGAGGTTTTGCGTGACCTCAATGGCATGTACGCTGGCGGCGAACAGCGCCGCAGCGAGAGTGACGGCGCATGCGCGTGCTAAACTTTTCGTCAGTCTGCGCACGCTGTTTCCCCGGAAAATCAATGGGACCGTCCCCGAAAAAGTTGGTCATCGCGTCACGCATCAGCCGTCTCGCGATGTGGCAGGCGGAACACGTTCGCGCTGCATTGCAACAATTATATCCAAGCTGCGATGTAAGCATCCTCGGCCTTAGCACTCGTGGTGATGAAATCCTTGATCGCACGCTCTCCAAGGTGGGCGGCAAGGGCTTGTTCGTCAAGGAGCTGGAAGTCGCGCTGCTCAACGGTGAGGCCGATCTCGCGGTGCATTCGATGAAGGATGTGCCGGCCGATCTGGCAGCCGAATTTGCATTGCCGGTGATCATGCGCCGTGAAGACCCGCGCGATGCATTCGTCTCAAACAATTTTGCGTCACTCGCGGCATTGCCCGCCGGCAGCGTGGTTGGCACATCGAGTCTGCGGCGTGAAGCGCAGATTCGCCGCGCGCATCCACAACTCGTGATTCAACCCTTGCGCGGCAATCTCGATACGCGCCTCGCCAAGCTGGACCGTGGCGACTACGCCGCCATCGTGCTCGCGGCGGCGGGATTGAAACGCCTCGGCCTCGCGGAACGCATTCGCGCGATGTTGCCCTCGACCGCCAGTTTGCCGGCAGCAGGGCAGGGTGCGCTGGGTATCGAAACCTTGGAAGGCCGCGCCGAACTCGCGGCGTGGCTTGCCCCATTGAATGACGACGACACGGCCGCGTGCGTCACCGCCGAGCGCGCCGTGAGCCGAGCGCTGGGTGGCAGTTGCACCGTGCCACTGGCAGCGTTCGGCGTGATTGAATCGGGTCTGATCGTGCTGCGCGCATTGGTCGGCGCGCCCGATGGCAGCGAGATGATGGAGACGCAAGTCCAGGGTGCTGCGGGTGATGCCATCGCGCTCGGCGAGCGCGCTGCGATGGAACTGAGCAAGCAGGGCGCGGGGCGCATCCTCGCCGCGCTGCGCAACGCGGCCTGACGTGAACATGCACGCCTCATGAAGCCTCTCGATGGATTGCACATCGTGGTCACGCGCCCGGCCGCTCAGGCCGGCGCGCTCGCGGGGATGATTCGTGCAGCCGGTGGTGTTCCGGTGCTGTTCCCGACGATCGATATAGCTGCCTTGGCTGATCTGCGTGAGCTTGATGCTCTACTTGAGGCGTTGGCGCGCTTTGATCTCGTGATTTTTGTGAGTGCCAACGCGGTGCAGCAGACGTTTGCGCGCCTGCATGCACGCGGCCTGCCGTGGCCGGTGCAATTGCGCACGGCAGCGACCGGCCCGGCCACCGCCGCCATGCTTGCGGCGCAGTTGGCGGCATTGCTTGCACGACAGCCCGCGCATCCTTTGTTCCCGGCGCCCCCTTCTTGCCAATCGCACGAGGTAATACATCCTCGAGTGCGCTTCGACAGCGAAGGCTTGGTCGCAGAGCTGGCGCACCTGAAGGTGACCCCGCAGCGCGTGTTGATCGTGCGCGGCACGGGCGGACGCGAATGGCTGCTTGATCATTTCGCCCAAGCGGGCGCAGCGGTGGAGACTGTCGCCAGCTACGCACGCCTGCGCGGTTCGGCGGACCCCGTGCCGTTGCTGCAACGTGTGCGGCAAGGGCAAATCGCCGCGCTCACGGTCACGAGCTCGGAGGGTGGCGAGAATCTGGTGGCAATGCTCGCGCAAGATGCTGCCGCCGTCACCAAAGCAGTGCCAGTGTTCGTGCCTCATCCGCGCATCGCCGCACGCATGCGCGCGCTTGACTGCGCACGCGTGATCGAAACTGCAGGTGGTGATGCGGGCCTGATGGCTGGCCTCACGGCCCACTTTGCGGCAGCAGCAACGCGGGCAGCATGACGGGCAGCACAATGAGTGAAACCACGCCAAGATCCGATTCAGGCATGCCGCCAGAAGCCGCTCCCACCAACGGCCTTGGCGCATCGACAACCTCACACTGGCTCCCACCAAGGATTGCAGCCTGGTGGACTACGGAAAAAATCATCATCGCGGTGTTGGCGCTGCTGTTTGCCGTCAACTGGTGGGACACGCGACGGCAGGTAAGCAACCTCTCGCAGGAAGTCGCGCAGCGCCTCCAGGCCGAGAGTGCCTCGTTGCAACAGCAGGGCCAACTCGCGCGCGAGGCGCAGGCGCGCGTGACCGAGGCCGTCGCCAAGCTCGCCACAGTGGAGGCCAAGCTCAATGAATCGCAAGGCCAGCAAGCCGCCCTCGAAGCGCTGTATCAGGACCTCTCGCGCAACCGTGACGACTGGGCGCTGACCGAGATCGAGCAGACCCTCGGCATCGCTTCGCAACAATTGCAACTGGCCGGCAATGTTCGCGGTGCGCTGGTCGCGCTGCAAAACGCCGACGCGCGCCTTGGCCGCGCCGACAAGGCGCAATTCATCGGTGTGCGCCGCGCGCTGCAAAAAGATATCGAGCGTTTGAAGAATCTGCCCTTCGTCGATACTTCCGGCCTTGCCATTCGTCTCGATGCAGTCATTTCGAGTGCCGATACGCTCCCCTTGTTGTTTGACGAACGCACACCGGCATCAGCATCGCGTGCTGCGCAAACTTCGTCAGGAGGCGGCGCTGTACCGGCCGGCGCAACATCCACCAGTGCGCCACCCGCTACTGCCTTACCGAAGGAGGGCAGGACAACCAAGGACGGCAAAGAGTCGAACGACAACAAAGACAAAAAAGGCGAGCCATCCACCTGGGCTCGCCTGCGCGACGACGCCTGGGAGCAGTTCCGCCAGTTGATCCGCATCCGCGATATCGGCGATGCCGACCCCGTGTTGCTCAATCCCAGTCAAGCGTTTTTCGTGCGCGAGAACCTCAAACTCAAACTGCTCAACGCACGCATCGCACTTCTGCAACGCAATGAAGCTTTATTCAAAAGCGATGTCGACACCGCCATCGTCTGGCTCAACCGCTATGTCGATGTGCGCTCCAAAAATGGCGGTGCCGCACTCGCCACGCTGCGCAGCCTGTCGTCATCGGCCATAAGCATTGAATTGCCGACGCTGGCCGACAGCATCAACGCCGTGCGCAACTACAAAGCGCCGCGCGCGCCGGGCAAATAACGTGCGTGCGCCACAAGCCAGTCAAGGAGCGCGCGCGCGTCTCGTCGCGCGGCCCCGTCCAGTGGGGCACGCATCGCCGGACGCCGCTGGCGCCGCGCGGATGCCGCCATGTGCCGCATTCTCGCTCCTGCGCAGACTGAGGAAAAGCTAATCCATGCGCGGCCTGTTTTGGGTGCTGGCGCTGTTCGCCCTCGCAACCGGCCTGTCGCTGGCGGCGCGCTACAACGATGGCTATGTCATCTTCTTCGTGAATCCGGCGCGCATCGAGATGGCGCTGTCGTTATTCATGTTGCTGCTGGCGCTCGCGTTTGTTGCGCTGTATTTTTTCATCCGCGCCGCCGCCTATACCCTCGACCTGCCCGAACGCGTGCGCGCGTTTCGCGCCGCGCGCGCCAGTGATAAAGCACGCCACTCGCTGTTCGATGCATTGCTCTTATCCCTCGAAGGCCGCTACGCGCGTGCCGAAAAATCGGCTGCCGCCGCACACGCCGCAGGCGAAGAGCCGGGCCTCGCTGCACTGCTCGCCGCGCGTGCCGCACATCAGCTCGAGCATTCGCACGACCGCGACAAATGGCTCGATGCGGCGGCCAGCGCCGCATCGGCAGGCGGCACTGCGCGCGATCAGGCACTGCAACATGCCACGCTGATGACACGCGCCGAGTTGCTCGCGCAGCAGCGCCGTGACGCCGAAGCGCTCGACGTGCTGGCTGAACTCAACCGCAGTGGCGCACGCCATATCGCCAGTGAGCGTCTCGCGCTCAAATCCATGACCCGCGCCGGGCGCTGGGCAGAAGCGCTCAAAGTCGCGCACCGCCTTGAAGAACACAAGGCTGTGCATCCCACAGTCGCCGCGAAAACGCGCGAAGCCGCCTACTCAGGGCTGTTCTCCAGCAGCGATGCAACTGACTTGCGCGAACGTCTGCGCCGCATGCCGCGCGCCGACCGGCGCAGCGCCGGCGTCGCACGGCACGTGGCAGCCGGTCTCGCCGCAGCGGGCCTGATGCGCGAAGCACAAGACGTCATTGACACCGCACTCGAATACGAATGGGATAGCGCACTTGCTGCGCAGATTGCCGATTGTGTGTTTGAAGACGAGCGTGACGTCGCGCGCCAGTTGGAGCGTGCCGAGCGCTGGGTGACTTCGCATCCGCGCGATGCAGGGTTGCTGCTCGCCATGGGCCGTCTGTGCGCGCGGCAAAAACTGTGGGGCAAGGCGCAGCAGATTCTGGAGCAGGCCGCAGCCATCACGCCGTCACGGCGCGTCTGGCTGGAGTTGGCGCGGCTGATGGAAGCGACCGGGCAGCTTGACGTGGCGCACCGGCATTACAAGGCGGCGGCCGAGGCAAAATGTTAGTCGAGACCAATGGCCCCCATCTGGATTTGTGGTCCAGGGCGCCATCGTGGGACTGACACTAGTTAAGTTTTAGCGAAACCGTTACTCGCGTAGACTCCACATTGCCACGCGTTTGAAGCGAGACCGCTGCGTGAATGGGACCCCTGTACCACCGCCGCCACGAACGCGGCAGCGCGCAATGAGGAGAGGCAAATGACCAAGAGTGAGCTGACCGGGCGTGAGCAAGCACGCGACACCAAGGGGCCGGGGCGTCGCCAGTTTCTTCAGCGAGGCGCGTTTGCGTCCGCCGCAATCGGTGCTGCTGCCATGCCGGCAGCCGCGCATGCTGCCGGCGCTGCCGCGAACCTGCCGCCGAACGTGCCCGCATGGATGCAGGCGCAGGGCGCGGGGTTTCTCAACCCGCCTTACGGGCAGCCGTCACCCTTCGAGAAAGCGGTGGTGCGCAAGCTGCCTGACGCACCGGCCGCATTCCCGACAGCCACGCGCACGCCATTGCAAAATCTGTTTGGCACGATCACGCCCAATGGCCTGTTTTTCGAACGGCACCATGCCGGCGTACCGGCTATCGACCCGGACGCGCATCGCCTGATGGTGCATGGTCTGGTGGAGCGGCCGCTGCTGCTGTCAATGAATGATCTGATGCGCTACCCCTCAGTGTCGCGCGTGCATTATCTGGAATGCTCGGGCAACAGTGCTGCTGAATGGTTCAGACCGGCCGGCAAGACCGCGCAGGATGTGCACGGCCTGGTCAGTTGCGCCGAGTGGACCGGCGTGCCGCTCTCGGCAATTCTTGAGGAAGCTGGGATCAACCCCGGCGGCAAGTGGCTGCTGGCCGAGGGCGCAGACGCTGCAGCCATGACGCGCAGCGTGCCCCTCGCGAAGGCGATGGACGATGCGCTGCTCGCGTATGCGCAAAATGGCGAGATGCTGCGTCCCGAGCAGGGCTACCCGGTGCGCTTGTTTCTGCCCGGCTTCGAGGGCAACATGAGTATCAAGTGGTTGCGCCGCATCAAGGTCGGCACGGCACCATTTCATACGCGCGAAGAGACATCGAAATATTCGGATTTGATGCCGGACGGCAGCGCGCGCCAGTTCACCTTCGTGATGGACGCCAAGTCGGTGATCACCACCCCCTCTGGTGGACAGAAGCTGTTGCAGCAAGGGTTTCACGAAATTTCGGGCATTGCCTGGACTGGCAATGGGCGGATTCGTGCGGTCGACGTGTCGGTCGATGGCGGCCGCACCTGGCGCGAGGCCGCCTTGCAGGCCCCGGTGCAAAGCATGGCGCTGACGCGGTTTCGCTTGCCATGGCGCTGGAACGGCGAGCCTGCGGTACTGCAAAGCCGCGCCACCGACGAAACCGGTTATACCCAGCCGACGCGCAGCCAACTGATCGCGGTGCGCGGCCAAAACTCGCTGTATCACTACAACGCGATTCAGAGCTGGCGCGTTGCCGCCAGCGGCGAGGTGAGCAATGTTCACGCTTAAGGCACGTATCGTCGTGGCGGTGGCGGTGCTGGCCGCCAGCGCCTGCACGACACAGCAACCCGCACAGCAAGCCACATCGATACGGTATGGCATCGGCAGCACACCGACAACCGCGCAGATCAGTGCCTGGAATATCGACATCACGCCCGATGGTGCAGGACTGCCGCCGGGCGCCGGCAGCGTGGCACAGGGGCGCACGCTGTTCACGCAAAAATGTGCGGCGTGCCACGGCCCTACGGGCAACGGCGGGCCTGGTGGCACGTTGGCGGGAGGGCAGGGCACGCTCGCGACGCCCAAGCCGGTCCTGACCATTGGCAGTTTCTGGCCTTATGCCACCATCGTGTACGACTACATCAACCGCGCGATGCCGCATGACAAACCGCAGTCGCTGACGCCGGATGAGGTCTATGCGTTGTCCGCCTTCCTGCTTCACCAGAACGGCGTGATCGCCGCCGATGCGGTCATGAACGCGCAGACCTTGCCGAGAGTGGCAATGCCGAATCGAAACGGCTTTACCAATGTTGATCCGCGGCCAGATGTGGCAGGGTCACGTTGCATGCAGGACTGCAAGTAAGCCGCAAGCGCGTCCGGCTACCAGCGCGGCCGCCACGTCCTGAAAAACGGATCGTAGTAGTAGGGCGCGCCAACGCTGCCGCCAAAGCCAAAGCGTGGCCCCCAGGCGCCGCCGTAGCCGTATCCATAGGGCCACGGGCCATACTGGTTTTGCAGTGTGCGGCGGCGGTTGCGTTCGCGCTCGAGTTCTTGCGCCGCCTTGGCGTCGCGGTCGGCGAGCTCGGTAAGCAGGGTGGCCTGGCGCGCTTTCTCCTGCGCTTCCACGAGGTAATCGATCACGCGCTGATCGACACCTTGCTTGTGGAGATCAACAATCTGTTGCGGATTGAGGTTGTAGAACGTGCCGGTGTCTTGCAGGCGTTTGATGATGGCGTCGGGCGTGGCCTTCTCCTGCGACCAGCCGATCAGTTCAGTCAACGGTACTTTCGGGTTGGGCGGCGGCGTCAGGCGGGCAAGGTCTTGCGGGCTCAGGCGCGCCACCTGGCCGGTTTGCCCGGTTGAAGCACAGCCGCTCAGCATGCCCACGATGACACAGGTGAGGGCAAGAGACCGGTGCAGTGTGGATCGGGAACTTGTCATGGCGCCTCCGCAAGAGTCAGTCTATAACGCATTTGACAGCGCAACGGCTGACAGGTTTCATGCTGTCGGTGTGACCGCCCCGGCCGCCACGGTCTTGAACGGACTGTGATCGCTCAATTCATTGACGTAACGGTGAATGCCGGCTTCTTCGCGCTGGAGAAAATTCTCCACGGCGTCAGCGAACTGCGGATGCTTGAGCCAGTGCGCCGATACGGTTTCGACCGGCAGAAATCCGCGCGCAAGTTTGTGTTCGCCCTGCGCGCCGCCTTCAAATAGTTGAATGCCGCGTGCGATGCAAAACTCCAACGGCTGGTAGTAGCAGGTTTCGAAATGCAGGCCAGGCGAGTAACCGATGGCACCCCAGTAGCGGCCATAGAGCGTCTCACCGTTGTGGATGCACAGCGAGGCACAGACGTCGTCTCCCTGCATGCTGCCCACGACCAGCAACAAATTCTCCGGAATGGTGGCGCCAATGCGCTCAAAGAAGCGCAGATTGAGATACGGCGTCGAGTGATGCGCCCGGTAGGTGTGGCTGTAGCACTTGTTCCAGAAGCGCCAGAGCTCCGCCGTGATGTCGCGCCCCTCGACGTGGCGAAATGTGATGCCTGCATCGCGCACCTTGCGGCGCTCCTGCCTGATTTTCTTGCGCTTGTCGTGCGACATGGTGGCAAGAAAGGCATCGAAATCGGCGTAGCCCTGATTGCGCCAGTGAAACTGCACCGAGCGGCGCAGCAGCATGCCGGCCTCTTGCAGCAGTTGCGCTTCGGTCTCGGTGGGAAACAGCACGTGCAGTGACGACACTTTCGCTTCGCCCGCGAGGCCAAGAGCTGCTCGCACCAGGGCGTTGCGGGCATCGTCGTCTCGCGCCAGCAGGCGCGTGCCGGTGCAGGGCGTGAAGGGAATTGCCGACAACAGCTTCGGGTAGTAGTCCAGGCCGTGGCGGTTGTAGGCGTCGGCCCAGGCCCAGTCGAACACGTATTCGCCGTAGGAATTGGTCTTGACGTAGAGCGGCATTGCACCGAGGAAATGTTCGGCCTCCCACAACGTGAGGTACTGCGGCGTCCAGCCGGCTGCTTCGGCGGCGCAACCGCATTCATGCAGGGCGTGCAGGAATTCGTGGCGCAGCAGTGGATGGTTGGCGGTGAGCGCGTTCCACTCCTGCGGGGCAATGCTGGCGATCGAGTCGAGAATTTTGATGAGAGGCAAGGCGGATGCAGTCGAATGAGATAATCTGTTTTGGATCACATTTCAGAGCGAAATGCACAGCATCATGAATGATAGCCTCATGCGCCTGCCAGTCAAAATCACGGTGGCGCTCGCGCAGATCAACTGCACTGTCGGTGACCTGGCCGGCAACAGCCTGAAAATTCTCGACGCCGCACGGCGCGCCGCCAAACAGGGCGCGCAAGTGTTGCTCACGCCCGAGCTGGCCCTGTGTGGCTATCCGCCCGAAGACCTGTTATTGCGCGAGAGTTTTGTCGATGCCTGCGCTGCGCGCATGCTGGCCCTGGCGGGTGAGCTGCACGCCGCCGCGCCTGGTCTCACGGTCATCGTGGGCTTTCCCGAGAAGACCGGCCTGCTGCGCTACAACGCCGCCGCCGTGTTGAAGGAAGGCCGCATCAGCGCCGTGTACCGCAAGCGCAATCTGCCCAACTACACCGTGTTTGACGAACAGCGTTACTTCACGCCCGGGGACGCGCCCGTGGTGGTTGATGTCGAAGGCATGCAGCTTGGCATCCTGATCTGCGAAGACATCTGGGGCAACCTTGGGCCGCTCACTACACGCCCCGAGCCTTCGCTCGACCAGTTGAAGGGCATGCTCGCATCACGTCCCGAAGCGTGGGATGCGAAAGCTGCCAGCGCCGCCAAAGACGCCGGCGCGCAGGCGCTGCTGGTGCTCAACGCCTCGCCCTATCACATGAAAAAATCGGCTACGCGCTACAGCGTGGTCACTGAGCGCATCCGGGAAACCGGCTTGCCGGTGATCTATTGCAACCTGGTCGGCGCGCAGGATGAGCTGGTGTTCGACGGGGGATCCTTCGCCATTGATGCGCTCGGGCGGGTGCAATTGCAAATGCCCCTCTTCGCTGAGGCGCATGAAACGGTCGTCCTGGAGGCATCAAGCCCGGAAGCCGCTACCATCAAGGGTTTCCGGGTCGATGCCGACATGAATATGGAGGCCGAGGTCTACGCGGCGCTCAAGCTGGGCGTCGCCGACTACATCGGCAAGAATGGCTTTCCCGGCGCCATCATCGGCTTGTCCGGCGGTGTGGATTCAGCGCTCACGCTGGCGATTGCCGTCGATGCCATCGGTGCGGACAAGGTGCGTGCGGTGATGATGCCGTCGCAATACACGGCAGACATTTCGTGGATCGACTCGCGCGAAATGGTCAAGCGCCTCGGCGTGCGCTACGACGAAATTGCGATCCGGCCGATGTTCGATCAATACCTGGGCGCGCTAGCCGGCGAGTTCAAGGGCCGCGCGCTTGACGCCACCGAAGAGAACATCCAGGCACGCATCCGTGGCACGCTGTTGATGGCGCTGTCCAACAAGTTCGGCTCCATCGTGCTCACCACCGGCAACAAGAGCGAAATGGCCGTGGGTTACTGCACGCTCTACGGCGACATGGCGGGCGGCTTCGCCGTCATCAAGGACATCGCCAAGACCCTGGTCTACCGGCTCTGCACCTATCGCAACAAACTCGAGAAGCCGGGTGAAGAAGTGATCCCCGAACGCATCATCACGCGCCCACCCTCGGCCGAGTTGCGCCCCGACCAGAAGGACCAGGACAGCCTGCCGGAATACGACGTGCTCGACGCGATCCTTGCGGCCTACGTCGAGCAGGACCAAAGTCCAG
>JANPAR010000068.1:0-53301 GCA_031430015.1 Burkholderiales bacterium
ACGACCGCGACCTCAACCGCGTACGCTGCGAAGCCATCGTGCGCCGCGTCGAGCAACTGTTCCCCGGCGCGGGCGATGCCAGCCGCGCGCAATTCTGGACCGGCCTGCGCCCCGCCACGCCGTCCAACGTGCCGATCATCGGGCGCTCGAAGCTGCCCAACCTGTTTCTCAACACCGGCCACGGCACGCTCGGCTGGACCCACTCGTGCGGATCGGGCAAGTCGATTGCGCGCATCATCAGCGGGCTCAAACCGGAAGTCGATTTCGCCTTCGCCGGTTTGTAAGGGCGCGATGGGAAGGTGGTCGAGCGCTCGCAGCCAGCGGCCCGCTCAAGTCCAATCCATGCGCTTCTTCGGGCCATGCCCGCCAGGACTGGGTCCTGGAGCGGCTCACGGGCAGGTTGGCATATTCGCTGAAAGAAGCGGTGATCTGACTTCGCAGTTGGGTGGTGTAGTCAACTTGACCCAAAGCCGTCAGCATTGATCTGACGTACAATATAAATTGAACTGTACGTCAACCGGCATCAGGCCACCCGAGGATTAATCGATCATGCCAGCCAAACTCACACTGCGCCTCGACGACGCCCTGATCGCCCGGGCAAAACAATATGCTGCCGGACAAGACCGGTCCTTGTCGCAATTGGTGGCTGACTACTTTACGCATTTGGCGGTGAAGCCCGCCTCTGCGGATAAATCGAGATTGCGCGGCCCGGGAACCGGGCCGGCATTGGGGCCGGTCACCACCGCGCTGCACGGGGCGCTTGGCGCATCTTCGGCGAAGAGGTCCGCCAAGCCCGGAACGAAGATATCTGTTGATCGCAGCGGCTATCGCGCATATCTTGAAGAGAAGCACCGGTGAGAGTTCTGGTCGATACCAACGTGGTGCTTGACGTGCTGCAGGGGCGGCCAGATTTCGTCAACGACGCAACTTTGATCTTCGACCTGGTTGAGCGCGGTGTCATTACCGGCCTGCTGTGCGCAACCACGATCACCACACTTGCGTATCTGGCCGGCAAGACTGTGGGCAAGCAAGCAGCGGCCAAACAAATTCGCCAACTCCTCGCGTTGTTTGAAGTGGCTCCGGTAACCCGCGCTGTGCTCGATGCTGCGCTGGCATCCAAAACGTCTGACTTTGAAGACGCTGTGCTCGCCGAGGCTGCACTGCAGGCCGGTGCTCAGGCCATTATCACGCGCAACTTGCGCGATTTCGTACACAGTCCGGTACGCGGTTACACGCCAGCCCAATGGCTGGTGATGCACCGGGAGTAATACGCGTGCACGCAGCTGCTGGCGTGGATCAAGGATGACTTGTAGCGGCGGTTCCGCGGTGTGCCGGTGCCTGCGGTCGATGTACAGCGCATAACGCCGTCCCAGCGAGATCATCAGGCCCGGCACGGCGGTGCCAGGGTGACGTCCTCGCGCCTCAAGCTGCTGCGCGCTGCCCACGCAAAAAGCCATGCACCGAGGCGACGGTTTGTTCAAGCTGGTCGGTATGCAGCCAGTGGCTGGCTTGCTTGAACCTGGCAAGCTTCGCGCCAGGAATGTGCTCCGCCAGCAAATCGCCATTGGCCGGCGGAATCAGCCGGTCTTCGTCGCCGTGCAGCACTAGCGTGGGGCAGCGCAGGGAGGGCAGGCGCGGAAACGAAGTCCAGCCGATCAGCCCGTGCAACTGCGCCTGATAGCCGCGCCGCGCCGGGTAATTGGCGATGCGCACGTGATGGTCTTCGTCGATCAGTTCGGGGGCCGTGTCTTTGGCATAGGTGTACGGTGCCATCGCCAACAGCGCCTCTTCGGCTGCCATGCCGGCCTTGCTAAACAGCAGGCCCCACACTTTCGGCTCGGCCTGCACGGCATAGTGGCTGCCGCAATTGGTCGCCGCCAGAATCAGTGCGCGCAGCCGCTCGGGATAATTAAGCGCGAACTCCTGCGCGATCATGCCGCCCATCGACATGCCCATCACGTGCGCGCTTTTTTCGCCGGCGGCATCGAGCACGGCGGCGATGTCGCTGGCCATCACCGCGACGCGATGCACCAGCGCGTTGTTGACCACGGTCTTGCCGACCCCGCGGTTATCGAGCAGGATCACGCGGTAGTGGCGCGCCAGGCGCGGTGCGAGGCGGAACCACAGCGCCGAGCTGCAGCCCAGGCCCATCACCAGTACCAGCGGTTCACCCTTGCCGGTGGCGCGCCAGTAGATCGATGCGCCGGCGTTGTCTGCAAAAGGCATTGGGTCAGGGTACGAGTATTGTGCGGCCCACCACCTTGCCGTGACGCAAATCCTGTAGCGCCGCATTGGCGTCATCGAGCGGCCGTCGCGTCACCGGTATGGCTTTCATGCCGGTCTTTTGCACGAGGGCGATGAGTGCACGCAACTCTTCAAGCGTGCCGACATAACTGCCCTGAATCGTCAGCGGGCGCATCGGGATGACCGGGAGCGAGAGCGTGATATCGCCGCCCATCAACCCGCAAATGACGATATGGCCGCCGCGTGCGCTGGCCGCCATCGCGAGTGTGACGGTGGCTGTGGCACCGACCAGATCCAGCACCGCACGCGCGCCGCCGCCGGTCGCAGCAATGATCTGCTGCGCGGCATCGGGCGCCTTGGCGTCAATCGTCGCGATGGCACCGGCTGCGCGCGCAGCGTCGCGCTTCGCGGCGTCAATCTCGACCACAACGGCACCCCTGCCGCCCAGCGCCTTCAACACCGCAATCGCCATCAGGCCGAGGCCGCCCGCGCCGATGATGACGACCGGCGCATCCTGCAAACGCGCGCCGAATTTGGTCAGCGCGCTGTAGGTGGTCACGCCGGCGCAGGCCAGCGGCGCGGCTTCGGCGGCATCGAGCGTGCCGATATCGACCAGGTAACGCGGATGTGGCACGATCACATATTCGCCAAAGCCGCCCGGCCGGCCGATGCCGAGCGCCTGCGGTTTGGTGCAAATGTTCTCTTCGCCGCGCTTGCAGGTAGCGCACTCGCCGCAGCCGATCCACGGATGCACCAGATAGGTTTTGCCGTGCGTGACTGGGTGCGCAGCGCGGCCTGCTGCTTCGCCCACCGCATCGCCCACCCCGGCGACTTCGCCGCAGATCTCGTGACTCAATGTGAGCGGCGGCAGGATGCCGCGCTCGGCGAGCGTCAGGCGTTTGCCGCCGCCCATGTCGTAGCTGCCTTCCCACAAATGCAGGTCGGTGTGGCACAGCCCGGCCGCGTTGACGCGCACCAGCACTTCGGTGCCTTGGGGTTCGGGCACCGGCTTGTCCACCAGTTGCAGCGGCTTGCCGTGTTCGATGACGCAATAACAACGCATGAAAAATCCTTCTTGGGAAATAGCAGCCGGATGCACCCGGCGAGTCCACCGGGAGTCAATCGAAGTGGGCCAGATCAGACCGAGCGCTGCCCGAGCCAATCGTCGAGCGCCGGCCACATGCGCAATTCCGCGCCGCGCCCGGCGACGAGGCCGACATGCCCGCCCTTGACGATGATCTCCTGCTTGTCCCGGCTACCCACCAGTTGCACCAGGTCTTTGGACGAGGCATAGGGCGTGATGTGGTCGTCCTGCGCCAAGAGATGCAAAAACGGCACCTTGATGTCACCGAGCTTCACACGTTTGCCGCCGATCACCCAGGTGCCTTTGACGAGCTGGTTCCGGCGCAAAAAGCCGTTGACCATCTGGCGGAACACGCCGCCGGGAAACGGCAGGTTGTCGGTCTCCCATTTGCCCATGCGCAGATTGCTGCGCACGGCGTCAATCTTGTCCATGTTGTTGAGCAGGCTCATCGCACCGGCCAGCTTGCCATAGGGGCGCAGCGCGCGCAGCGCGTTCTGCACCCAGTCACCGGGCACATTGCCATACTGGGCGAGCAGGGCTTCCTCGTTGAAATCCTTGCCCATCCAGGCCTTGAGCGATTCAAGGCCGTCGCCATTGACCGGCGCCGCCATGCACACCAGATTCTTCAACGGCCCCTTTTGGGTTGGTGATGCGGGCGTCAGCGCAGCATAGAGCGCGGCGAGCAGACCGCCGACGCAATAGCCGATGATCGATACGTACTTCTCGCCGCTGACTTCCTGTACACGCTTGATGCAGGCGGGAATGCGGTCAAGCACATAGTCTTCAAGCACCAGGTCCTGGTGTTCGCGGCGCGGCCGGCCCCACTCGATGAGGAACACATCGAAGCCCTGGCGCAACAGAAACTCCACCATGCTCTGGCCCGGAGCCAGATCAAGGATGTAGGGCTGATTGACCAGCGAAGTAACGATCAGCACCGGCACGCGATAGACATCGCTTGCAAGCGGGCGGTAGTGATGCAGCTTCATCGTGCCTTGCGCGTAAATGGTTTCTTTGGGCGTCACGCCGAGTTCACCGGTGATGCTGGCAAAGTCTTCGGCGTCGATCCCCATGCGCTCAAGCGCGCGTTGCATCGGGTTGCGCAAGTTCGCTCCAGATTCCGCGGCGGCAGGCTGGAGAGCCGCACTGGCAGCAGCTTTCAGGGCATCAGGCTTGGTGGCCGCTCCGGCCGCGGTTCTTGGGCCTGTCATGCTCTGGGCTTGGCAGCGGCCGTGACAGCAGCAACCTTGCGCACCGGCTTGCGGGTACGCGCCGGAATGCTCCCGGCCGCAGAAGCGACAGCACGCGAGGTCACCAAGGCCGCGCGCAATTGCGCAAGCTCGGCCTGTACCGCCGACATGCCGTCCTCAATGCGGCCCATGCGCTCATCGAGCGCTTCGAAGTCGGTGCGCGACGGCAAATTGGCGGCGGCGAGTGACATTTGCGCCATCTCGCCAAACATCTTGTGCATCATGCGTGCTTCGTCAATCTGTTTGGTCAACACGGGGCCGGCAGTCTCATCCTTGAGCATGCGCGACATGTGCTCGCTCCATTGCTGCTCGGACTTGACAATCCAGTCGCGCCACAGGGTGGCCATGCTCATCTTGCTCCAGTCCATCTCGCTCATGCTGTGTGTTCCTTTCATGCTTGCAATGCTTATGCCTGCAAAATGGTGCGGCCCTTGATACGCCCGGCGCGCAAATCATCGAGTGCCTGGGTGGCATTGGCCAGCGGCTGGGTGGTCAGCGGCATGGGCGGCAGCACGCCGCTGCGCGCAATCACCATCAACTCTTCCATCTCGGCCAGATTGCCGACGTAAGAGCCGACAATGGTTACGCCTTTCATGGCCACCATGGCCGGCACGATCTGCGTTGCGCCGCCAAACAGGCCGACGCACACCAGCGTGCCGCCCTTGCGCAATGCGCCGTGGCCGAAGGCAAAGGTCGAACCTGCACCGACAAAATCAATCGCCGCTGCAACACCGCCGCCGGTGGCCTTGAACAAGGCCTTGGCTGCACCCTCGGCAGTGGGGTCGATCACGTCGCCGGCGCCGGCTTCACGTGCGATATCCCATTTCGACTTATCCACTTCAGCGACGATCGGGGCAATACCGAACAGTTGCCTGGCCAGACGGATGCCCGACAGGCCAACGCCGCCCGCGCCGATGATGAGCACGGCATCGCCCTGGCCCGGTTTGGGGAATTTTTTGAGCGCGCCAAACGCCGTCAAACCCGAGCAGGCAAAGGTGCAAGCCTGTTCGATCGGCAGCGGATCAAACTCGATCAGGTATTTCGGATGCGGCACCACGACGTGGTCGGCGAAGCCGCCATCGCGATTGATACCGAGGGCGCGCGGGGCATTGCACATGTGTTCGTTGCCGCTGGCGCAGATGGCACAGGTGCCGCAGCCGATCCACGGAAACACCACACGGCGCTTGCCAATCAGCGACGAGGATCCTTGCGCGTCCGGCCCCACGGCCACGACCGTGCCGGCAATCTCGTGGCCGAGCGTGCGCGGCAGATTCAGGGGCCGCGACATATCGAGCTTCGCACCGCCGCCCAGGTCGAAGTAGCCATCATGCAGATGCACGTCGCTGTGGCACACGCCGCAACTTTGCACGTTGACGATGACTTCCGTGCCTTGCGGCGCGGGCGTCGTGCGCAGCACCTGCGCGAGGGGTTTGCCGAAGGATTCAATCTGGTAGCTAAGCATGGGTGACTCCAGTGGGGTGAGATGAGCAATGTGTGAACAACGGGAAACCAAAAACGGGGGATGCGTTACAGGGGATGCGCTACACGCCCAAGTATGAAGCCAGTTCGGTACTGGCTGCGAGTTCTTGCGCAGCACCGCTCAACACCACGGTGCCTTTTTGCAGCACCACGGCGCGATCCGCGCGCGCCAGCACCTTGCGGTAGTCGCGATCCACGATCAGGGTGGCGATGCCGCTGGCGCGGATTGCCTCGATCACGTTCCAGATTTCGAGCACGATCAGCGGCGCGAGACCCTCGGTGGCTTCGTCGAGAATGATCAGTTCCGGGTGGGTCATCAGCGCGCGTCCGATCGACAGCATCTGCTGCTCGCCGCCGGAGAGTTGTGCGCCCTGGTTGGTCAAGCGCTCTTTGAGGCGCGGGAAAGTATCGAGCACGCGCTCGTAAGTCCAATCGTTGCGCCCGTCACGTCCCGGCCGGGACGCCATGATGAGGTTTTCACGCACCGAAAGATTGGGGAACACGCCGCGCCCTTCAGGCACGTAGGCGACGCCGAGTCGCGCGACTTCGTGCGGGCGCGCCTTCGACATGTCTTGCCCGAACAGGCCAATGTGACCGTCGCGTTGCGGCACATGGCCAAGCAGGGTGCGGATCAGCGTGCTCTTGCCCATGCCGTTGCGCCCGAGCAGGCCCACGGTTTCGCCGCGGCCGATTTGCAGGGCAATGCCGTGCAGCACGTGGCTTGAGCCATACCAGGCATGCAGGCCGTGCGCGTCAACGATCCATTCAGTGTTCGCGATGTTGTTCGCCATTGCGGTGTTCGCCATCTCAATGGCCTCCCAGATAGGCGGCCTGCACTTCGGCACTGTTGCGGATCTGCTCTGGCGTACCGGTGGCGATCACCGCGCCGTTGACCATCACGGTGATGCAATCGGCAATCCGGAACACCGCGTCCATGTCGTGTTCGACCAGCAATATCGCGTGGCCGTTTTTGAGTTCGGCCAACAGGGCCAGCATGCGTTCGGTTTCTTCCGCGCCCATGCCCGCCAATGGTTCGTCGAGCAGCAGCACCTGCGGGTTGGTCGCGAGGCACATGGCGATTTCAAGCTGGCGCTTCTGGCCGTGCGAGAGCAGGCCGGCGCTGCGCTCCAACAAGGCATCGAGGCCGGCACGTGAGGCGGCCGCGCGCGCCGCTGCGGTGCTGGCGGCGCAGGCCTGCGCGCTCTGCCACCACTGCCACGGCTGCTGCGTGCGCGCCTGCGCCGCGAGGCGGCAATTCTCAAACACGCTGAACTCGGGGAAGATGGTGTTGCGCTGATAGCTGCGGCCAAGGCCGGCACGCGCGCGGCGCGGCTGGGTCCACGCCGTCACATCGCTGCCGAGCAATTCGACACGGCCATCCGAGGGCGCAATCTCGCCCGACAGAATATTGATCAGCGTCGATTTGCCCGCACCGTTGGTGCCGATCACCGCATGCACGGTGCCGCGCGTGATTTCGAGCGAGACGCGGTCTACCGCCACCAGACCGCCCCAGCGGCGCGTGATGGCGTGGCCCCGCAGCAACACATCGGATGACGCCGCTGATTCCACAGCGGCGCCGGACACTGCATCAGGCTTGCTCATTTGCATTCTCCCGCGCACTGCCTTGCGCCTTGCGCCCGGTCAGGCGCTGGCGCCATTGCGCCGGCACACCCACCAGCCCACGCGGCAACAGCGCCACGCTGGCGATGATGGTCAATCCGAGGCCCAGATGCCAGTGTTTGGCGAAGACGCCGAAGATCGCTTCCGACTTGAAAAATTCCTGCAGCAGGGCAAAAGCAAATGCGCCGATCAATGCCCCGCGCAAATGGCCGAGGCCGCCGAGGATGATCATGATCAGCACCGCACCCGAGAAGTGCCAGCTCATCAGTTCGGGATTGACGAAGCCATCCTTGACCGCGAACAAAAAGCCCGCGAGGCCGGCCAGCGCACCAGAAATCACGAAGGCCGCAAGCTTGTAGGGATAGGTCGAGAAACCGGTGGCGCGCATGCGCTGCTCGTTGACACGGATGCCGGCCAGCGCGCGGCCGAAGCGCGAGTGCAGCAGTACGGCGAGAAATGCGAATACCGCGATCAGGCAGGCCAGCGTGAAACCGTACAACACCAGCGGTTTGTCGAGATCGAGCAGGGTGCCCAAGGCCGGCTTGCCCGCCAGATAAATGCCGTCGGTGCCGCCACCGAGCGGCGTGTCATGCACGATGTAGTAGGCCATTTGCGCAAACGCCAGCGTGACCATGATGAAGTACACGCCCTTGGTGCGCAGTGACAGCGCACCGACCCCCAGCGCATACAGGCCGGCAGCGAGCATCGCGGCCGGCAGCAGCCACCACAGGCCGGGCGCAGTGTCGCCGCCTGCCGCGGTGGAGAGCAGCACGGTGGCGTAGGCGCCGATGCCGAAGAAGGCCGCCTGACCGAAGCAGATCAGGCCGGTACTGCCCACCAGCAATTCCAGGCTCAGGGCGAACACTGCGTAAATCATGATCTTGGTGACGAGGTCTACGCCGTACTGGCCGCTTGCCAGGGGAAACAGGGCCAGCAGCACGAACGCGGGGACAACGAACCAGGCTTTGGAAGAAGTCATGTCATCGCTCCTCGGGTCAACCTGCCTTGAACAGCCCGTCGGGCTTCCACAACAAGATCAGCGCCATCAGCACATACACCAGCACGCCGGCTGCTTGCGGAAGCAGCACCTTGCCGAAGGTGTCGACCACGCCGATCAGCAGGGACGCGACCAGCGCGCCGCGAATCGAACCAATGCCGCCGATCACCACCACCACAAAGCAGATGATCAGCACTGTGTTGCCCATGCCCGGATAAACCGAGGACAGGGGCGCAGCGACCATGCCGGCCAGCACCGCGATGGCAACGCCGGCGGCGAACACCACGCGGTACAGAAAGCTGATGTCGATGCCGAGCGACTGCACCATTTCGCGGTTGGTGCTGCCAGCGCGGATCATCATGCCCAGCCGTGTGCGGGTGAACACGAAGTACATGCCAAGAGCGAGGGCCAGGCACACACCCGAGACGAAGATGCGGTAGACCGGGTAGGTCATCAAGTCGCCGAGCGGAATGGTGCCGGCCAGGAGGTCCGGCGCTTTCACACCATGCACGTCGTCCCCCACCAAGAGGCTGCGCACTTCCTCGAACACCAGGATCAGGCCGTAGGTCATCAGCACTTGCTGCAGGTGTTCGCGCTGATAGAGGTAACTGAAGAAGGCCCATTCGAGCAGGTAGCCCAGAATCACCGCGAGAATCAGGCCGACGATCAGGGTCGCAAAGAATCCGCCGCCGAACGTCGCTGCGACCGGCGCCGCCAGCGCGAACGCCATGTAGGCGCCGATCATGTAGAAGCTGCCGTGCGCGAGATTGATCACGCCCATGATGCCGAAGATCAGCGTCAAACCCGACGCGACCAGAAACAGCAACAGGCCGTACTGCACCGCGTTCAGGCACTGGATCAGGAAGGTGGAAAAGTCCATGGGGGTATGTCCAAAACCGTTGGTGGGGGCGGATCACGCCAGCATTGTCTTCAAAACCGTTGGTGGCAGCTATTCTCCGCGCCATCGCTCGATCCGTTTCACGTGATTACGGCTCTCCGGTCGCCGGTCAATGACTACCGGTTCACGGTTACAGGCGGCAGCCGCGTCCAGGGTCAGCCAGCGACTTGCTGGCGATGCTGACCACTTTGTTTTCTTTGCCGCTCACCTGACGCAGATAAATATCCTGCACCGGGTTGTTCGATTTGGAGAGCGTGAACGCGCCACGCGGGCTGTCGATCTTCGCCTTATGCAAGGCAGCGGCGAACTCGGCCTTTTTGCTGGTATCACCCTTGACTGCGGCGAGCCCGGTGGCGAGCATCAGCGCGGCGTCGTAGCCCTGCACCGCGTACACGTCGGGCTGCAGCTTGTAGGTCTTGACGTAGGCGAGGCGGAAGCTGTTGTCGCGCGGCGTGCCGAGGCTGTCGGCATAGTGCAGCGTGGTCAAGAGGCCATCGGCATCGGCGCCTTGGGCTTCGAGCGTGCCATCAGTGAGAAAGCCCGCGCCGTAGAGTGGAATGCTTTTCTTCAAACCGGCGCCAGCGTAGTCCTTGACGAATTTGACCGCACCGCCACCGGCGAAAAAGGTATAGACCGCATCGGGTTTGGCAGCCGCGATTTCAGTCAACAGCGCCTGGAATTCGACATTGGGGAACGGCAGGTTGAGTTCCTTGACGACTTTGCCGCCACCTTTCTCGAAGGCCTCTTTGAAGCCCTTGACCGATTCGTCACCCGCGGCGTATTTCCAGGTGATGGTGACGACTTTTTTGTGGCCTTTCTTGGCGACCACTTCGCCCATCGCATAGCCGGGCTGCCAGTTCGAGAACGAGCTGCGGAAGATGTTGGCCGCGCACATCGCGCCGGTGACTGCGTCGGCGCCGGCGTTGGGCACGATCAGCAGGGTGCCGGTGTCCTTGGCGACCTTGGCCATCGCCATCGCGACGCCGGAGTGCACGGTGCCGACCAGCACATCGACGTTGTCGCGCTTGATCAGCTTGTTGACATTGTCGGTGGCCTTGGCCGGATCGGACTCGTCGTCCACTTTGACGAATTCGACTTCACGCCCGCCGAGCTTGCCGCCCTGCTCCGCCACGTGCAGGCGAAAACCGTTTTCAATCGCGCTGCCGAGCGCGGCAAAGGTGCCGGTGTAGGGCAGCATCAGGCCGACCTTGAGTTTGGCGGTGTTTTGCGCCGGGGCTGGCGTGGTGGCGACGGCAGCCAGTGCGGCGACCGAGGCGATCAGGGAAAGATGCAGCGATTTCATGGTGGTGTCTCCGGAATCTGGTTGAACAAAAAGAAATAAACGAAACAGGCACGAAGCAAAATTGAAGAACCGGGAATGCAGGTACGGCGAATGCGGCCAAACAGGAGCCAAGCGCCAGGAAAACTCTTCCTGGCGGCAGGCGAGGAATCAAAAATGTCAGTGAAGCGAGATAAGGAGTCGCATCACTTTGCCGCTTCAAGATCACGCAACTTGAAGCGCTGGATTTTGCCGGTGGCCGTCTTGGGCAACTCGGCAATGAACTCGATGATGCGTGGATACTTGTAAGGCGCGAGGCGCTCTTTGACAAAGGTTTTCAACTCCGCCTCATTGGTTTTTTGCCCTGCCTTGAGCACCACGAAGGCTTTGGCTTTGGTCAGGCCTTCCGCGTCGGCCACGCCGATCACGGCGGCTTCGAGCACGGCGGTGTGCTGCATCAGCGTCGATTCGACTTCAAACGGCGACACGTAGATGCCGCTGACTTTGAGCATGTCGTCGCTGCGGCCCGCATAGGTGTAGCTGCCGTCGTCATTGCGCACGTATTTGTCACCGCTTTTGGTCCACGCGCCCTGGAAGGTCTCGCGCGATTTGTCGCGATTGGCCCAGTACATCAGCGCAGCGCTCGGCCCCTTGATGTAGAGGTCACCGGTTTCGCCGTCGGCCACCGGGCGGCCGTCTTCGTCGCGCAACTCGATGGTGTAGCCTGGCACCGGCCAGCCGGTGGTGCCATAGCGCACGCGGCCCGGCGCGTTCGACAAGTAGACGTGCAGCATTTCGGTCGAGCCGATGCCGTCGATGATCTCGACCCCGAAGTGGCGCGTGAAGCGCTCGCCCAGATCAGCTGGCAGAGCTTCGCCGGCCGACGACACGAGACGCAGTGCAGTTTTGTTTCGCGCTGGCAGGTTGGGCGAGGCGAGCATGCCGGCAAAGCCGGTGGGCGCGCCGAAAAACACGGTGGGCTGGTAATCGATCCAGCGCTTGAAGGTGGCGTCCGGTGTGGGCCGCTCGGCCATCAACACGGTGGTGGCGCCCACGCTCATCGGGAACGACAGTCCATTGCCGAGGCCATAGGCGAAAAACAGTTTGGCTGCCGAGAAGCACACATCGCTCTCGCAAATGCCGAGCACGCCGTCGCCATACAACTCCGCGGTCCAGTACAGATTGCCGTGCGTATGCACCGTGCCTTTGGGGCGGCCGGTCGAGCCGGACGAATAGAGCCAGAACGCCGGTTCGTCCGGCCCGGTGGGAGCGGGAGCGGCCTGCGGCGATTGCGCGGCAAGAAAATCATCCAGGCTCGTGCCATTGCCCGGCAGCGCGCCGCCGGCGTGCGAGACTACAATTTTTTTGACGTCACCCCTGATGTGCGCCGGGGCTTGTTCGAGCGCGGTTTGCAGCGTGGCCAGCAAGGCACCTGACACGAACACGGCCTGCGCGCGGCTGTGCTCAAGCATGTAGGCGTAGTCGTCTGCCGTCAGCAGGGTGTTGACCGCCACCGGCACCACACCGGCGTACAGCGCGCCGAGGAACACCACCGGCCAGTCGGCGCAGTCGTGCATCATCAGCAGCACGCGTTCTTCACGGCGCACCCCTGCCGCTTGCAGCGCTGCTGCCGTGCGGCATACCTGTGTGGCAAGAGCGCCGTAGGTCAGTGTGCCGTAGTCGTCGATGAAGGCAGCCTTGCCCGCACGCCCGTTGTTGCGTTCAATCAGGTGCTGGGCAAAGTTGAAGCGCGCAGGGGGCGGGGCAATGGGTGTGGTGCTTGTCATGTTTGTCTCCGGAATTTTATTTTTTTGTTGTTGGGGGTTAGCGGGTGAAGTCGATGCGGCCATCAGGCAGCAAATAGAGCACCAGCGCGCGGCCGTGGCTCACGGTGGGGCGGTGCGCGCTGCCGGGTGCGCACACCAGCCAGCCGGCCGGGCGACCGTCAAACAGCGTGGCATCGCCGTCTTGCGGCAGGATCAGATCAATCTCGCCCAAGGGATGCGCGTGATGCGGCCCGGCAATGTCTTTCATGTCAACTACATCAACCGAGAAGCCATGCAGGTCCGGGGCGGGTTTGAACGGTCGGCCATAGCGGATGCCGCCGCGTTCGCACAGCCAGCCTTCGGCGGCGCCGGCCTCACACGCATGCTTGAGGGCGGCGTAGGTCGCGCTGCCGGGGCCATGTTCGGCGTTAAGCCAGGCGTCGAGAGTGGCGTCAAGGGAGCGGCCAGCGATTTGCGCGGTCAATCCGGCAATCGTGTCGCGGAAAGATTCTTTGGTTACCGTGGTCATTGGATACCTCGAAACGATGACAAAAAACAGGAAAGACTTGCGATAATTGGAAAGATGCAGTATCGTGCTTGAAATGAATATTAATGCACAATAATTCCTATGTCAAGCAATATATTGCATAAATTGCCGCATCAGCCCCGCAACCCCGCCAATCAAACGATGCCCAAAGCCAGTCACCCTGCGCGCGTCGCCCATAGGACGGTCGCTGCGCAGGGGCGCACCGTTGGCGCCGGCAGGCCTGCTGCATTGACCAAAGCGCCCAAAGCAGCCAAGGACGTGCTTGTCGCGGCAGCGCCCTCCGCAACGGTTCCTGCCGGCAGCGGCAAGCATCCGTTCCTTGAGGCCTTGGGCGAGCGCGTGCGCAACTTGCGCGCACGGCAGGGCATGACGCGCAAGGCGGCGGCCCTCGCGGCGGACGTTTCGGAGCGCCACTGGGCCAATCTCGAGTACGGGGTGGGCAACGCGTCGATCATCGTGCTGCTGCAAGTCGCCGGTGCGCTGCACTGTTCACTGGCCGAGCTGATTGGCGACGTAACCACCTCGTCGCCCGAGTGGCTGATGTTGCGCGAATTGCTGGAGCATCGTGACGACGCCACACTGCGCCGCGCGCGCGTGGCGGTCGGCGAACTGCTCGGCACCGGCGGCGGCAATGCCGCGCGCAGCCCGCGCATCGCACTGATCGGCCTGCGCGGCGCGGGCAAATCGACCCTGGGGCAAATGCTGGCCGACGACCTCGGCTTTACGTTTGTCGAGTTGAGTGCCGAGATCGAAAAATTCGCCGGTTGCAGCATTGCCGAAATCCAGGCGCTCTACGGTGTCAACGCCTACCGCCGCTACGAGCGCCGCGCGCTCGAAGAAGCGATCCAGATCCATCCCGAGGCAGTGCTGGCGATTCCCGGTGGCCTGGTATCCGATGCGGCCACGTTCAACCAGCTTCTCGCACACTGCACCACCGTCTGGTTGCAGGCCGACCCGGAAGACCACATGAAGCGCGTCGCCGCACAGGGTGATCTGCGCCCGATGGCGGCGAGCCGCGAAGCGATGGAAGACCTGAAGCGCATCCTCGCCGGGCGCGCGGCGTTTTATTCCAAGGCCGAGTTCACCCTCAACACCAGCGCGCAGGCGCTCGAACCCTCGTTCGCTGCACTGCGCGACATGGTGCGCGGGGCGCTACAGCTGCCCGCTTAGTTGCCCCTGAGTTGTTCACGCAGTTGCCAACTGTGGTCAAAAAGTCATTTGCTGCGTCTTGGCTGTCGCCGCGCGACTTCCGGGTGCAGGACAGCGGTAGCGCGGTCAGAACAAATTGGTGAAATGCTTGCCGGTCTTGGTGCGATAGATCGCGAAATCGGTTTTGTCCAAAGTCGCAATGTCAGTGACTCCAAGCCGCTCGGCGAGCACCACCAGGGTTGCATCCGCCAGGTCGGCTTGCGGATATTTGCGCGTGATCTCGATCAACCGGGTTGCGTCACTGTCGCGAACGTCTTCAAGGTGCAGGAATCCGTCTTCGAGCATCCGGTAAATATTGACCCGCTGTGCGCTATCGAGAAAGTGGGCAGCTTCCGCGACCACCGCCCAGGAAGAAACCATCCTCGATTCGCATTGGCCTGCGAATGCCAGTGCGCGCTGGTGATGCTTATCAGTCTTGCGGCCCAGCGAGATCAGCGGGCCGGCGTCAACCAGAATGTTTCTTGGCCAGACTGGCACGCAGATACTCTTTGTAGCGTTCTGAGGTATCGGCCGGCCACGTGCTGGTCGTGTCACACCCGATGAAATAGGGGATCTTGTCCGCAAGCGTTCTGGGCTTGCGAACGATGGCCGACTTCGCGCGCTTGCGCGTGCGTGCTGGCTCGACCGGATCAAATGCACCCATGACAATTCTTCCTTACAAAAATCATCTGGAAATGGTAACACGCACCCTTATGGCGAATTGTCGATCCCGGCCGATTTGGCTGCACCGAGAGCGGCCTGCAAACCCGCACGGGGAGCAGGTCTTGGATGCCTCTGGCCTGTGACTGGCTCCTGTCAAGGCTTTCCGGACTGGCGCAAAGGCATGGATACAGCAACATGGTGCGACGCAACATCAGAAATGCAAAAAAGTGCTTGACAAGCTTTTTGAACATGCAATATTATGCATAAATCGATTTCGAAAACACGCATTATTTTGCAACATCGGCTTGTGTGAATCTTGTGCAAAGCCGCCACCAATAACCCCAAGGAGACTGCACCATGACCGCCACTACCGCCGCACCCGCCCCCCGCGTCGATTACCAAACCAGCCCGTCGCAGTACAAGCACTGGAAGCTGAAATTCGAAGGCCCGGTGGCCACCCTCTCGGCTGACTTCGACGAAAACGCGGGCCTGCGCCCCGGCTACAAACTCAAGCTCAACAGCTACGACCTCGGCGTCGACATTGAACTCAATGATGCGATCAACCGCGTCCGCTTCGAACACCCCGAAGTGCGCACCGTCGTCGTCACCAGCGCCAAGGAAAAAGTGTTCTGCTCGGGCGCCAACATTTTCATGCTCGGCGTCTCCAGCCACGCGTGGAAAGTGAACTTCTGCAAATTCACCAACGAGACGCGCAATGGGCTGGAAGATTCGTCCACCCACAGCGGCCTCAAATTCCTCGCTGCGGTCAACGGTGCTTGTGCCGGCGGCGGTTACGAGCTCGCGCTCGCCTGCGACGAGATCATGCTGGTCGATGACCGCGCCTCGGCCGTGAGCCTGCCCGAAGTGCCGCTGCTGGGCGTGTTGCCCGGCACCGGTGGCCTGACCCGCGTGACTGACAAGAAGCATGTGCGCCATGACTTGGCCGACCTGTTCTGCACCAGTGTTGAGGGCGTGCGCGGGCAGAAGGCCAAAGACTGGCGCCTGGTCGATCACATCGCCAAGCCGGCCGTGTTTGCGCAAAGTGTGAAAGCGCGCGCGCTTGAGCTGGCCGCGAAAAGCGACCGCCCGGCTGATGGCAAGGGCGTGGCCCTGCCGCCGGTCACGCGCAGCATTGAAGCCGATGCGCTGCGCTATCCAAACGTGACAATCGAGATCGACCGCGCCAAGCGCACCGCCACTTACATCGTCAAAGGCCCCACGGGCGCGCAACCCACCGACATCGCCGGCATCACCGCCGCAGGCAGTGCGTGGTATCCGCTGGCCCTGGCGCGTGAACTCGAAGACGCGATCCTGTCGATGCGTACCAACGAACTCGACATCGGCACCTGGCTCATCAAGACCCAAGGCGATGGCGCCGCCGTGCTGGCGATGGACGCGACCCTGATGGCCAATAAAGACCATTGGCTGGTGCGCGAAACCATCGGCCTGCTGCGCCGCACCTTCTCGCGCTTGGACGTGTCGTCGCGCAGTCTCTTCGCGCTGATCGAGTCAGGCTCCTGTTTCGCCGGCACCTTCCTCGAACTCGCCCTCGCTTGTGACCGCATCTATCACCTCGCGCTGCCCGATGACGCAGCGAAGGCACCCACCATCACGGTGGCCGACACCAACTTCGGCTTGTACCCCATGGTCACCGGCCAGAGCCGCCTCGGCCGCCGCTTCTACGACGAAGCGCCTGCACTCGACGCAGTGCGCGCCAAGGCGGGGCAAGCGCTTGACGCCGATGCCGCCTTCGCGATTGGTCTGGCCACCTCGAACCCGGACGACATCGACTGGGCCGATGAAGTGCGCATTGCGATTGAAGAGCGCGTGGCGATGTCGCCCGATGCCCTCACCGGCATGGAAGCCAACCTGCGCTTCAACGGCCCCGAGAACATGTTCACCCGCGTATTCGGCCGCCTCACCGCTTGGCAAAACTGGATTTTCCAGCGCCCCAATGCGGTTGGTGAAAAAGGCGCGCTCAAGCTCTATGGCAAGGGCGACAAAGCCGCGTTCGACTGGAACCGCGTGTAAGCTTTCCGCCAACCCCAATTCATTTATCGAGACAACAGGAGATCAACATGAGCAGCATCAACTACAGCGACAAAATCCCCAACAACGTGGACCTCGGCAGCGACCGTACCCTGCAACGCGCATTGGAGCAATGGCAGCCGAATTTCCTCAACTGGTGGGGCGATGTCGGCCCGGAAGGCTCGAACAATTACGACGTGTATCTGCGCACGGCAGTGAGTGTGGATCCGCAGGGCTGGGCGCAATTTGGCCACGTCAAGATGCCCGACTACCGCTGGGGCATTTTTCTGAATCCCGGTGAAGCGGAGCGCAAGATTCACTTCGGCGACCACAAGGGCGAAAAGGCCTGGACCGATGTACCCGGCGAATACCGCGCCAACCTGCGCCGCATCATCGTCACGCAAGGCGATACCGAGCCGGCTTCGGTCGAGCAGCAGCGCCACCTCGGCCTCACCGCGCCGTCGATGTACGACCTGCGCAACCTGTTCCAGATCAATGTCGAAGAAGGCCGCCACCTGTGGGCGATGGTCTATCTGTTGCACAAACATTTCGGCCGCGATGGCCGTGAAGAAGCCGAAGCGCTGCTCGAGCGCCGCAGCGGTGACGAGAACAATCCGCGCATCCTGCAAGCCTTCAACGAGCAGACGCCTGACTGGTTGAGCTACTTCATGTTCACCTACTTCACCGACCGTGACGGCAAGTTCCAGCTCTGCGCGCTCGCCGAGTCGGCGTTTGACCCGCTGGCACGCACCACGAAATTCATGCTCACCGAAGAAGCGCACCACATGTTTGTCGGCGAGTCGGGTATCTCGCGCATCATCTCGCGCACGGCGCAGAAGATGAACGAACTCAAGACCGATGACGTAAAAGCCCTGCGTGCCGCCGGCGTGATTGACCTGCCGACGCTGCAGCGCTATATCAACTTCCACTTCAGCGTGACGGTGGATCTGTTCGGTGCGGACGAATCGAGTAACGCGGCGATCTTCTATAGCTCGGGCCTCAAGGGCCGCTACGAAGAAGGCAAGCGTGAGGACGATCACACCCTGCGCGGGCAGACCTACAAGGTGCTCGAAGTACGCGACGGCAAACTCGCGGAAAAGGAAGTGCCGATGCTCAATGCGCTCAATGAAGTGCTGCGCGACGACTTCATCAAGGATTGCGTGGCCGGTGTGGGCCGCTGGAACAAGGTGCTCGAAAAAGCCGGCATTCCGGTCAAGCTCAACGTGCCGCACAAGGCGCACCACCGCAATATCGGCGCGCTCTCCAACGTCAAGGTGTCGCCCGATGGGCGTGTAGTCTCTGATGCCGAGTGGAATGCCAAGGTGGGCGAGTGGCTGCCCAACGCCGAAGACCGCGCGTTTGTCGGCTCCCTGATGGGCCGCGTCGTCGAACCGGGCAAGTTCGCCAACTGGATCGCGCCGCCGGTGATCGGCATCAACCGCCAGCCGGCCGATTTCGAGTATGTGCGCTTTAACTGACCTCGCCGGCAGCATTTTTTATTGATAATCAGAATATGAGCAACACAGGAGACAAACCATGAACGCGCCGCTGGATGCAGCCGTCATCAAGCAGCACCTCATCGATCCGGAAATCTGCATTCGCTGCAACACCTGCGAAGCCATTTGCCCGGTTCAGGCGATTACCCACGACTCGATGAACTACGTGGTCGATGCGGAGAAATGCAATTTGTGCATGGCCTGCATTTCACCGTGTCCAACCGGCTCGATCGACAACTGGCGGGTAATGCCGCGCGTCAAGGCGTATGCGCTGGAGGAGCAGTTGGGCTGGGAGTCGCTGCCGCCCGAGATGACCCCGGAGCAATTGGCCGAAGCCGGCGTGACCGTGGATGGCGTGACCGTGGATGGCGCGTCCGGGGCTGGCTCTGGCGCAGCGCCGTCCGCAGCCCAGGTCGATGCGTCGAACGGCGAGTCGGCATTCAACAGTGCGCAGTACGGCGCAACCCAGGCGCCGTGGTCGGCGGCGCATCCGTACACCAACCTGTACGGTGTCAAGGCCGCAGAAAAATTTATTACTGCCACCGTCACCGGCAACGTGCGTGTCACTGAAGTGGGTCGTGAATACGATACCCATCATGTGGTGCTCGACTTCGGTGCGAATCCGTTCCCGGTGCTCGAAGGCCAGTCCATCGGCGTCATCCCACCGGGCACGGACGCCAATGGCCGCGCCCACCATCCGCGCCAGTATTCGATTGCCAGCCCGCGCAACGGCGAGCGCCCCGGCTACAACAATCTCTCGCTCACCATCAAGCGCGTCCTCGAAGATCATTCGGGCAACGCAGTGCGCGGCGTGGCTTCGAACTACATGTGCGACCTCGCCATCGGCGACAAGGTGCAGGTAATCGGCCCGTTTGGCGCAAGCTTTTTGATGCCGAACCATCCGAAGAGCCACATCGTGATGATCTGCACCGGCACCGGCAGCGCGCCGATGCGCGCGATGACCGAGTGGCGCCGCAGGTTGCGTGCGACCGGCAAATTCGAAGGCGGCAAGCTCATGCTGTTCTTTGGCGCGCGCACCAAGGAAGACCTGCCTTACTTCGGGCCGCTGCAAAACTTGCCGAAAGACTTCATCGACATCAACTTCGCGTTTTCACGCACGCCGGGCCAGCCGAAGCGCTACGTGCAAGACGCCATGCGCCAGCGTGCCGCCGATGTTGCGGCCCTGCTCGCCGACCCGCAAGCGCACTTCTACGTTTGCGGTCTCAAGGCGATGGAAGAAGGTGTGGTGCTGGCGCTGCGCGATGTGGCGCAGCAGGCCGGGCTGCCATGGGAATCCATCGGCGCGGCGCTCAAGAAAGAAGGCCGTCTGCATCTCGAAACCTACTGACGTGCATTGATCCATCCGATACACTCTTCAGATTTACTTTTACTGCAACGGAGCGCCGCCATGAACCAAAGCCCACCCAACCCGTTTGCCGATCTGGCAAAAATGTTCGAGCAATTCAAAATCCCCGGCGTCGACATGACGGCCATTGTGGATGCACGCCGCAAGGATATCGAAGCGCTGACCAAGGTCAATCAGGCTGCTTACGAATCCATGCAGGCGATGGCGCGCAAGCAATCCGAAATGCTGGCGCTGGCCATGCAGGGCGCACAGGAAGCCGCAAAACAGGCCGCCAGCGGCGCGGGCGATCCGGCCAAGCAGACCGAGCTGGCACGCAAGGCCTACGAAAAGGCGGTGGCCGACACGAAGGAGCTGGCCGAGATTGCGCGGAAGTCACAAGCGGAGGCGCTCGCCATCGTTTCGCAGCGCGCCACGCAGCAGGTGGAAGAGTTCAAAAAGCTGATGCAGCCGAAGTAAATCGCTTCCCGCAATGGCGCGCCGGACGCAAATCCTGGCGTTGCTGTCCTGATCAGCGGCTGGCGGCATGATCTGGAAAGCCGCTCCCAGAGCCGCTCTTCGGCTTACTCTCCTCTGGCAGTGCCTTCCCGGCGGGGATCAACGGCGCCGGTCAATCCGCCGGACGTGACCGCGATGCCGGTGTAGCCGCTGGTGAAGTCACCGATGCTGATTTCATGCCCCAGCGCCCTGAGGGGCTGCGCAAGTGCTTCGATGCGTGTGCCTTTTTCGATTTCGGTGGCGCGATTGCGGTTGCCGTAGTGCGGCAGGGCGAAGGTCTCGGCGAGCGGCAGCTTCCAGTCGATCAAGCCGACCAGCGCCTTGGCGACGTAGTTGATGATCGGTGGACCGCCGGGTGTGCCCAGTACGAATTCAAGGCGCTCTGCGCCGCGCGGCGCGTTTGCCGTTGCTGCTGCGGTCGCTGCCACCGGCGCGGTTACCGGAGCGGTTACCGGAGCGGTTACTAAGGTCGATGCACTGGTTGCGCCTGACGCCGTGGTCAATGCCGGCGTGAACACAAAAGTGGGGGCCATCGCGCTGCGTGGGCGTTTGCCGCCGGCCACGGCATTGGCAGCAGCCGGGTTGCCTGGTTCACCACCGCTCTCGATCCACGAAAAATCAGTCAGCTGGTTGTTGAGCAAAAAACCGCGCACCATGATGCGTGCGCCAAACGCAGACTCGATGGTGGTCGTCATGGCGACGGCGTTGCCCGCGGCGTCAACGATGGATAGGTGGCTGGTGCCTTCGGCTTCAGCGGTCGCATCTGGGCCGAACGCAGTGGTGACGCCCGGCGGCATGCCGTGCGCTGCGAGGCCCATCGAACGATCCGTTTTGATGAGGGCGCTGCGTGACATGAGATACGTCGCATCAAGCAAACCGGCCACCGGCACGCGCGCCATGTCGGGATCGGCAATGAAGTGATCGCGGTCGGCAAAGGTGAGGCGGCCTGCTTCGGCAAACAGATGCACGGCCTGGAGGGAGTCGGGGCGCAACGAAGCCATGTCGAAGCGCTCGATCATGCCAAGCAGGGCAAGCACTGCGATGCCGCCCGAGCTTGGCGGCGGCATGCCGCAAATCCGCTTGCTGCGATAGTGGCCACAGACCGGCACACGCTCCCTGGCGGTATAGCCAGCGAGGTCAGCTTCGCTGAGATCGCCGGGGCGCTCATGTGCACGCACGGCGGCCACGATGTCGCGCGCCATATCGCCGCGATAGAACGCATCCGCTCCTTCGCGTGCAATGGTGCGCAGCGTGGCGGCGTAGGCGGGGTTGCGCAACACGGTACCGACCGGGCGTGCAGGCCGTCGCGCGGCGGGGTGCGAGCTGGCATCAATCTCGTAAAAATAATCCGCAGCGGTGGCATCGCCGCGCAACAGCGGGTCACGCGCCAGCAGGGTGTGCAGACGCGGCGAGACAGCGAAACCCGACAGCGCGATGTTGATGGCCGGCTCGAACAGCCGCGCCCACGGCAGCTTGCCGTGCTGCTTGTGCGCAAGCTCCATCACGCGCAAGGCGCCGGGTACGCCAACCGAGAGCCCGCTGCCGACCGCCGAGGCGTAGGAGAGCAGCTTGCCATCAGCACCGGTGAAACGGTCTGCTTTGGCGGCGGCGGGCGCAGTCTCGCGGCCATCGTAGGCGCGTACGGATGCCGCGCGATTGCCGCTTCGGGCGTCGCTGCCGGCGCCATGGCTTGCATCGAAATGCAGAATGAACGCGCCGCCGCCAATGCCTGACGATTGGGGCTCCGTGAGGCCGAGCACCAGTTGCGCAGCAATCGCGGCGTCAATGGCGCTGCCACCGGACTTGAGCATTTCGAACGCGGCGTTGGTAGCATGACGGTTGGCGGTAGCGGCCATGAAATGTTTGGCGCGCGCCGCAGGATGGGGTTGAAACCCGCTGCCCGCTTCACCCGCCGCGGGCGTGTCGTTGGCGGACGGCTCAGCGGCAATCACGGGCGTTTGCCCGGCGACCGGCTGGAATGTGGCAGCCACTGCGAGCGCGGCAGCAGCGACCGCTGTGAGCCAGCCGCAGGCCGGCTTCGGACCGGCCAGTGTGTTCATGCGGCCACGCGCAAGGTCGAGGCCAGCGGGGCAGCCCGCTGCCCCTCCTGCACAGCCTCCCCTTGCCCGGCCTCGGCTTCTTCCTGCTGCTGCAAGGCCCACATCTGCGCGTAGGCACCGTTGCGGTCAAGCAAGTCATTGTGGGCGCCGCTCTCGATGACACGCCCGTGGTCCATCACGATGATGCGGTGCGCGTCGGCAATGGTGGAGAGGCGATGCGCAATCACCAGCGTGGTGCGGTTCTCGGCGATGCGCTTGAGTTCGCCCTGAATCGCCTTCTCGGTTTTGGAGTCGAGAGCGGAGGTGGCTTCGTCAAAAATGAGGATCGCGGGGTTCTTCAATATGGCGCGGGCAATCGCGACGCGCTGCTTTTCACCACCCGAGAGTTTGAGACCGCGTTCGCCGACCATGGTGTCGTAACCCAGCGGCAGGGTCTCGACAAAATCGTGAATCGAGGCGGCGCGCGCGGCGGCGATCACCTCCTCGCGCGGCGCATTGGTGTTGCCGTAGGCGATGTTGTAGTAGATGGTGTCATTGAACAGCACCGTGTCTTGCGGCACGATGCCGATGGCCCCGCGCAGTGACGATTGCGTGATGTCGCGGATATCCTGGCCGCTGATCAACACGCGCCCGCCCACACCCGTTCCGTCCGCGCTGTCACTGTTCACGTCGTAAAAGCGGAACAGCAGGCGCGCCAATGTCGATTTGCCCGAGCCACTATGGCCCACCACCGCCACCGTCTTGCCGGCCGGCACTTCAAAATCGACATCAAACAAAATCTGGCGATTGCTCTCGTAGCTGAAATTGACATGCTCGAAGTGGATGGTGGCACTGTCGGTCGCTCCCGCAGGGGAACCCGTTGCGCCAAGCGCCAGCGCCGGCGCGGCCGATCGGTCTGCCACTTCACGATGCTGATCCAGGAGCGTGAACATGCGCTCCATGTCAGCCAGGCTTTGCTTGATCTCCCGGTACAGCACACCGAGAAAATTGAGCGGAATGTAAAGCTGGAACATGAACGCATTGACCAGCACCAGATCGCCCAGCGTCATGGTGCCGTTGACCACACCAAGCGTGGCGCGCCACATGATGGCGGTGACCGCACAGGCGATGATGATGCTCTGGCCGGTGTTGAGCAGCGAGAGCGAGGTCTGCGTCTTGACAGCGGCCGTCTCCCAGTTGGCCATGCTCGCGTCGTAGCGTTTGGCTTCGTATTCCTCGTTGCCGAAATACTTCACCGTCTCGTAATTGAGCAGCGAGTCGATGGCCTTGACGTTGGCCTTGGAGTCGAGCTCGTTCGACACGCGGCGGAAGTTGGTGCGCCACTCGGTGACCGCAACCGACCAGGTGATGTAACTGGCCAGCGCCACCACGGTGATGCCGGTAAACCAGATTTCATATTTCGCCGCCAGGATCGACAGCACCAGCGTGATCTCGACCAGCGTCGGCAGGATGCTGTAGAGCGTGTACGACACCAGCGACGAGACGCCGCGCGAGCCGCGCTCGATGTCGCGCGTCATGCCGCCGGTCTGGCGCTCCAGATGAAAGCGCAAGGAGAGCGAATGCAGATGGCGGAATACCTGCAGTGAAATGCGCCGCACCGCAGATTGCGTCACTTTGGCGAACACAAACTCGCGCAACTCGGTGAACAGCGTGGTGCAGATGCGCAGCAGGCCGTAGGCGACCAGCATCGCGGCGGGCAACACGACCACCGCGCGCGGGTCCGTCAGATTGATCGACAGCGCATCGACAATCTCTTTCATGATCAGCGGCACGCTGACATTGGCGAGTTTGGCCGACAGCAAAAACGTGAGTGCCAGCAGCACGCGGCCGCGGTATTCCCACAGATACGGAATCAGCGTGGCGAGCGTTTCCCAGCCGGTTTTGCTCGTACCGGACGCGCCGGCTTTGCCGGTTGGCGGACTAGGTTCAGATGGAGAAGCGAAGCGGCGCATGAACTCAGGGACTCAATGGCCAAGCGCCCGGCAAATGGCCGGAAACGCCTTGATCAGTTTCTTGTCAGCGGTAATCAGCGGCGCAGCCAGGCGCTCTGCTATGTCGACATACTCGCAGTCATAGGCGGTGCAGCCCGATTGCGCGGCCAGTTCCAGCACGCGTGCAGCATCGGGTTCGTGCTCGCGCCCCTGCATGAACAGGGCAGCGTGCTCAAAATGCAGCGCAGACTGCCTGACACTCAGGTAGCCGGCGCGCATGAAGGTTGCCAGCCCGTTACGGAATTCGCTGCGCCACAGCAGCGGCGCATGCCAATCGGCATCCTGCATCAACAGTGCCGCCGTCAATTTGCCGAAATCCGCCGAGGTGTAGTGATACAGCAGGACATTGGTATCGGCCACGATCATAGGCGGCGCCCGTGATTGATCGCCGCCTCCATCGCTTCCGGCGTCAGCGCCGGGCCTTTGTACATTTTGCGCAGGTCACGCACGCGCTCAATGTGTGCCTGCACATTCGGGCGCGGCGCGGCGATACTCTCTTCGAGCCGCGTCAGCGCCTCGCTGTTGAGCGAGCGCCGGTTTTGCCCGGCCAGCGCTTTGAGCTTTTCGTAGATCGGATCGGGGATGTTGCGCAGGGTGAGGGAAGGCATGACGCTGCTCCAGAGTGATGGCAATTTGATGTCATTTTAACATCACGGGGCATAGCCTTCACCATCCAGCCCCTGCCTATGGGAACGCCTGTGGCGGAAACAGGGGCTGCAGCGCGCTTGAGCCTTTGAACAGTTTAGGCGTAGCATGGACTGTCGCCAACTCGCGAGAACAAGGCGCGATAGGCACGCAGCGTCTTTGGCCCGGAATAGGATGGTCCGGGAACACGGGGGGAAATCATGATGTGGTGGATCGTTGCAATCGCGCTTGGCACGTCACTCGCGCTCGCTTACGTGAACGCACCTGGCCTTGCATGGACAGCCGCATGCGGCGCCCTGCTGGTGGCACTGGCATGGTTTGCGCCGGTGTTTTCGCTCACGGTGATGATTGCGGCCATCGCGGTCTTTGTCACAATTGCCGCTGTGCTCAACGTACCCGCACTGCGCCGCGCGCTGATCTCCAACCCGCTGCTGGCGATCTACCGCAAGATCCTGCCGCCGATGTCGCAGACCGAGCAGGAGGCGATTGACGCGGGCACGGTGTGGTGGGAAGGTGAGCTGTTTTCCGGCAAACCCGACTGGAACGTGCTGCACGCTTACCCGCAGCCGCGCTTGTCGCCAGCCGAGATTTCTTTTCTCGACAATGAAGTCGAGCAACTGTGCGCGATGGTGACTGACTGGGAAACCGCGCACGTGTATCAGGACTTGCCGCCGCCTGTGTGGCAGTTCGTCAAGGACAAGGGTTTCCTTGGCATGATTATTCCGAAGCAGTATGGCGGACTGGAGTTCTCCGCCTATCTGCATTCGCAAGTGGTAATGAAGCTAGGCTCGCGCTCGTGCACGCTGGCGGTGTCGGTGATGGTGCCCAATTCGCTGGGGCCGGCCGAGTTGCTGATTCACTACGGCACCGACGCGCAAAAAAGTTATTACCTGCCGCGCCTGGCCAAGGGCATCGACGTGCCTGCCTTTGCACTCACCAATCCGATGGCCGGGTCGGATGCTGCAGCGATACCCGATGTGGGCATCGTGTGCAAGGGCATGTGGGAAGGCAAAGAGATTCTCGGCATGCGCGTGACCTGGGACAAGCGTTACATCACGCTCGGGCCGATCTGCACCGTGCTCGGTCTCGCGTTCAAGTTGCACGACCCGGATCATTTGCTTGGCGCGCAGCTTGATGCGCAGTTCGGCACGCACTTTGGCAACCGTGAAGACCTCGGCATCACCTGCGCCCTGGTGCCCACGCACACCGCCGGCGTCAACATCGGTCGCCGCCACTGGCCGCTCAACGCCACGTTTCAGAATGGCCCGAACTGGGGCAGCGATGTCTTCATGCCGCTCGACTGGATCATTGGCGGCCCGCAAATGGCCGGGCAAGGCTGGCGCATGCTGATGGAGTGCCTCGCGGCCGGGCGCTCGATTTCGCTGCCCTCGCTCTCGACCGGCTTCGCCAAACTTGCTGCGCGCTCGGTCGGCGCCTATGCGCGGGTGCGCAGCCAGTTCAAGACGCCGATTGGCAAATTTGAAGGCGTGGAAGAAGCGCTCACGCGCATCGCTGCCTCCACCTACATGATGGACGCGACGCGCATCATGACCGCGTCTGCCGTCGATCTTGGCGAGAAGCCCGCCGTGGCGTCGGCGATTGCCAAACTGCATGTCACCGAGGTATGCCGCCACGTCATCATCGACGCGATGGACATTCTTGGCGGCAAGGGCATCATGCTCGGGCCGAACAACCTGATGGGACGCGCCTACGAGCAGGTGCCGATCGGCATCACCGTCGAAGGCGCAAACATTCTGACGCGCTCGCTGATCGTGTTTGGCCAGGGCGCGATCCGCTGTCATCCGTTTGTGTTGAAGGAAATCGAAGCGACGCGCGAGGCCGATCACGCCAGGGCCTCGGCCCTGTTCGACGCCGCACTGTTCGGCCACATCCGCTTTGCCATCTCCAACTTTGCGCGCACCCTGGTGATGGGTCTGACCGGCTCACACTTCGTGCGCACGCCCCAAGCGATTGATCCGCGCACGCGCCGGTACTACCAGCAACTGACGCGCATGTCGGCGAGCTTTGCATTTTTGTCAGATGTCTCGATGCTGGTCATGGGCGGCGGACTCAAACGCCGCGAAAAGCTCTCGGCGCGTCTCGGCGATATCCTCTCGCAGATGTATATGTGCTCGGCCGCACTCAAGCGCTACGAGGGCCAGGGCCGCAATGCTGCCGATGCGCCGCTGCTGCACTGGGCGATCTGGGATGCGCTTTACAAGGCGCAGACCGCGATGTATGGCGTGATCTCCAACTATCCGAACAAGTTCGTTGGCTGGTGCCTGCGCCGTGTGATCTATCCGTTCGGCTCGATGTTCCATGTGCCGTCCGACGACCTCGGCCGCAACGCTGCGCGCATGTTGATCGAGCCTTCGACCGACACCCACCGCGGCCGCGAGCGCCTCACTGCCGGCATGTATCTGCCGCGTGCGGGGGCCAACGAGGATATCCCCGCAGAACCGCTCGCGACCCTGGAAGCCGCTCTGGGAGCGGCTCCTGGCGCGGAGGCGGTGGACGCCAAAATACGGGTGGCGCAGAAGGACGGGCGCCTGCCGCAAATGGCGCACAATACGACCATGCAAGCCGCCGTTGACGCCCACATTATCAGCACCGCCGAGGCTGCGCACCTCGCGCGCTTCGAGCGTTTGCGCGCCGAAGTGGTCAAGGTCGATCACTTCTCGCAAGATTTTGATCGCGCCATACTGGCCACTGCACAACGCGCGGACACGGCCAACGCGATGACCGCCGCGTCTTCCGCCTCCATCACCGCCGCACACGCCAGTGCCGGCGAGCGCGCAGCGCACACTGCTGCGGCGCGCGCCGCAGCCTGAAAGGACCGCCATGCAAACTGTTGAGAGCGTCATTGCCGGCCTGCCCTACAAGCACCAGCCCGCCGTACAGCGCCTGCGCTTGATGATCCTCAAGGCCGACCCCGGCGTGGTCGAAACAGTCAAATGGGGTACGCCGGTCTATTCGCGCGGGCGCAACCTGATCTCCATCGTGCCCAACGCCGAGAGCATCGAATTGAAATTGTGGGAAGGCGGCGTACTCGCACGCAGGTTCAAGTGCATCGAAGGCAAGGGCAAGGGCATGCGCCACATCACCGTGCCGTATGAAGGTGAGTGCGACTTCGACGCGATTGGCAATGTGATCACCGCGATCATCAAGAAGCGGGTTGTAGCAGCCTGAGACGCGCCTAAGACACACGCAGGGCACGGCGCGCGGCAGCATGTCGATCAGCGGCAAGGTCATCATCATCACGGGCGCATCCGAAGGCATCGGCGCCGAGCTGGCGCGCCAGCTCAGCCCGCACAAACCGCAACTGGTTCTCGCCGCGCGCCGCCTTGCGGTGCAGAGCCAAGTCGTGCAGCAGTGCGTACAGCTGGGCGCCCAAGCCATCGCCGTGCGCTGTGACGTCGGCGTCGAAGCTGATTGCCGCGCCCTCGCGCAGACAGCGCTCGACACATATGGCCGCATCGACATCCTCGTCAACAATGCCGGCGTTTCGGGTCACGCGCTGTTCGATGACGTCACTGACTTCAAGTGGTACGAAGACATGATGCGCATCAACTACATGGGCTCGCTCTGGTGTACCCATGCGGCGCTGCCGGCGCTGCGTGCCTCCAAAGGGTTGGTCGCCGGGGTGTCCAGTCTGGCCGGCAAAGTCGGCGTGCCGGGACGCACCGCGTATTCACCCTCCAAATTCGCGCAAGCCGGTTTCTTCGAAGCGCTGCGCACCGAACTCATCGGCAGCGGGGTCGATGTCACGGTGATCTTCCCCGGCGTGGTCGCCACCAACATCCGCATTCACGGCTATGGGCCGGATGGCAAACCGGCCGGCAAATCCAGCCTCAAAGACGATGACGCCATGAGCGTCGAAGAGTGCGCGCGCCAGATCGTGCAAGCCCTCGCCACGCGCCGCCGCGAGCTGGTGATGACGCCCAAGGCACGCCTCGGCATGTGGCTCAAGCTCATTGCGCCGGGGCTGGTAGATCGCATGGCGGTTGCGGCGGTGAAGCAGGAAGCGCGCTAAGACGGCGCGGTGCCGGCATGCCAAAAGCCTGGAGAGCCGCTTGCAAAGCGGTTCTCCAGGCTTTTCCACACAGAGATCAGACGGCTCCGGGCGCTTTCGGTGGAACAGCCGCACGCGCTGTGGCTGGCGTGGCACCGGGCGTGGCATGTGCGGGGGCCGCAACCATTGATGCTGTCATTGGCGCGACGACGCGGCTGCCCAGTTTCTCCCCCAGCCCATACCAATCCATGCGCCGCGTCGTCAGCATCATCGCTGCGAGCACGGCGAACACCAGCAGTGCGCCCATCAGCAAGGCGTAGTCCTCGCTGCGCAACAACGTGTGCAATACCGCGAACAACAGTGCGGAGGATGCGCCCACCGCCAGGCCGCGCCGCACGCTGGCCAGCATGCCAACGGCATACCAGGTGACCAAGCTGACGCAAGCCGCCGCCGCTGCCGCGTAAGCACGCAAGAAGCCGATATGTTCGGCCAGCGCGATCAGGAGCAAAAAGAACACGGCGAGCGCGAGACCGACAAAGCTGTATTGCACCGGATGCACACGCGCCACGCCAGCAATCTCAAAGGCGAGTACGAGTAAAAATGTGAGGCCGACGAACAAAAAGCCGTACTCGGCCGCACGGTAGGACTGCAAATACAGATTGACCGGCTCGATCAAATTGATGCCCAGTGCCGGCGGAGGATTGAGCAACGCGTGACCGGGTGGGGCATTGGCCTCGTTGTTGCGCGGACGCGCCAGCCAGTCGCGCAGGGCCGCTTCACCGCCCGACGCAAACTCGTTGATGCGCCACTCCGCCGTGAAACCCTCTTCGGTCACGTTGCGCGCATCAGGCAAGAACTTGCCGTTGAAGCTGGGCGCGGGCCAGTTCGACGCGAGCTTGATGATGGCCTGCTTGGCAAACGGCGCAAAACTGAAGCGCTCCATGCCTGCCAGCTCCAGATCAAACGCAAACACCGCATCGCGCCCGAGTGCCGTTGCCGCACCCAAAGGCGCGGAGAGGCCCTGCCCCAACGCCGCGTCACCGGTGCCTGGTGTGAAGTCAACGCCGCTGCCATTGAGCGCCAGTTTCGGCGCGTTCTTGACGCCGCGTGCGTCGGCAATTGACAACACCAGCCTTGCTTGATCAAAGCGCCGTACCGAATCAGGTTTCTGCTCGGGCGCCTCCGGAACATCAAAGCGCCCTTTGAATTTGAGCGCCGCACGATAAAGGCGCACGCGATAAAGGCCGCGATAGCGCGGCGCGGCTTCAAGATCGATGCGGCCGGTGGCCTCCACCAGTGCGGGTGCGATGGTGACAGCAGGACATTCACGCTCCCTGGCCTCGCGCTTGATCTGATCGCGGCCATTCACGCTCACAGTGCTTTCGTGCGTATACGACTCAATACAACTTAAGCGCAGCACCGGCGCAATCACCCGCTGCTCCCCTGCTGAAGACTCCGCAATCGACAGCCGCGCGTCGTTGGACAAACGCTGCCGCTCTTCAATTTTGCCGCGCGTAGCCGCCAGCGGCACGAGCACCAGCAAGGTCACGCCAGCCACGGCGGTGAGTTTGGCCAAGAATGGAAATCGCACGTTGCACCCCTCTGCCTATTGGAGAGGCACAGCATGCGCGGCGCCGCGGGCACAGCGGCCTGCGGTTTATTGATTCGTGGCGATCAATTCTGGCGCCAAGGTGGCGGCGGCATCCCCACTGCTCGCCGCTATCTCCGGCGTGGTCAACGCGCTGTCAGCGCAGCGTCGGAACACCGTGGCACCCTGGCGTAGCAGCGCAGCACTGTGACGCTGCAGCAATCACGACTACTCCGGCTTGATCCCCGCCTGCCGGAAAAACACCGGCCACTTGGCGGCTTCGGCGCGCACAAAACTTTCGGTCTCTTTTGGTGCCATGTCGAGGAAGCGCCAGCCGTTGCCTTCGAGGCGCTTGCGCAAGTCTGGTGCTTGCATCACCCTGGCAAACGCATTGCGCAGTCTGTCGAGCGCGGGGGCCGGTATTTTGGCGGGAGCAAACAAGCCAATCCAGCTATCGAGCACGAGCGCCTCGACACCGGCTTCCTGCGCAGTGGGCAGGTTGGGCATCAAGGCATCGCGTGCGGCACCCGAGGTGGCGAAGGCCTTGACGCGCCCGCTTTCGACAAACGGTTGTGCGGTGGTGGTGTTGTCGAAAAAAAGATCAACACGACCGCCCATCACGTCGGTATAGGCCGCCTGCGCGCCCTTGTACGGTACCTCCGTGATCTCCACCCTGGCGAGATTCTTGAGCATCAGCGCCGCTACATGCTGGCCGGTGCCGGTGCCGGCTGAGGCGATGGTGAGCTTGCCCGGATTGGCGCGCGCGTAGGCGAGCACTTCGCCCAACGTGTTGTACGGCAAGTCTTTGCGCCCGATCAGCGTGTAAGTGAACACGCCCATCAGCGCGACCGGGGTGAAGTCTACCGCCGGGTCGTAGCGCGGGTCTTTGTAGAGGCCAGGGTTGAAGGCCATGTTGGCGAGGCCGCCCACCACGAGCGTGTAGCCGTCGGCGGGCCCGGTCGCTACTGACTGCGTGCCCACTAGCGTGCCGGCGCCGGTGCGGTTCTCGACCACGACAGGCTGGCCGAGCAGCGGCTGCATCTTGTCCGCCATGAGCCGACCGACCAAGTCGTAGCCGCCACCGGGCGCGGTGGGGACGACGATGCGGATGGTTTTGTTCGGGTAGTCCTGCGCGAGCGCGGTGACAGATGCGCCTATCCAAGCGTGCAGAAACAGCAGAAGCCACAGAACGAGTTGGGTACGGTGCCGCGCCGGAGCAATCATCATCGTTGACCCATTTCTGCGCGCGCCATTGCGGCAAGTGAGACTGAAGCAATCACGCGGTGCGCCGTTCGTCGTGAAGACCATTCCGTGCCCCACCCGTCGGTCGATTCGATCAGTCTTTGAGCGACTCGATCAGATCAATGTATTCCTGCATCGCCTCGTCAGTACTTTTGCCTTTGAGTTCAGCCCACGCGTCGAACTTCATGCGCCCGACCATGTCGGTAAAGCCGGGGCGCTTGCCGCCGTTGTCCCCTTCGGTGGACTGCTTGTACAAGCCGTAGATTTGCAGCAGTGTTTGGTTGTCCGGCTTTTCGGGAAGCTCTTTGGATTCCTTGACGGCTTTTTCGAATGCGGCTTTGAGGTCGGCCATGATGCGCTCCTGTGGCGTTGGGTAAGGGGTGACTGCTGCGGGAATTCTAGCCCGAACCGGCGGTACATCAGCTACCATCCTGAAAAGCAAGATCTCCGGAGATGCGCCATGACCGCGTTCGACCAACTGATGAAGCTGGCCGGCAATCTGCCGCTGGACAAGCTCGCGCAGTTTCTTCCCCTCGACCGTCTGCCGCTCGACAAGCTGGCCGGCAATGCGCTCGGCAAGATCGAGGAGATGAAAAACCGCGAGCGCATGTCGAGCGTCGACACGGCGTGGCTGCGCATGGATACGCCGGTCAATCTGATGATGATCGTCGGCGTGATGATGTTTGATGGCACGGCCGACGTGGCGCGCATCAAGCGCACGCTGGAGGCGCGGCTGTCGCGTTACGCCCGGTTTCGCCAGCGGGTGCTGCAAGATCCCTCTGGAGCCTACTGGGTACACGATGAGCATTTCGACATCGGCAATCATGTGCATGTGGTGAACCTGGCCGGCGCGTACGCAGCCGGCACCAGCAACAAGGAGGCGCTGGAGCAATACGTCGCCGCGCTCACCACGCAGTCGCTCGACTTCAACAAGCCGCTGTGGCACATGACGGTGGTCGAGCGCTACGAAGGTGATGGCGTCGTGGGTCACGCGCTGATCATCCGCATCCACCATTGCATCGCCGACGGCATTGCATTGATCGGCGTGATGTATTCGCTGTTCGACGAAGCGCCTGATGCGCCCGAAGAGGGCGAGGAGCCCGACGGCCTGCGCCGCACCCGTGAAAAGCGCGAAGCCCGGCGTGCTGCACGTGCGGAGATGGACCCGATGGAGCAGTTTTTCGCGCCGCTGTCCGACGCCGCCAGCAAGGCACTGGCGGTCTCGGGCGGCGTCGCCTCGCGCTACATGGACATGATGTCCAACCCGGAAAAATTTGCCGACTACGCAAAGATCGCCGCTGCGGTCACCGCCGAGATTGCCGAGCTGGCGACGATGCCCAATGATTCGCACACGCGGTTTAAGGGCACGCCCTCTGCCGTCAAGCACGTGGCGTGGAGCGCGCCGCTGCCGCTTGCCGACATCAAGGCGGTGTGCAAGGTGTTGGGCGTGTCAGTGAACGACATTCTGCTGGCGAGTGTGGCGGGCGCGATGCGCAGTTATCTCGCGGAAAAGGGCGACGACACCGAGGGCATTGAAGTGCGCGGCTTTGTGCCGGTCAATCTGCGCCCGCGCGGTGCCGAGCACAAACTCGGCAATCACTTCGGCCTCGTTGCGCTGGTGCTGCCAGTCGGCATCGAAAACCCCTTCGTGCGTTTGTATGACGTCAAGCGCCGCATGGATGAATTGAAGAGTTCGTATCAGGCGGCGCTGTCGATGGGCATTCTCGGCACCGTCGGGTTTTTGCCGCGCACGATCCAGAAGCAGGTGCTCGACATGTTTTCGTCCAAAGGCTCGGCCGTGATGACCAATGTGCCCGGCCCGCAGCAGGCGCTGCACATGGCTGGCGCACGGCTCGCGCAGCAGATGTTCTGGGTGCCGCAGTCGGGTGACATCGGCATCGGCGTGTCGATCCTCTCGTACAACGGCCAGGTGCAGTTCGGTCTGGTCACCGACCACAAGTTTGTGGACAATCCGCAAGCCATCGTCAATCGCTTCGCGCCCGAATTCGAGAAGCTGGTGTATTGGCTGCTGCTCGAAGGCGTGCTTCCGGAGGGCATCGAGGCGCCGGTGAAAAGAACACCGACTGAGGAACCGCTCCCACCAAGCATTTCAGACGACATACCTTCAACACCCGCTTCCACCAAGGCTTACAGGCCACCTGCCAAAGACAAACCAACGAAAAAAACAAAGCCCGCACCGCATGTGATGCGTCTCAAGGACCTTGCCGTGGAGGCGGACAGCAGCGCATCAACCACGGCGGCGGACCGAGCAGGCGGCGCGCCCGTTCCCGCTCCACCCATGCCGCGCATGAAAAAGAAAGGCCTGCTCGCAGGTGCCAGGAGGTAAGACTTCAGCGCTGTTGGTCTACGGCACCCTGCGGCGCGGCGGCAGCAACGACATCGCGCGCATCGCACCGGACGCGCGCTTCGTCACCGCCGCGCGCGTGCGTGGCCGGCTCTACGATGTGAACGGGCGCTGGCCTTCACTGGTGCTTGACGCCACCGCAGGCTGGGTCTCCGGCGAAATCTACGCCGTGCCGCCGCACGCGTGGCCCACGCTCGATGCGCTCGAAAACCCGGTCACGCCGCAGCGGCCCGATGGCGCTTACTTCAAAGTCACCACGCAGGTGGAGACAGTGGGCGCTGCCGCCACAGCCACCGTCGAAGTCACGCTCTACACCGCCAACCCGGCCACCACGCCGCTCACGCGCCAGATTGCAACGGGCGACTGGATGGTCTACGCCGCCACGCTGCTCTGACGCGCTGATCTGATACGCTGGCCTGCCAAGCAGCGGCCGCAGGTGTACCCTGCGCGGCGGCCAGGCGATGCAGATTGTGGCGATGGCACTTGCCAAGAACGCCCGAACCTATTTCATTCGCGCCAACCGCGCGCCGCACTTTCACACGGGGAAATCCAACATGTCTGAAACCACGATGAAAGCCGCCGTCACCACCGGCGGCACACTTGACCTCCGCGAAGTGCCACGTCCCACACCGCAGCCCAACGAAGTGCTGTGCAAGCTGCGCTACTGCGGCCTCAACCGCGCCGATCTGATGCACACCGCACGCCCGGCCGGCGGCCCGCCAAGCATTCCCGGCATGGACTGGTGCGGCGACGTGGTGGCGGTCGGAGCCGAGGTGAAAAACACCAAGGCGGGCGACCGTGTGATGTGCTCCGGGCCGGGCACGGGCGGCTATGCCGAATACGCGGTGACTGACTGGGGCCGCGTGTTGCCGGCCCCGGCGGCGCTCGGAGACGAGCAAGCGGCCGTCGCCATGCTCGCCCTGCAGACCATGCACGATGCCCTCATCGTCAACGGTGCCATGCAGGCAGGCGACGCCGTGCTGATCCAGGGCGCGAGCGCCGGCGTCGGCTTGATGGGCCTGCAGATCGCCAAACTCAAGGGCGCGAAATTTGTGATCGGTTCCTCACGCAACGCCGCGCACCGCGCGCGCTTCCAGGAGTTTGGCGCCGATATGGCCATCGACACCGGCAACGATGCCTGGCCCGACGAAGTGCTCAAGGCCACCGGCGGCAAGGGCGTCAACGTGGTGGTCGATCAGGTCTCGGGCAAGACCGTGGCGCAGAGCATGAAGGCCTGCGCCACCCTCGCGCGCATCGTCAATGTCGGCCGCCTCGGTGGCAATGCTGCGGAGATCGACTTCGGCGTGCATGCCTTGAAACGCATCCACTTCATTGGCGTGACCTTCCGCTCGCGCTCACTCGATGAAGTGCGCGAACTCACACGCAAGATGGCTGCCGATTTATGGGACGACATCGCGGCGGGCACATTGCAATTGCCGATCGACCGCACCTTTGCGCTCGATGAAGCCGAGGCCGCACAACAGCACATGCGCGCCAATGCACACTTTGGGAAAATCCTGCTGAGGATGTAGCCGCGCATCAACCAGCCGGAGAAGCGCTCCAGAAGCCACTTTCAGCCTCCATGGCTCCAGGAATGGCTCCCAGAGCGGCTAGCAGTCCGATGCCCGTCGGCCAGTTCACTCAATCTTGACGTTGGCCGCCTTGCCAATGCGCGCCCATTTGCCGATCTCGGCGTCGATGAACGCGCCGAAAGCTTCCGGCGTGGTGGGCGTCGCTTCTGACCCGACTGCCTGAAATTTCTCGCGCACACCGGCGTCTGCCATCGTCTTCTGAATCGCGTCAGCGAGTTTGGCAATGGCTTCTTTGGGCGCGCCTGCGGGCAGCAAAATGCCCTGCCAGCCAATCGCCTGAAATCCCTTGAGACCGGCCTCATCAAAGGTCGGCAAGTCGGGAAAGCCGGCGTTGCGGCGCGCGCTGGTCACCGCGAGCGCTTTCAACTTGCCTGATTTGACGTGCTGTTGCGACACCGCCGCCACATCGATCAACAGATGTACTTGCCCGCCGATCAAGTCGGTGACGGCCGGTGCGCTGCCTTTGTACGGCACGTGCAGCATGTCGATGCCGGCCTGCACCTTCAACATCTCGCCGGCCAGATGGGTGATGGCACCGCTGCCGCCGGAGGCGTAGGACACCTTGCCCGGATTGCGTTTGGCCCACGCGATGAATTCACCGAGCGTCGCGGCCGGCACTTGCGCGTTGATCACCGCGACCAGCGTGTTGGAGATCAGTTGGCCCACCGGCGCGAAATCCTTGCGCGCGTCGTACGGCAGCTTTTCGTACAGTGCCGGGTAAAGACCCATGGTGCCGGTGTTGCCGAGAAAAATCGTGTAGCCATCGGCGGGCTGGTTCTTCGCATACTCCGCGCCAACGATGCCGGCTGCGCCCGCCTTGTTTTCAATCACCAGCGGCTGGCCGAGCGCCTCCTGCATCCTGGGCCCGATGGTGCGCGCGGTGTGATCGAGTCCACCGCCGGGCGGGAACGGGATGATGAATTTGATCGGGCGGTTCGGGTAGTTCTGCGCGTGCGCGGCACTGCCAAAGCTCGCCGCTGCCAGAGCCACCTGCGCCGCCAGCGCCGTCAGAAGGGTTTTCACTCCAGCTCCGCCTTGGCCTGCTCCACGTCCAGCCGCTCCATCGCGTCCAGCGCCTTGAACTTGGCGGCTTCTGCGTAGAGCTTTTCGGCATCCTTCACCTTTGATTTGCCGTGCAGCATGATGAGGCCGTTGGCCATTTCGATGCGCGCAATCGCCGAGTCGGGGTTGAGCTTCAAGGCCTTGGTGAACATGTCTTCACCAATGTCTTTTTTCGCGCCGTAGGTGAGGCCACCGAGCATCGCGCCGACCGAGTCGATGATTTCGGCGTGATAGGCACCGAGCGCGATGTGGGCGTCGGCGTGTTTGGGCGCGAGCTTGAGGGCGTTGTCGAGCGAATTTTTCACCTTGGTGCCGATGCCGTCCTTGAGCGCTTTGACAATCGAGATGCCTTGCGCGAAGCGCCCGAGGGCGAAGGCGTGCAGGTAGAAGGCGTTGGCGTTTTTCGGATCGGTCTTTTGCAGCTTCTCGGCGCGCGCGGCGGCTTCCTCGAAGATTTTCAGTTTCTTCTTGTCGTCTTCTTCGAGATAGGTGCCGTAGATGCAGGCGGCCTTGTTGGCGGCGTTGATGCCGGCGTCGCCGGCAGCGAGGCCGAGTTCGACGGCGTCTTCAAAGCGCCCGGCGTGATAGGCGATCCAGGCGTCGAGCGCTTTCCCCTCTTTGGGCAACGGCTCGCAATCCCCTTTGTGCAGACGATCCCAGGATTTTTTGAGGCTCGCCGCGCTGTATTCGTAGGCTTTGTCGGCGTAAGGAAAGTCTGCCCATTTTTTTGCCATGCTGGTCTCCTTGTGAAAATGCGCGTAAAAAAAATGCCGCAGATTGCGGCAGGTCAGAGTGTCATGTCAGGATTGATACTGTGCGGCAAGCTTTTCAAACAGCAGGCGCGCATCGCCCTTCAGATACGGCGCGACCATGCTCATCATTTGATACGCGCCGCGCCCCATTGCCGCGCTGTCGATCGGCTTGCGCGGCTCCTGCACGTATTCGAAGTTGAGCCAATAGGTGGCAACGAGCACCATGTTGGTCGCGAGGGCCTTGATCTGGCCATCGCTGGCATCGAGCTGCCCGGCGTGGCGCATGCCGCCGGCCAGGGCCAGCGCGACTTTTTCACTCTCGCCGAGGATGCGCTTGAAATGGGTCTCGATGATGCGATTGCGCGACAGCAGATCAGTGAGATCGCGGTAGATGAAGCGGTATTTCCAGATCAGCTCAAACACCAGGTGCAGATACAGCCAGGCATCTTCAACACTGACCGACAGGCGCTTCAGCGGGGCGCTGAGCAGGGCGTCCATCTCTTTTTCGAAGTCGGCAAAGATCGAGTTGACGATCTCGTCCTTGTTGTCGAAGTGATAGTAGAGATTGCCCGGCGAGATGTTCATCTCGTCGGCGATCACCGTGGTCGTGACATTGGGCTCGCCGAAGTCATTGAAGAGCTTGAGCGACAGTTCGAGGATGCGCTCGCGGGTGCGGCGCTTGGGCTTCTTCTCGGTCATGCCGTCAGGATAGCACTGGCGCCCTCGCATTGCGCACGTAGCGCTCCATGTCTTCGACACCGCCGGCAAGGCGCGCGAGGATGGCGTTCACCGGCAGCCACGCCGCGGCAGGCGCTGGCGGCACCACGCTTTTCACCAAGGTCAGGCCGCGGTCTTTCAGTACATTCAGATTGAGTGCAATGCCGTGGCGCGCGAGCACCGGCTGCAACTCATGGCGGCGCTCCCAAAGATCGGCGCGGGTTTTTTGATAAGCATGCTCGCACAGACGGCGGCGGCTGGCGTAGGAAAACATGTTGGTGAAAAACAGGTCAGCATCGGCGCGGTGCGGCTGAAACAGCAGCACGTCAGCGTGGCTGTAGTCATCCGCATACTGGCGCATGCCGATTTCCATGCGCGAATGCACCACCGCGCGCACGGTTTGCGACAGCACGGCCGGCAAGCCGCCTTCGACCAGATGACGCGCACCGCCAGCGGCGGCCAGGCGATCGTCATACGGCACGATGGGATTGAGGCAGAGCACCAGGTCTGCGCCTTCTTTCAACGCCACCGAGGCATGCAGCGTGCGCTTGAGCGCGCCGTCGAGATAACTGCGGCCATCGATCTCTACTGGCGGGAACAAGCCTGGCAGGGCCGAGCTGGCTGCGGCCGCGTGCGCAATCGGTACATGGTCGTAACCGGGCGCGCCAAATTCAATCGCGGTGCCCGAATCAAGATCGGTCGCCACGAGATACAGCTTGGTCTTCAAGGTGCGGAAATCGTTGCTGCGCCCTGGTTGCGTGAAGGTGTGGGTCAGAAAATCGAGCAGCCCCTGATTGGAAAACACGCCGGTCGGGATCGCGCGTGTCAAGCGCTGAAAAGATTCGAACATGCCCTGGCCGCGCCGGTTGGTGAGGTAGTGCCAGGTGGCGCGCGCGAGCAGCGGCGGCAAATGTTGCAGGCGCGCCCAATACTCGGCAAACGCTGGCTGCGTCAGGATGGAGGGATCGAACGGCTGCTCGGACTCGTCGGACTCGATGAACATGCGGCACATCTCGCGCGGCGTGATGCCGTTGGCCAGACCCGCGCCGATGATGCCGCCGGCCGACACGCCCACGTACATGTCCAGCGCATTGAGATCAATGCCTTCAAGCGCTTCAGAGAGCGCGGTGAGTGCGCCGATTTCGTAGATCGCGCCCAATGGCCCGCCGCCGGCCATGGCGAGGGCAACCTTGGAGCGTCTCGCGGCACGCTTGAACGCGGACTTGGCGGCGCTTGCAGAGATTTTTTTTGTGGGCATGCTGCACTCAGGCAGGAGAGTAATGCGTCATCAGGGCAAAAAAAAGCCGGCGTGCAAGGGCAGCGCCGGTTTCAATCCATCCAAATACAAACACAGGGTCCGCTTTCCGTGGAGCGCAGCCAATGCGGGAGGGAGCAGCATACAAGGATGCCCCCCACGGATCGCGGATCGGGTGTGGACCGGCGCGCTGCGTAAATCGTCCAACACACGCAGCACGCCGCTCCCGGAGCATCGGTGCAGCCATCGCTGCAGGCGCGCTCCGCCTTGAACCGTTACTTGCGCGAAGCCTTCTTGGCCGGCGCTTTTTTCGCCGCGGCGGCGCCGGCCGGCTTGCGTGCCAGACCGTTGATCGCATTGGTCAGCTCTTCGACACGCTTGGCCAGGGCCTGCACTTCACGCTGGCTCGGCACGCCGAGGCGCGTGAGGGCGCGCGCAACGCGGTCTTCAAACACCTGCTCCAGCTTGTCCCAGGTTTCCGTGGCGGTCGATTGCGCCTTGCCCGAAATGCCGTTGGCCGCCTTGGTCCACTGACTCGCCGCCTTGGCGACGTTGCCGGTCATGCCGGCCAGCTTGTCTTCAGCGAGAGCGCGGGTTTTCTTTTGCAGACCCACGCCTTCCTTCACCAGCGCTTCAAACACCTTGGTGCCTTCGGCCTGCGCCTTGGAAAATGCGCCGAGGCCGGCCAGCCAGATTTCCTGTGCGGAGTCGCGCACGGTGTCTTTGAGATTGCCTTCGGTCTTCGATTTGAGGTTCTTGAATTTGCTTGCCATGATGAGGCTCCTTCACTGTGGTTGATCTGCGGGGTGCGGCTGGGCGGGAAGCCCGTTCACGCCGGGTGCTGCTGCGTGGTGGTGTGCCGCTTGACAATGGACGCAGTGTAGGCAGGCGCGCTAGAGAACGCATACTAAAAACGGGGGTGTTTGTAGAGGAGTGGCTCTAGCGCTGGCCCCCCCCGCATGCCGCATGCGTACCACCGGAGTGAGGGCCGAGCGGTGCAGACGTGAGACGGACCGTCAGTCCGCCGTGATCTTGGCCGCCTTGATCAGACGCCCCCACTTGTCGATCTCCGCATTGAGCGCACGTCCAAGTTCTTCCGGCGACATGACGGTGGATTCCGCGCCCATTTTCGACCAGGTCTCGCGCAACTCGGCCTGCATGACGATCTTGCCGATCTCCTGGTTCAGGCGCTCCACCGCCGCGCGCGGCGTGCCCTTGGGCGCCATGATGCCGATCAGCACCGGCAATTCGTAACCCGGCACGCCAGCTTCGGCGATGGTCGGCAGGTCGGGGAACAGCGGCGATCGTTTCGCACCGCAGGTGGCCAGCGCGCGCAGCTTGCCGGCACGCACGTTGGCGACTGCGTCGGTCAGGGTGTCGAACATCACCTGGACGCGGCCGCTGACGAGGTCGACGCGCGCGGCGCTGCCGATCTTGTAGGGCACGTGCGTAAGGTCGGCACCGCTCAGGAACTTGAACAACTCGCCCGCCAAATGCAGCATGCCGCCGTTGCCGGTGGAAGCGTAGTTGAGCGAATTCGGCTTTACCTTCGACAAGGCAATGAGTTCGCGCACCGAGGTGGCCGGCACCAGCGGATTGACCATCAGCACGCAGGTGGTCTGGTTGAGGGTGGCGACCGGCACGAAATCGCGCATCAGCTGGTACTTGTCTCGATTCACCCCAAGCGCTTCGAGCACCGAATGCGAGCTGGTGACGGTAAAGATGGTGTGGCCGTCTGGCTCGGCTTTCGCCGCCGCCTCGGTGCCGATGGCGAAGTTGCCGCCGGGGCGGTTGTCGACCAGCACCGGCTGGCCGAGCACGCCGTGCAAGTGCTGTGCGAGGCCGCGCGCGTAGATGTCGGTGGCGCCGCCGGCGGCGAACGGGGTGATGATGCGCAGGGGCCGGGCTGGCCAGCCCTGGGATTGCACGGTGGCAGGCGCAAACGCGGCAACCGTCAGCAATTTCAGCGTATCGCGTCTTGAATAGGTCATTTCAGGCACTCGTAGGTGGCATTGATAAGGGCGCTCGCATAGGGGCCGGCATCGGCCACCGGAAGCATGCGGTTCGGGCAGTAGGCGAAGCTCATGCGCCGCACCGGGTCGGCGAAGCCGGCCGACCCGCCCATGCCGGGATGGCCGAAATTGCCCGCACAGTCGTGACGATCGGCGCCCATCGGAAACGGCGGGCACGACAACATGAAACCCAGGCCCATACGGAAGTGGCGCCGGGTCATGAATTCAACCGCGTCCCAGGCGGGGCGGGTTGCCTCGGCCAGGAGTTCCGGGGCTATCAACTGGTAGCCGCCCAGGCTGCCGCCGCAGGCCAGCGCGGCGTAGATGCGCGCCACGCCGCGCGCGTTGCCATGCGCGCCGTAGCGGCGCCATTGCGGCGTGTTGTAGTTCTCGTCGCGCGGCAAGGGCCGCCAGGCGCGGTACAGCGGCGAGGCCTGGTTGCGCTTCATGCCTTCCAGGCTGGGGGTGCCGGGGGTTTCGAGGTAATCGGCGCAGAGGTCGAACTGGTGATCTTCCAGTCCCAGCCAGTACTCGGCACCCAGTGGAGTAGCGATCTCGCCGCGCTCGTAGTCGTGGGCGCTGGTGCCGGTCGCTTGCCTGATCAGTTCCGCCAACAGCGGCGGGTAGGTGAAGGAGTGGTAACAAGGCTGGGATCCGGGTTCCCACTCCGGCTTCTGTGCGGCGAGCGCAGCCGCGACCACGCCTGGCTGGTACAGGGATTCGAACGGCGCGGCGTCCGGAAAGGGCAGGCCCGCCAGGTGTGCGAGCAGGGTGCGCACACTGATCTTCTCCTTGCCCGCTGCGGCGAAGGCCGGCCAGTAGGCCGCCACCGGCCGGTCGATGTCGATCCTGCCCTGGCTTGCCAGACGCAATACCGACAGCGCATAAATCGACTTGCCGACCGACTTCATGTCGGTGAGGGTGTGGCGCTGCCATGGCAGAGTGCGCGCGCGGTCGCGATGGCCGGCCCACAGGTCCACCACGGTTTCGCCATCGACTGTCACGCACACCGCGCAGCCGACCTCCTCGCCGGCGGCCATGTTGCGCGCCAGCGCAGCGCGTACCGCAGCGAAGGCGGGGGCGCAACTACCGTCCAGCGGAGTTGTCATTGCCGGCTTTCAGGCAGTGGTTTCGACGCCGGCGTCGAAGGTCAAGCCGATCTTCTTGACCTCGTCAAGCACCCCCGGGCCGTGCGCGGCGATCGACGGCGGCGCCGTTGCGGTCGTGGACGCCGCCGGTGATCACCGTCATCAGAGTGCTGTCCTAGTCATCGATGTTGCGAAATCGGCGAAATGCCGGGTCGCCGATGCAATCAGGCGCGCGCGTGGATCGTCCGTGTACGGGGCGGGCGTGTGACCCATGACTTGGATAATTGTTAAACACTGTCTTATACAACGTTTAGATTACATCCTACGCGCGGTCTGCACGGTCTGTCAACGATTCGCTGACACGCATCACCGGAAAGACTTGCAGACCTCAGGCAAAGTTGTATGATAAGTAGATATCTTACAAATTGGGCATATCCGGCATTGCGCTTATCCGCGCCACGCCGGGAAGCCTTTACACCTCAGCATGTTTTCCGGCCCAGCCCTGCCGCAGTTGAACGCCGCGCCCAACCTGGCCGAACAGGTGGCAGTGGCACTGCGCGGGCGCGTCACTGGCGGCAGCTATGCACCACAGGCACGCCTGCCGTCGGAGGCTGAAATGTCGCGGCAGTTCGGCGTCTCGCGCACGGTGGTGCGCGAGGCGGTGGCGCGCCTCAAGTCGGAAGGCATGCTGGCGTCGCGCCAGGGCAGCGGGGTGTTCGTGCATGCCGACGCACATCTCAAGCCCCTGCGCATTGCGCCGCTCGCCAGCCGCTCGGAAGAATCAGTCGTGCAAATCGTCGAGCTGCGCCGTGCCATCGAGGCGGAGTCAGCTGCACTGGCGGCGGAGCGGCGCACCAAGGCCGGCCTCGACGCCATGCGCACCAGCCTGCGTGATCTCGACCGCGCCAGCGCGCGCGGTGAAGATGGCGTCACCGAAGACGTGCGTTTTCACCGCACCATTGCCGAGGCCAGCCGCAATCCCTACTTTCTCTCAGTGCTCGAATTCCTCGGCCAGTTTCTGGCCGGTGCCACACGCGTCACGCGGGCCAATGAATCGCGCCGCGCGGATTTTGCGCGCGCCGTCAAGCAGGAACATGCCGCCGTGCTCGCTGCCATCGATGAGGCCGATCCGTCCGCAGCGCGGCGCATGGCAACGCGCCACATGGTCAACGCGGTCAAGCGCATTCGTTTGGCAGGAAAAGATTTCTGGATCGCCGAAGGCGGTACCCTGATTCAAACCATCAAGAAAGCAAGGTGAATTCATGCGCGTCACCCACATCGACCACTACAACATCCGTCTCAAGCAATCCGACCTCAAGGCGGTGCGCGATTTTTACGTCAACGTGATCGGCCTCACCGAAGGGGCACGGCCCAAGTTCCACTTTCCCGGCTATTGGCTCTACGGTGGCTCGGAGGCGGCGATTCTGCATCTTGCTGCCACCCTGCCCGATTCAGCCGATGGCCTTGCTCCGGACAAACCTACCGGCCAGTTTGACCACATTTCGCTCAAGGCCTCCGACCAGGTCAGTGCCCGTGCCCGCCTCAAGGCCGCAGGCATTCCCTTTGACGAGCGCCCGGTGCCGGGCTGGCGCATGAACCAGATCTTTCTCACTGACCCGGCAGGACTCAAGATCGAGCTGACGTTTGACATGGAACGCGAAGACCACATTGTCCGGTAGCGCTTTGCGCGGATTACATCATCAGCATTCCCTCTGCATTACCCACCGCATCACCCAGTCAAAGGAGACACAGCATGAAACGACGCGAACTACTCAAAGCCGGCGGCACAGCCGGCATTCTGGGCGCAGCCCAATTCCCGCTGATCAAGGGCGCCATCGCGCAGGACAAGTACGCCAAGTACAAGGGCCAGACCGTGGTCATCAACTTCCCGGCGCACCCGCACTACGATCAGGCCGAAAAGCTGTTCGCCGAGTTCACCAAGGAAACCGGCATCAAGGTCGAGCGTGACAAGATGCAGTACCTGCGCATGAAGGACAAGCAGGTGCTCGAGATGGGCAAGCCGCAGGGTGACTACGACATCATCACCTACGTGGTGATGTGGAAAACCGAATACGTCGCCAAGAACCTGCTCGAACCCCTGGAGCCCTACTTCGCCAACAAGGCGCTGGCCGACCCCGGCTACGACAGGAAAGACCTGATCACCGCCTATTACGAAAACATCGGCCTGGTGGGTGGCCCCAAGATGTATCTGCCCGGCCCGGGCGCCAAGTTGTACGGCATCCCCTACGGTGCCGAGACGGGCATCCTGGCGTATCGCAAGGACATCCTGGAGAAATACAACCTCAAGGTGCCGCAGACCTATGACGATCTGCTCGGACAGTGCCGCGTCATCAAGGCCAAGGAAGCTGGCATGGGCGGCCTCACCTCGCGCGGCCAGACCGGCCACCAGGTCACGGCAGCATGGCTGCTGCACCTGACCCCGCATGGCGGCGAGGTCTACGACAAGGATTTCAAGGCAGCGCTGCACCTGCCGCCGGCAGTCAAGGCTGCCGAAGTGCTCAAGGAAATTGTCGACACCGGCCCGCCGGGCATTCCGTCGTTCGGCTTTGGTGAAATGCAAAATGCCTTCCTGCAAGGTCAGGCGGCGTTTTATCTGGATTCGGTGTCGGTGTTCGGACCGGTGCAGGACCCGGCCAAATCCAGGATCGTCGGCAAGGTCGGCTATGCGATTCACCCCAAGGCGGTCAAGCATTCGGCGCAGACCGGCGGCTTTGGCATGGGCATTCCCAAGAATGCCAAGAACAAGGACGCGGCCTTCCTGCTGATCCAATGGCTCACCAACAAGCAAAACGATGTGAAAGTCGCGCTGTTGGGCGGCAGCGCCTCGCGCTGGTCGACGCTGGAGAACGCCGAGGCCAAGAAAAAGTACACGATCGAGTTCCCTGCCCTCAAAGAGGCACTCAAGATCGCCAACCCCGATTGGCGCCCGCTGATCCCCGAGTGGGATCACGTGAGCCAGCAGATCATTGGCTTGGCCTTGCCTGTTGTGATCACCGGCAAAAAGTCCGCCAAGGAAGCACTGACGGCCATCGTGCCGGCAGTCGAAGCCGAGGCGCGCAAAGGCGGCTGGCTCAAGAGTTGATCCCTCGTAGCTCGGAGAAACGCCGGAAACCCGCTCCCACCAAGGGTTTCCGGCCACTAACCCATGACTAGCTCCCGGCTGGCGCGCGCCACGCCCTACGTCTACATCGCCCCTGCAGTCATCGTGATGATCGCCGGGCTGCTGTGGCCGATTCTCAAGGCTGGGCAGTTGTCGTTTTTTGACTGGGGCATGGGCACGCCCTGGGACACCGCCAAGTGGGTGGGCGTCGAGGCGTTTGCAGCGATGCTGCAAAGCCCGCAAGTGTGGACGTCGATGGGCGTGACCTTTGCGTTTGTGCTCGTTGCCGTCACAGCCGAGATGTGCCTCGGCATTGCGCTCGCATTGTTTTTGGAAAAACCGGTGCGCGGCATGCGCGCGTTTCGCACCGTGTTTGTGTTGCCGATGATGATCGCGCCGATTTGCGTCGGCCTGATCTGGCGCTACATGTTCGATGCGTCGTTCGGGCCGGTCAACCATTTGACCTCGCTGTTCGGCATGGCGCCGCGCGCCTGGCTCGCCGCGCCCGAGTCTGCCTTCTTTGCGATGGTGGTGACCGACATCTGGCAGTGGACGCCGTTTGTCTTCATCATGGTGCTGGCGGCCTTGCAGGGTATGGACGCGTCGGTGATCGAGGCGTCCAAAATCGACGGTGCCAACTGGTGGCAGACCATTTTTCTGGTCAAGCTGCCGGTGATCAAGCCGATCCTGATCGTGACCTTGCTCATGCGCATGATCGACGGCTTTCGCGGGCTGGAGGTGATCTACGTCATGACCTTCGGCGGGCCGGGGCAATCGACCGAGCTGTTCTCCTTGCACATCTACAAGGCGGCGTTCGTCAGTCAAAAACTTGGCTATGCGTCAGCCCTGTCGATTTTGTTGCTGGTGATCGTAACGATCCTCTCGCTCTGTGTGCTGATGATCGCCAACCCGCTCAAGGGCCAGCAGCGCTGACTGCCGCAGCCGCAAAACGGAAACCCCATGAGAAAAACCGCCGCTGTGCTGCACTACGCAGTACTGATCCTGCTCTCGCTGATTTGCTTGATGCCAGTGATCATTCTGGCGATGACGGCGTTCAAGACCGAGAGGCAGATTTTCGACACCTCATGGTCGTGGCTGTTCATGCCGACCATGGACAATTTCAAGGCGGTGATCGAGGACGGCCACATCGACCGCTATCTCAAGAACAGCCTGATCATCTCGATTGCAGCCACCCTCATCACACTGCTGCTCGGCACCATGTGCGCCTACGCGCTGGCGCGGTTCCGCTTCCTCGGCCGTGATGCGCTCTCGTACGGCACGCTGATTTTGCGCACCCTGCCGCCAGCGGTGTTGGCGGTGCCGGTGTTTGTCGTGTGGGCGGCGTGGGGCATCAACGACACCTTGTCCGGCGTGATCCTGATTTACGTCGCGCTCAATCTGCCGTTCACCATCTGGCTGCTCTACGGGTTCATCGAGCAGGTGCCGGAAGAACTCGAAGAAGCAGCGGCAATTGACGGCTGCGGGCCGTTCCGGGTGTTTTGGCTGGTGATCCTGCCGCTGCTCAAACCCGGCATGGCGGCTGCGGCGATCTTCACCTTTCGCCTCGCGTGGAATGAGTTTATTTTGTCTTTCATTCTCACCAACCGCTACACGCGCACCCTGCCGGCGTCGATCTCGAACTACATCACCGACACCGGGGTCGAGTGGGGCAAGATCATGGCGGCGGGCGTGCTGATCGCACTGCCGCCGCTGATTTTCACGTTTGTCGCGGCCAAGCAAATCATCACCGGGCTTACCGCCGGTGCGGTCAAGGGTTGATGAAGGAATCACGCATCATGCGCAACAAGGATCAAGCGCTCGCCAACTGGGCACACCACGTCGCCGCATCATCACCCTGCTCACCGCAGGACATGGCGCTGCGCATCGCGCGCTTCGGCGACATCCCGGCAAGCCCGCGCGCCTTTGTCGACACCTGGGTCGAGGGCCACGAGCGCACCCTGCTCTCGGTGATCGGCTCCGGCGTCACCGACAACCCGGACTTCAAATCGAAAATTGCGGCAGCAGAAAATTTTCATGTCGATTTCATCGTCGCCCCCAAGGGCTGCGGTGCCGCCATGCACTGGCACACCACCGAAGAGGTGTTCATCATTCAGGCCGGCCGTTGGGAAGTGGACTGGATCGACGGCGCCACCGGCACCACCCACACCGTGACGCTCGGCCCGCGCGACACCATCAGCGTGCCGCCGCGCGTGCACCGCGCGTTTCGCAGTCTCGACGGTGACGATTTGGCCAAGGGTGGAGGCCTGATGATTTCCATACTCGGCGGCAAGGTGCCGGACCGCGTGAAATGGGATGTCAGCCTGGAGCGTGCCGCGCGCGCTGTGGGCGCAGGTTTTGACGATACGGGCAATGCGGTTAAATTCGATTGACCTTCCACCACTCACTTTCCTCACCAATGAACACCACTCCCAAAACCGTCCGCACCTCATTGCTCGATGTAGCCTGGCTCGACACTGGCCCGTCCAATGGCTTTCCCCTAATCCTGATCCACGGCTGGCCCGACGATGCGCTGACATGGAACCGCGTTACGCCTGCATTGGTGGAGGCGGGGTACCGCGTCATCGCGCCCTATTTACGCGGCTGCGGGCCGACGCGCTTTCTTGACACGGCCACGCCGCGCTCGGGGCAATTGGTGGCGCTCGGCCAAGACCTGGTCGAATTCGCCGCCGCGCTCAAGCTGGAGCGTTATGCGGTGATCGGCCACGACTGGGGCGCGCGCGCGGCCTACATCGCATCCGCACTCGATGCCTCGCGCATCACGCATTGCGTGGCCTTGTCAGTGGGCTACGGCACCAACAGCCCCTCACAGACGCTCAGCACACAGCAATTGCAAAACTATTGGTACCACTGGCTGATGGCGACACCGCGCGGCGGGAAAGTCGTGCGTGAAGACCGGCACAATTTCACGCGCCATGTGTGGGACATCTGGCTGCCGTTCTGGAAGCCCACGGCTGAAGAGTTTGCTGCCACGGCGCAATCGTTCGACAACCCCGACTGGGCCGAGATCGTGCTGCACTCTTACACCGTGCGCTGGGGCAACGCGCCGCAGCACGCGATGTATGGCGCGCTCGAAGCGCGCTTCGACCCGGCACCGCAACTGAGCGTGCCGACCCTGACCATGCACGGCACGCAAGACCCGGTGAACTCGCCCGCATCGTCGGCAGGCAAGGAAACTTTCTTCAGCGCGCGCTATGAGCGCAAGCTGATTGACCAGTGCGGGCATTTTCCGCAGCGGGAACAGGCCGAGCGGGTGGCGAGCGAGATGATCGCGTGGGTGCGCACATGACACGCAACAGCAAACAGGGAAACGCAGCATGAGCAGCCATGTGGGATTGATCGGTCTCGGTGCGATGGGGTCAGGCATGGCCAAGTCGCTGCGCCGTGCGGGCTACAACGTGCATGTGTATGACGTGCGGCGTGAAGCCGCCGCTACGTTTGCCAAGGACGGCGGCGTCGCCTGCGCATCGCCCGCCGAATTGGCTGCCGCATGCGCGGTGGTGTTCTCGGTGGTGGTCAACGCCGAGCAGACCGAAGGGGTGTTGTTCGGCCAGGGTGGTGCGGCGGCGGCGTTGAAGCCGGGCAGTGTCTTCATCATGTGCAGCACGGTGCCACCGGCATTTGCCATCGGCCTCGAAGCGCGTCTGGAAAAAATGGGCCTGCTGTTTCTCGACGCGCCCATCTCCGGCGGCGCCGCACGCGCGGCAACCGCCGAGATGACCATGATGTCAGCCGGCAAGCCTGCGGTCTACGCCAAGTGCGAGGCGATGTTAAACGCCGTCGCCGCCAAGGTCTACAAGCTCGGTGCATGCGCCGGCAACGGCTCCAAGGTCAAGATCATCAACCAATTGCTCGCGGGCGTGCACATCGCCGCCGCGGCAGAGGCCATGGCGCTCGGCATTCGCGAAGGCGTCGCGCCCGCAGACCTCTACGAAGTCATCACCCACAGCGCCGGCAACTCGTGGATGTTCGAAAACCGCATGGCGCATGTGCTGGCGAACGACTACACGCCGCTCTCGGCCGTCGATATCTTCGTCAAGGACCTCGGCCTCGTGCTCGACACCGCGCGCGCGACCAAGTTTCCCCTGCCGCTCTCAGCCACCGCGCACCAGATGTTCATGCAGGCCTCGACGGCGGGTTATGCCAAGGAAGACGACGCAGCGGTGATCAAGATTTTCCCCGGCATCACATTGCCGGAAGGGAAAAAGTGACTCTAGTACGTCCAAGTCGAATTACTCTTAACCCTGCAATGCAGCGGGCGCGCTGCGCGCGCCGCTTATTTCCGTTAGGTGGCACGCCGGTCGCGTAATGCCGAGGTTCGAAGTGAGAAATCGCCTGATGTCCATGTGTGCTTTCGAACCAAAGCGGCCCGGATGACGACGGGAAACAATGAAGGAGGGGGTTGAAATGAGCGCGCAGCGACGAGTGTCGGGAACCGCCGTGCAACGAACCATTGCCGTCCTGGGCTCGGCGGTTTTCTTCGTGGTCGCCCCATGTACGCTGGCGGGGCTCATTCCATGGTTGATCACGGGTTGGCAACTCCAGCCGCCGTTCCTTGGTCTGGAGCTGACGCGCGGCATCGGCGCGATGATGATTCTCGCTGGCGTGCCTGGGCTCGTTGACGCATTTGCGCGTTTCGCGCTGCAGGGTCTGGGCACCCCAGCGCCCATCGCGCCGCCCCAGGATCTCGTGGTGACCGGTCTCTACCGTTATGTGCGTAATCCAATATTCGTCGCGGTCGTAGCCATCATCCTGGGTCAAGCAGTGCTGATGGGCGATTGGCGCCTCATCGTCTACGGCGCGCTGTTGTGGCTCGCCTTCCACGTCCAGGTAGTGGCGTACGAAGAACCCACGCTCGAGCAGACGTTTGGGGGCGAGTACGCGGCGTTCCGCGCCGCCGTCCCGCGCTGGATACCGCGGATGACCCCATGGCGGCCGGAATGATTGACGGAACGTCCGCTTCGGGCCGATTGCAGACCTTCCATGTGGGGCCGGGTTGACGCGCGTGCCACCATGGGAATATTGACCTTCAGCATCAACGTCACCCTCGACGGTTGCGTCGACCACCGGGAGGGAGTCGCCGACGACGAGACGCACGATTTCTTCACCCGTCTCATGAACCAGGGAGGGGCAATGCTGTGGGGTCGCGTCACCCACGAGATGATGGAGAGCTACTGGCCAGCGGTCGCCCGCGGCGGCGAAGAGGCGCCGCCAGCGATGCGCGAGTGGGCGGTCAAACTGGAGGCCAAGCCGAAGTACGTCGTGTCGTCGACGCGAACCGACTTCCCGTGGACCAACAGCCACCGCATTGACGGCGACTCGCGCACGGGCGTGCGTGAAGCCCAGCCCTGCGCTCGCCGCACAGCGTCACGTTGGGCGTCAAAACCCGGAATGCGCGACAATTGAGTGGTTCTCCCTCGCGAGGTATCGCCATGGAACTGACTGCCGTTCTTACTCCCGCCGAAGAAGGCGGCTATATCGCGCTTAACCCCGAGACGGGCACTACCACTCAGGGCGAAACGGTCGAGGAGGCAGTTGCCAATCTGAAAGAGGCGACGGCACTTTACCTGTCCGAGTTTCCGCTCCCCGCTCCCGGGCATCCCGTAGTTACCATGTTCAGCCTGCCGGCGCATGCCTAAGCTGCCGCGCACCTCCGGGGCGGCAATCGTCAAAGCCCTTGAGCATCTCGGTTTCGCAAAGATTCGTCAGTCCGGCAGCCACGTCATCATGCGGCGTGGAGCCAAAGGTTGTGTGGTGCCGATGCACAGTGAGGTCAAGGTCGGCACGCTCGCGGGCATCTTGCGTCAGGCGGATGTCTCTCCCGACGAGTTCACCGAATGCCTATGAAGACGCCCAACCCGGCATCCTGGCGGACGCGCCAAAAGCAGCGCGCCGTTCAATTTTGACGTTAAGCCACATGAACTCCCACCCTGACTCCTGGAAGCGTGCCTGGACCGGCGTAGGTGCCACTGGGGACGGTGCCCCCGTACACACCGAGCTGCTAAAACGGTACGCCGAGGCACACAGGGCCTATCACACGCTCCAGCACCTTGCCGAATGCCTGACCGCCTTCGAGCACATCCGTGACCTCGCGGCCCACCCGGCGGAGGTTGAGGCAGCATTGTGGTTTCATGACGCCATCTACGACGTCCATCGCTCTGACAACGAGGAGTTGAGCGCCGCGTGGGCCAGAACAGCACTGTTGGCCGGTGGCGCGCGGCCTGTGTCTGCTCAAATCGTGTCCAGCTTGGTCTTGGTCACCAAGCACACCGCTGTGCCACAGACTCAGGACGAGTTTGTCCTGATCGATGTCGATCTTTCTATCCTTGGCGCCGAGGAACTCCGCTTTGCCGAATACGAGCGCCAAATCAGGGTCGAGTACGGCTTTGTGCCCGAGCCCGTCTTCCTCCAGAAGCGGCGCGCTATCCTGGCGTCGTTTCTCGCGCGACCGCACATCTACAGTACGGCCCACTTCCGCGCCGCGCTTGAGGAGCGAGCAAGGCGGAATCTCGCACGTGCCATCGAACATGCGGCCTAACACCTCGCTCGAGAGGCCATGAGCACAAGCCCTGTCGAGTCTGCCAGCAAGTCCGCAAGGCAGCGCCGCCTCGGAGGGACGCTTTGGTTCACGGTACCAGGGACCTATGGCTGTCTTGGCGCGGCCTACGCACTCGTCCCTCCGCTTGCGGGTCTGGCCGAGCCTGGCGAGCGCCTCGCCTTTGCAGCGCGCTGGCTTCTGGTCGCCTTCATTCCGTACGCTGCGGTGTGCCTTACCATCCTGTATGAGCGCTTCGCTGAGGGTGCGCACAATCCACTCCTTGGCGCCGAGAGTGAGCGCTTGAAAGTTCACTGCAGGGTCATGCAGAACACGCTCGAACAGCTTGTCTGGTTCGCGTTCTGCGTCCTGCCTCTGGCCACGTTCCTCTCGCCAATCGAGGCCCGACTGATCCCGATCCTGTGCGTGTTCTTTGCATTGGCCCGCTTTGTCTATTGGTGGGGATACTTCCGCAGTGGCACCCTTGGTCGGTCACCCGGCGTGCAGCTCACTTTCTTGCTGAACGTCCCGCTGCTCGTGCTCGTGCTGGTGCGGTTCGCCAGGAGTCTGCTTTCGTGAGGTGCAGGTGAGGCCTCATACCTATCAACTGACTCTAACCGTTATGATGCCTCCCCGGAACCGCCCGCTGCCCGCCCTGATTCCGCAAGCCTGCAAGAAAATGCAACTTCGTTCAGACCGAATATGCAGAAAGCCTGTGGAACCAATGCGCGTGGGTGGCGACTGCTAGGCAATTGCTATACATAGCGTCATAAGTAATGTCGTATATTTTTGATACACTTCAGAGATCGCCAAGCTTGATGGGAAGTCTCGTCATGAAGAAATTGGAAA
>JANPAR010000069.1:0-5791 GCA_031430015.1 Burkholderiales bacterium
GTGTTGGGGCTTATCCATATGGACTTGGGCGAAAATCTCAAGGCAGAGGACGCGTTCAAGCGCGCACTGACGCTGCTGCCGGGTGATTCCGACACGCTGAACAATTATGGCTGGTTCCTGTGTCAAACCAAGCGCGAGCGCGAGTCAATCGCTCTGTTCCTGCAGGCTCTCAAAGATCCGCTCTACCCAACGCCATTCAAGCCCTATCTCAATGCCGGCATTTGCTCCCAGCGGGCTGGCGACGACAATGGTGCCGAAGCTTACTTCCGACGCGCGTTTGAACTCGATCCCGGCAACGGATCAACAATGCTGCGGCTGGGGGATTTTTATCTCAAACGCGGTGAAATGGACAAAGCGCGCTTTTACACCGATCGCATCAATAAGAATTTTGATCCCAGCGCAGAATCGCTTTGGCTCGCCCTGCGGATTGAACGCAAGAGTGGAGATCGCGCGTCAGAAGCAAGCTACGCGGCGCAGTTGCGCCGCCGCTTTCCCAATTCGCCCGAGTATCTACGCCTACAGCAAGGGCAGTTTGAATGAGTGAGCCGGAAATCAGCAGCGCCGTCATTGCCGCCGACGCCCCCCCAGCGCCTGAGGCGCCCGAGACAACCCCGCGTGAGTTGACTTGTGGCGAGCAACTGAAGGCAGCTCGCGAGCAGCGCGGACTCAGTCTTACTGATGTGGCGCAGCGGCTCAAGTACGCCGCGCGGCAGGTGCAGGCGCTCGAAGAAGGGCGCTTCGACGCCTTGCCCGGCCTGACGTTCCAGCGCGGATTTGTGCGTGGCTATGCTCGGTTGGTTGGGATCGATCCCAACAATCTGGTGTTGATGCTCGAACGTGAGGTCGGCTATAGCGGCGGGCCAACCACCACACAGTTGCAGCAAATTGCTTACGCACCGGCCACCCTGCCGGTGCGCGCCGAGCACACCACCGCATGGCCATGGATTCTGGCGATGCTGCTGGCCGTGGTGGGCATCGGCGGATATACGCTCTACACGTGGGAGCCGCCAATTGGCGCGCGCCGAACAGCACCAGCGGCTAGTGGAACGGCGCCGGCAGGGCCTGCGGAGCAGCGCACGCAAGAGGCTGCTTCGGCAGCGGCACAACCTCCTGTGCCTGCATTCGCAGGCACCCCGTTGGATGCCGGGGGGCGCGATGCGCCAACCGGCAGCACAGCAAGCGCCACGAATGGTGAGCGCGCAATTCCACTGCCACGGCCCGTCGCGGATATCGTGCCGCCCGGCGGTAGCGCGCCCGCGGTAACGAGTGGCAAGATTCGCCTGCGTTTTTCCGGCGAATCGTGGGTGGAAGTGCGCCAGGGCAATGGCACACTGGTGCATTCAGGACTAGGTGCTGCCTCGACCGAACAGTGGGTGGATGGGCTAGCACCGTTTGATCTCGTGATCGGCAATGCCCGCGCCGTCAAATTGCAGTATCGGGGCGCGGATGTCAATTTGGAACCCTATACCAAGGGGCCGGTTGCGAAGGTGCAGTTGAAATGAATGCGCGAGTTCCGGAAGCGGAGGCAACCGCAACGCGCTTAACCGCCGAGGGCAGGGTAATCATGCCCGTGCTCCCGGCTCGCGTCAGCCGGCGCATGACCATTCGCCATGGCGCGGTGGTTCACGCAATTGGGAGTGGTGCGCCGGTGCTGGTGCAGTCAATGACCAATACCAGCACCGCTGACGCCATCGCCACGGCGATTCAGGTCAAGGACTTGGCGCAGGCGGGTTCCGAGATTGTGCGCATCACGGTTGACACTGCGGAGGCCGCCGCTGCGGTTCCTGCCATTCGCGCCCAACTCGATAAGATGGGCGTCGATACGCCGCTGGTGGGCGACTTTCATTTCAATGGGCACAAGCTGCTGGCGCAGTTTCCTGACTGTGCTGCTGCGCTCTCGAAATACCGTATCAACCCCGGCAATGTTGGTCGCGGGAACAAGGGCGACGACAACTTTGCGCAGATGATCGACATCGCCTGCCGTCACGGCAAACCAGTACGCATTGGCGTCAACTGGGGCAGTCTCGATCAGGACTTGGCGGCGCGCTTGATGGATGAGAATGCACAGCTTGCTGTGCCGCGCCATGCCGATGAAGTGTTGCGCGAGGCGCTGATTGTGTCAGCGCTATCGAGTGCTGCCCGCGCCGAGGCGTTGGGACTGCCGGGCGATCACATTGTGTTGTCGTGCAAGGTCAGTGGCGTGCAGGATTTGATCGCGGTCTACCGCGAATTGGCGCGCCGCTGTGACTACCCCTTGCATCTGGGCCTGACCGAAGCCGGCATGGGGTCGAAAGGCATTGTGGCGTCTACGGCGGCAATGGCGGTGCTGCTGCAAGAGGGTATCGGCGACACGATTCGCGTCTCGCTCACCCCCGAACCAGGCGGCGACCGCACGCGCGAAGTGATCGTCGCGCAAGAGATTTTGCAGACCATGGGGTTGCGCTCGTTTGTGCCGCAAGTGATTGCCTGTCCGGGCTGCGGCCGCACCACGAGTACTGTGTTTCAGGAATTGGCCGCACGCATTCAGGCGCATCTGCGGGAACGCATGCCGGTGTGGAAAGCCATCCATCCTGGCGTTGAAACGATGCGCGTTGCGGTGATGGGCTGCGTGGTCAATGGGCCGGGCGAATCGCGCCATGCGAATATCGGCATCAGTCTGCCCGGCACCGGTGAATCGCCCGTTGCGCCGGTGTATGTGGATGGCCATAAGACGGTGACGCTCAAGGGCGAGCATATCGCCGACCAGTTTCAGGCCATTGTCGAAGAATACGTGGCGCGCAGTTATCCGGGCGTCGTCGAGGCATCCCGCATGCATGAACGAGAGCGCGCGGTGCCGTCATGAGCGAAAACCGCGCCGTCAAGCTGTCTGGCGTCAAGGGCATGAACGATCTGCTGCCGGACGATGCCGGGCTGTGGCTGGCCCTTGAGCGCAAGCTCGCTGGCTGGTTCGCTGCTTACGGCTATCGCAATCTGCGCACACCGGTGCTCGAACAAACGGCATTGTTCCGGCGCGGCATTGGCGAAGCGACCGATATTGTCGAAAAGGAAATGTTCAGCTTCACCGACCGCCTCAATGGCGACGAGCTGACCATGCGTCCGGAATTTACTGCCGGCATTGTGCGCGCCGCGGTCGAGCACAATCTTTTGTACAACGGGCCGCGCCGTGTGTTTTCGCTCGGGCCGGTGTTTCGCCATGAGCGCCCACAGCGTGGCCGCTATCGTCAGTTTCACCAGATCGACGTCGAGGCGCTGGGATTTGCCGGCCCGGACGTCGACGCCGAACTCATCATCATGCTGGCCCGGCTGTGGCGCGAGCTGGGGCTAAGCGGCATGCGGCTGGAGATCAACTCACTTGGCAACGTGGAAGAGCGACGTGCGCATCGTGCTGCGTTGATCGCGTATTTCGAAGCGCATCAGGACGTGCTGGACGACGATGCGCGCCGCCGCCTGCATGCCAATCCGCTGCGCATTCTGGATACCAAGAATCCGGCCATGCAGGCTCTGGCCGACGGCGCGCCAAAACTGACCGCGCATCTGGGCGCAGCGTCGATTGCCCATTTCGACGAACTCAAGACCTACCTTGACGATGCAGGCATCGCCTACAGCGTTAACCCGCGCATGGTGCGTGGTCTCGATTACTACAACCTCACCGTGTTTGAGTGGATTACCGATCAGCTCGGTGCCCAAGGCACGGTGTGCGGCGGCGGACGCTACGATGGGTTGATCGAGTTGTTCGGTGGCAAACCGGCGCCGGCTGTTGGTTTTGCCATCGGGGTGGAGCGCTTGATCGACCTGGTCAAGCAGGCTGGAGCGCTCGAATCTGCCGACGGATGCGACGTATACGTCCTGCATCAAGATGAGAGCAATGCACCAGCGCAAGATGGCACCTCTTCCGATGCCACTGCTGGTGTCACCGCACGTTCCACAGTCGCTGCGCGGCCCGCCGCGCACATGGCGTTTCGCATCGCCGAAGACTTGCGCGATGCGGGGCTGGAAGTCATTCTGCATTGCGGTGGCGGCTCGTTCAAATCACAGATGAAAAAAGCCGACGCCAGTGGTGCCGGCTTTGCGGTCATCATCGGGGCCGACGAAGTTGCGGCAGGTGCGGCAAGCGTCAAACAGCTACGCGGAGAACCGCTCCAGGAGCGCGTCTTGGCAGTATCGCTGCGGGAATATATGGTTAACAAACTGGCATTGGAACAGGACGGATAAATGGCAGCACTCGACTTGCAGGAACAGGAACAACTGGCCGAATTGAAGGCCTGGTGGGACAAGCGCGGCAATCTCGTGCTGTCCAGCGTCATCATTGTTTGCCTGGTGATTGCCGGTTACAACGGCTGGCGCTATTACCAGCGCAGTCAGGCGATGTCCGCTGGTGCAGTGTTTGACCAGTTGCAGGCAGCAGCGGCGGCGGGCGACAAGGCCAAGACACGGGATGCCGCCGGCACGCTGTTGGCGAGCTACGGCGGCTCGTCCTACGCGCCGCTCGGCGCGCTCATCGCGGCGCGCACCTTGTTTGAAGCGGGTGAAGTGCAGACGGCCAAAGCCCAGTTGCAATGGGTGATCGACAACAGCCGTGACGACGAGTTGAAGCACGTGGCGCGCGTGCGTCTGGCTGGCTTGTTGCTCGACGAAAAACTGTACGACGATGGCCTGCGCGTGCTTGATGCCACGCGCCCAGCACACTTCGATGCCATTTATCTGGACCGGCGCGGTGACCTGCTGCTTGCGCAGGGAAAGAATGCTGATGCCCGCACCGCATGGCAAGACGCGCTGAGCAAGGCAGACACCAAAGGTGCGCTGCGTGGCAGCTTGCAACTCAAAATCGAATTGGCGTCTTCTGTGACCACCACTGTCCTGCCTGCAACAACCGCCACACCGGTGGCCGCGGCCGCTGCCGCCACTTCCGCCGCGCCGGCAGCAACTTCGGCAGCTCCGCCTGCGGAAAAATCACCGCCGGTGTCGGCCAAGTGATCTTGATGCAACTCGGTCAACGCGAAATCGTCGGCATCGCGAACTCGGAGCGATGCTCGCGCTTTCGCTTTATTTGCAACCCGCAACAATCAGCGCTGGCCCATGTTACGGATGCATCAGGGCTGAACAATTCGCTAAAGATGACTCGATTGGCAATGCTCGCTGCGGTGCTGACGCTCGGTGGCTGCGCGAGCGTGACGGACAAACTCAATCCATTCAATTGGTTCGGCTCGTCAAGTGGCGTCAAACCGGCTGAGTTGCGGGAAATCAAGCCCACACTTACGCTCACCCAAGCGTGGCGCGCGAGCGTGGGCGCGTCAGGCCAATTTGCATTTACGCCAGCGGTGGTGGGCGACACCGTTTACGCGGCTGGCGAGAACGGCGACCTTGCTGCAGTGGACGCAGCGACCGGCGCGCAGAAGTGGCGCGTCTCCACGATCAAGGAAGGCTTGTCCGCTGGTGTCGGCGCATTCGGGGATACCATCGTAGTAGGCACCGTTAAGGGCGATGTGCTGGCCTACGACACCAAAGGTGTTGCGAAGTGGAGGGCCCAAGTGTCGAGCGAAGTGCTGGCCACACCGCTGATCACCCCGGCTGCGGTCTATGTGCGCAGCAATGACAACCGTATCTATGCGTTTTCGCTGTTGGACGGCAGGCGTCTTTGGGTCTACCACCGCACAGCACCCGCACTGGTGTTGCGCAACTTTGGCGGACTGTCTGCTTCAAGCGAAGCGGTGTACGCGGGCTTTGCTGGTGGCAAGTTGGTTTCCCTTGATGCCGCCAACGGCACCTTGCGCTGGGAAGGCACCGTCGCGCT
>JANPAR010000070.1:0-2899 GCA_031430015.1 Burkholderiales bacterium
CCACATGAGACAACACTCCTGTGAGCTAAGTGAGGGAACGGGGTGAGTGCGGGTTTGGCAGCAGGAGCAGATCGCAGGTGGTTGAACGAGGCTCTACTTGTCCGTATAAGTGATTGATTCACTTTCGCTACAGATCCGCACCATCGCAATTTTGTGCACAAGCTTATTGTAGATTAAGATTGAATCAAAGCAATACGCGGCCTCCGGCATTTTTGTTCGATCTGTATTTTGGGATGGCATCTTGTACGTACAAGATGAGCCACCTCTCCAATCCAAAGGTGATGAAGTGGAAACAATAGTGGTGATCGGCACCGGGACCATGGCCGCAGGCATCGCTGCCGGCTTTCTCGATGCCGGCATGAACGTCGCAGTGCTCGGCCGCTCGCTTGACAAAGCCGAAGCTTCACTCGCCACTGCACGCACGCTCGCGGTCGGCCTCGCCGCTGGCGCAGCGCGCGCGGCGGTGAACACAGAGGCCGGTTTGATCGATACCTGGAACGAATGGCAGGGCGTCGCCTGGGTGATCGAAACGGTGGCCGAAGACTTCGATCTCAAGCGGCGCTTGTTTGCCTCACTCGACACCCGCGTCCCGGCCGGTGTGCCGATCGGCAGCAACAGCTCGGGCTTCCCGGTCACGCGCATCGCCGAGGGCCTGGCCACGCGCAGCCGCATGTTCAACGCCCACTACTTCATGCCGGCCCATCTGGTGCCGCTGGTCGAAGTGGCGCTCGGCGAAGATTCCGATGCGGCATTGGGCGAGGCAGTGTGCGCCCTGTACCGCCGCGCCGGCAAAAAACCGGTGCTGGTGCGCCGTGACATTCCCGGATTTCTTGCCAATCGGATTCAGCACGCGCTGATGCGCGAAGCGCTCGATCTGATCGACCGCGGCATTGCCTCACCGGAGGATGTCGATACCGCCGTGCGCTACAGCTTCGGCTTCCGCTATGCGGCGTGCGGCCCGATGATGCAGAAGGAAATTTCCGGCTGGGACAGCATGGCGCGCGCCGCAGCGGAGATATATCCATCACTGTCCAACACGCACGTGTTGTCGCAGTGTGTCGACGGCATCATCAAGGCGGGCCGTACCGGCATGAAGGCCGGGGCGGGGTTCACGGCATGGCCGGCCGCTCTGGCGGCAACGGAGCGCGCCGCCTACGACAAGCGCCTCAAGGCTGCGTTTGACGTGCTCAACATGGACAGCAAGGCCTGAGTTCTGAGCGCCGCTCAGGCGCGAAACTCGCGCACAGCCAATGTCGCGCTGGCGAACTCGCGCAAACGCGCCGCCTCTGGCGCAAAGCCCAGACCGGGCCGCTCAAATTGCGCAGTAGTGATCGCGCCCCGCACGGGTGCCAGCGGCTGCGCGCACACGTCGGTAGCGAGATAGCGGTTCGACATGCTGAAGCCCCACGCCACATCGCCCAAGGCAAAACCGGCATGCGCCGTGGCGGCAGCCGAGATGGTGGTCTCGGCCACCTTGCATGCAAGGTTGATGCGCATGCCGTGTGCGAGGCACAAGCGCCCGGCAGCAAGCAAAGCTTGCGTGCCGCCCAGCTTGATGAGCTTCAGGCTGATGCCCTGGGCGGCGGCGGCGTGATGATGCTCGTCAATATCAGCCATGCCCTGGATCGATTCATCGGCACACAGCGCGAGACCGCTGGCGCGATGCAGCGCAGTCATCTCGGCGAGCATGCCGGTGCGAAACGGCTGCTCCAGAAACGTCATGCCGCTGGCGGCGCCGGCGGCAGCGATGGTGCTGGCCGCGTTCACCGGCAGTGCCTGATTGGCATCGGCCGACACCACATCGCCCGCCAGCGCTGCACAGATGGCATGTACGCGCCGCACATCATTGGCGACATCGCCTGCGCCGACCTTGATCTTCCATTGACGGTAGCCCTCGGCGCGCAAGCGATGCGCCTCCTCAAGCTCACTGTCAAGGTCGCCCGAGGCGAGCATGTGTAACATTTCGAGGCGGCCATCGGTAGAGCCCGGGGTAGCGCCCGGCAAGCGCGCGCCGTTGCCCTGCTGGTTCGATTGGCCGGGCTGTCCAGGCTGAGCCGACTGAGCCGGCGGGCCGAGTGCGCCTGCGCCACCCGTCAGCAGCCGGTACAGCGGCACCTGCTCCCGCTGCGCAAACAAATCCATCAACGCGGTCTCATGACACGACTTGGCCGACGCATTGCCATACAACACGCGTTCTTGCAGCGGTGCAATCGCGGCGGGGTCAACGATGCGCTGCCCCACCAGTTTGCCCACCAGATATTCGGTGCTGGCGGCGATGCTGCCGAGGGTCTCGCCGGTCATCAACGGGGCCGAACTGGCTTCACCCCAGCCTTCGCGTCCGTCTTCATCGATCAGGCGCAGCAACAAGGTCGAAGCGTGGGTCACGGTTTCGCCCGCCATCTTTATCGGCTTGCCCATCGACACTTCGAGCGGGTAGAGTTGCGCGCAGGTGATCAACATGGTGTTTCGACAAGCCGCTAAACGAGGGGATCGAATGATATCTCTCACCACGCTGTGCTCCCTCTCTGCGGCTACCCGTGCCGCGGCAACATTTTCCAATTGATCCATCACCAAAACCCTTGGTGAGAGCGGGCGTCAGGCCGATTGCCATGCAATATTCCCATCCACCAACGGTTTCCGGCCCATGCGCTGGCGATTTTTCAACGCAGGCGCGGCACGTCGTCCTTCACTTCCCGAAATTCGCCTTCGATCACCGCGTCATTCGCCGCGCTTTGCGCGCCGCCGGTGCGCTGGGATGGCGCGGGCAGCACCCGCCCCGGCAACAGCACGATCAACAATGCGAGCACATCCGTGAGGACGCCGGGAAACAGCAGCAACAAGCCGGCGAAAAACGCGCGCGCACCCGCCATCAAGCCCCACAGTGATGACGACAGCGCGC
>JANPAR010000071.1:0-10188 GCA_031430015.1 Burkholderiales bacterium
CGCTGGGCATCGAGCCGATCGGCGGCGACCCGTCGGTGATGGCCAAACAGGTTGCGTCTGACGATGAGCGCTTTGGCAAGCTGGTGGCGCAGTTCGGCATCAAGGCAGAGTAATTCGTTCGAGTCATTCTTCAGGCGATCAATCCGGATCACGGCACCATGACCATTCTCGGCATCGACGAAATCACCTACGGCGCAACAGACCTCGCCACCAGCCGGCGTTATTTCACCGACTGGGGCTTGCGTCTGGTCGAAGAGAGCGGGCAGCGCCTGGTGTTTGAGTCTCTCAACGGCTGCCGTGTGCTGGTGGCCGATCCGCAGCAAGTGGCACTGCCACCGGCTATCGAGGAGGGGCCAACAGTGCGCGAAGTCGTGTGGGGCGTGCGCGATGCCGCGAGCCTGGCGGCTCTGCGTGAGCGCTTGATGAGCCTGCCTGGCTTCGTCGATGGCGCAGCCCGTGTGGGATGCACTGACCCGAATGGCCTGGCGATCCGCTTTCAGGTCTGCGTCAAGCGTGCGGTGGACGTACAGGGCGTGGCGATGAATACCTGGGATCAGCGCGCCCGCCTCAACCAGCGCGGCACGGTGTACGAGCGCGCCACGCCGGTGGAAGTCGGTCACGTGGTGTTTTTCGTTGCCGATCTCGCGGCGACCGAAGCCTTCTACGCCACACTCGGATTTGTCACGTCGGATCGTTACCCCGGCCGTGGCGCGTTCATGCGCTTCGCGCCGCGCGGCGGCCATCACGATTTGTTTTTGCTCAGCACGCCCGACGGCAAGCGCGGCCTCAACCATGTGGCCTTTGCGGTGCGCGACATCCACGAGGTGTTCGGCGGGGGTCTGCAGTTCAGCCGTTGTGGCTGGGATACCCAGTTGGGGCCGGGCCGCCATCCGATTTCGTCGGCGTACTTTTGGTATTTCAAAAATCCGGCTGGCGGCTTGATTGAATACTATGCGGATGATGACGAATTGACGGAGGAGTGGATCGCGCGCGACTTCGAACCCGGCCCAACCCTGTTTGCCGAATGGGCGGTTGACGGCGGAATTGATGGCAACACGCGGCGCCAAAAAGGCCATCGCGCCGATGGCAAATTTCTGTCCGACAAGCGTGATTGAACGGTACGATTGAACGTCACAAATGCGCTGCGCGACCGAACCGGGCCCACATCCATGAGCGATTCCCGCACCTTCGTCATCATCGGCGCTGGCCAGGCCGGCCGCTGGATCGCGCTGACCCTGCGCAGCGAGGGCTTCGCGGGCCGGATTATCTGGTTAGGTGATGAGACGCACCGGGCCTACGAGCGCCCGCCGCTCTCAAAGGCGGTGCTAAAGGGTGACGTAAGCGTGACCCAACTGGCCTTGATTGCCGATGACGCGTTCGAAAAATTACAGATTGATTGGCGCCCGAGCCAAGCAGTTGAATCGATTGACCGCACCAAGCGCACAGTGCGCACTGCGGCAGGTGAGTCGATTGCCTACGACGCACTGTTTCTCGCCAACGGTGGCCGCGCGCGGCAGTTGCCGGGGCTTGCACCGCACTCGCGTGTGGCCAGCCTGCGTACCTACCAAGATGCATTGGCTCTCAAACGCGACATCACGGCGGCGCAGCATGTGTTGGTGCTCGGCGGAGGTTGGATCGGACTCGAAGTGGCGGCCTCGGCACGCTTGCTGGGCCGTGCTGTCACGCTGGTCGAAGCCGCACCTCGCCTGTGTTTGCGCACCGTGCCACCCTGTGTCTCGGCGCATCTGCTGGCGCTGCACGCAGAGCAAGGCGTGGCAGTGCGTCTCGGCGATGGCGTGCAGCAGGTGGATGCCACAGACAGCGGCGTGACGATCACGCTGGTTAGCGGCGAGCACCTCAGTGGAGATCTTCTGGTGGTTGGCATTGGTCTCGTGGCCAACGACGCGCTGGCCGCCAGCGCCGGTCTGGCGGTGGGCAATGGCGTGCTCACCGACTCGCACGGGCGCACCAGCGACCCGGCGATTTTTGCAGCCGGCGATGTCGCCAACGCTGAGCGCTCCGATGGCAAGCGCATGCGCATTGAGTCCTGGGAAAACGCGCAGCGCCAGGGCGTGGCTGCGGCCAAAGCCGCGCTCGGCGCGCCGCATGATCCTGGCTCCGACGGCGCGCCCTGGTTCTGGTCTGATCAATACGACGACAACTTGCAATTGCTCGGCTTGCCCGATGAGAGCATGCAGGTGATCGAACGGCATATCCCCGCCCGTGCAGGTGCCAAGCGGGGCACGCATTTATTTTTCTTTTGCGACGGCGCCCGAGTGCGTGCCGTGGCGGCGGTCAATGCCGGGCGCGAAATCAAGATCGCACGCAAATGGCTGCGTGAGGACCGCTTTCCTGATCTGGCCGCGCTGTCGGACCCCGCCAACGACCTCAACAAACTGCCGCTTCTCGCGGCGGGAAATTCAATCGCAGCAACCACCAGCATTTGACAAAGGAGACCCCGCAATGGATTCCTGGATAACCGTTGGCACCCGCGACCAGGTCGACCCCGACCAGCCCATGGGAGCAAGCATTGGTGAAATAAAAATCGGCGTCTACGAAGTGGACGGCAGCCTGCATGCGATAGAGGACGTTTGCCCGCATGCCGCAGCCCTGCTCACGCAAGGATTTGTGGACGGCTGCGAAGTGGAATGCCCGCTGCACAACGCCGTGTTCGACGTGACCAGCGGCAAGCACTTGCGCGGCGAACCCTGCCGCGACGTGAAGACCTTTGCGGTGCGTCTGGCCGGGCAGGACATTCAGGTGCAGGTCGTCGCATGAACCGCATGAATCAACGCTGAACAAGGAGCTTACGCGATGAACTACAACCCCCACCTCAAACCCTGGCAGGCAGCACAGCCCAACAACGTGGCCGGCAAAGGGCAGATCGATGTGCCCGGCCAGGTGCCCAATATCGTCTGGCAGACGCGCGCCAACGCGCCCACCGATTACGAGAATGCGCTCGGTGACGCGCTCGAACGCGCCTTCGAAGGCGGCGCCCAGACAGTCGAGCAAATAGTCGCCAGCCTCAATGAGCAGACCGTGCGTGCCGCTGATGGCCGGCCCTGGAGTGCAGCCAGCTTTGAAACCGAAATGGCGCGCCTGGGCGCGTGAAGCAGAACCGGAGATCAAACATGGAAACCATCGCAAGCAAAGACACCGAAGACGCCAAAGACACCGAAGGCAACACCGCCGCCGCCGCAAAGCAGATTCTCGCCACCGGCATACGCGACCTCTGGTATCCGGTCGCGCCGAGCTGGCAGGTGCACAACGCACCGGTCGGCATCACGCGCCTGGGCGAGCGCATCGTGCTGTGGCGCGACGCTGGCGGCCAAGTGCGCGCGCTCGAAGACCGTTGCCCGCATCGCGGCGCGCGCTTGTCGCTGGGCTGGAACCTTGGCGACCGCGTCGCCTGCTGGTATCACGGCATACAGATTGACGGCAGCGGCACAGTCAAGGAAGTGCCGGCCTCGGCCAATTGCCCGCTCGAAGGCAAGTCTTGCGTCAAGAGCTATCCGGTTCAAGAGCGTGCCGGCGCCGTGTTCCTTTGGTTCGGCATTGATCCTGCGGCCAAACCCGCTCCGCTCGAACTGCCGGAGGAATTGGTCTCGGACGAATACTCGCACTTCCTGTGTCTGTCGAACTGGAACACCAGCTATCGCTACGCGATCGACAACGTGATGGACCCGATGCACGGCGCCTACCTGCACGCAAGCTCGCACTCGATGGCAGACGGCGACAAGCGCTCCGAATTGAAGGTGCGCAAGACGCCGGTCGGCATCGTGTTTGAAAAGGTCGGCCAGCGCGATGTCAATTTCGACTGGGTCGAACTGGGCGAGACCGGCTGCATGTGGCTGCGCCTGACGATTCCGTACCAGAAGAAATATGGCCCCGGCGGCAGTTTTGGGATTGCCGGCTTTGCGACCCCGGTCGATGAAGATCATTGCCAGGTGTATTTCTGGCGCACGCGCAAGGTTTCTGGCTGGCAGCGCAATGTCTGGCGCTTCCTCTATCGCAACCGGCTCGAGGGCCTGCACTGGGACGTGCTCGAACAAGACCGTTGGGTGCTGGAGAGCATGCCTGCCGACGCGCGCGACCGCGAGTTTCTGTACGAGCACGACATGGGTCTGGCGCGCGTGCGGCGCATGCTCGAAAAGCGCGCGACCGATCAGGCCAAGGCGCGGATGGCGCTGCAAGCCACGGCCAAACCGTCCCTGCAACCCGCATGAGTGATGCAAAGCATGGGATGGTGCTGGGGTGCCCAGAGTCCCGCCGTTGTTGGATAGTTCGGGGCGCGATGCGCTCTTTCCAGAGGTGATGCCATGCAACTGGTGAGTTCGGCCGGCCTGATTCCGACTTCTGCGCGCAGCCTGCCCAAGCTCAAGTTATACGAGCCACGCAGCGTGGCCGAAGCGCTCGATGCCCTCAGTCGTGCCGCTAACCCGGTGTTGCTGAGTGGTGGCACCGATCTGGTGGCGCGCTTCAACGAAGGCTGGAGTCCCGGCGAATTGATCAATCTGGCGCATGTGGCCCAGCTGCGCACTGTCAGCGCCGATGAACGATACCTGCGCATCGGCGCTGCCGTCACCCATGGTGCAGGTTGCAGCCACCCGACGGTGCGTGAACGCGCGCCCGGCTTTGCGCACGCCTGGTCGCGTATCTCCAATCCGCGCATCCGGTTTCGCGCCACCCTCGGAGGCAATCTGATGGCGTTGCGCCCGCGTTATGAAGGCGCGCTGCTGCTCAGCGCCATCGGGGCCGAGCTTGAGTTCGCCACCTCGGCGGGTGCTTCGAAGCTCGCGCCGGCTGATCTGTGGGCCGGGCGCATCCCGCCCCAGTCCTTGTTGACGGCCATCACGATTGATACCGACGGTCTTGCCTGGTACGCCTACGAGCGCTCAATGCGCCCGCTGATCACGCTGGCCGCATGCCTGCGCCGCCCCGTCGATGGCGGCGGCGCGGGCTGGCTGTTGCGCTGTGCCGTCGGCACCGAATACCTGCAACCAGCCTTGCTGGAACTGAACCTGCCCGGCACTGAATTGCGCGAGATCGCGCGCGCGGCCACAGACATCGCGGCCGAGGCCTTTGCACAATTGCCCGGCGACTTTTTCGATCCGGTCGCAACCCGCGCCTATTGCATGGCCGCCGGATCGGTATTGCTGGCCCGTCAACTTGCAGGAGCAGAACGTGTCTGAAGCCACCGCCTTGAATGTGTATCCGCTGCAATGCCATATCAACGGACAACTGCTGCGCCGCGATGTCCCGATCGAACGCACGCTCGCCGATTTACTGCACGATGACTTGGGACTGACCGGCACCAAGCTCGGCTGTTCGCGCGGCGTGTGCGGAGCTTGTGTGACTTTGGTCGATGGCGAGCCGGTAGCCAGCTGTTCCACGTTTGCGTTTCAGGTAAACGGGTGCGACGTCCTCAGCATCGAAGGTCTCGCCGCACAGGATGGCAGTCTGGGTGTGATCCAGCAGGCGTTTGTGGCACGCAGTGCCTTTCAATGCGGGTATTGCACGGCCGGCATGGTGCTGCTGACCAAGGCGCTGCTGGACCGCGAGGCAGACCCGAGCCACGACACCATCGTTGAGTGGATCAGTTCCAACGTGTGCCGCTGCACCGGTTATGCACTGATCATCGAGGCGGTGCAAGAGGCTGCACGGGTACTGCGCGCCGGGAGCGCAGCGTGAGCAGCGTCGCGTCCGCCTTGAAGCAGGTCGGCAGCCCGGTGCCGCGCAGCGATGCGCGCGCCAAGCTCGGCGGCCAGGCCCTCTACGGCCCTGACATCAACCTGCCCGGCATGCTTCATGCGAAGTTGCTGCGCAGTCCGCGCGCGCATGCGCGCGTGGTATCGATCGACGCCACCGCCGCGCGCGCCATGCCCGGTGTGCGCGCGGTCTTGACGCGCGACGAGATTCCCGCCCACGTAGTGCCGTTCTATGGCTACTACATCAAAGACCAGCCGATGGTCGCACTCGATACCGTGCGCTATATCGGTGACATCGTCTGCGCGGTGGCGGCGGAGTCCGAAGCGGTAGCCGTGCAGGCACTGCAGGTGATCAGGGTGGTGTACGCCGACCTGCCGGTCGCGGCTAGCATCGAAGCAGCACTGACTGACGACTTTCCTGCGTTGTTCGAGACCGCGCCTGCCGGAATCGTGCCGCCCTATGGCACCGGGGCGAGCGCGGTGTTGCGACCGCGCAAAAACGTCTGCTACGAATTCGCGTACCAGACCGGCAGCGCCGATGCCTTCGCACGCTGCGACCATGTGTTCGAAGACGAGTTTCGCTTTTCGCGCATGACGCACTACCACCTCGAACCCTTCGTCAGCGTCGCCCATGCGCGCGCCGGGCAGATTGAGGTTTGGGCTAGTTGCCAGAATCCGTTTCCGCTGCGCAAAGAGATCGCGCGCATGTTCAAGCGCCCGGAAAACCGCATCACCGTGCACGTGCCCTACATTGGCGGCGGATTCGGCTCCAAGAACAATGTCAAGACCGAGGCCATCTCGGTGATGCTCTCGATGCTGACCGGTCAGCCGGTGCGCCTGTGCCTGACGATGGAGGAGAGTTTTCTCACCAACACCCAGCACGCGGCAATCTTGCGTCTCAAAACCGGCGTGATGGCCGACGGCACCCTGGTTGCGCGCGATAGCGAGATTCTGCTCGACGCCGGTGCCTATTCGGACGCCAGCCCCCTGGTAGCCGAGAAGGCCGGCTACCGCGTTCCGGGCCCGTACCGCTGGAGCCACATCAACTCGCGCTGTGCCTGCGTGATGACCAATACCGCGCCGGCCGGGCCGTTTCGCGGCTTCGGCGGCACCCAGGCGAGCTGGGCATCGGAGTCGCAGCTCGACATGATCGCGCGGCGCCTCGGGATCGATCCCTATGAGATGCGCCGGCACAACCTGCTCAAATTGGGCGAGCCTTTCATGCCGGGTGAGAGTGGCGTCGACAGCGACATGCTGCTTGGTCTCGACATCGTGTGCGAAGCAATTGGGTATCACGGCCGCCAGCGTGGCGGCGCCGGGCCGAAAAAGCGCGGTATTGGTCTCGCCATTGGCTTCAAGGATGGTGGCGGCGTCAACAAGCCGGCCAGGCGCGCGTCAAGATGACCACCAACGGCGATGTGTTCCTGCACTGCGGTACGGTGGAGATCGGGCAGGGCGCGCACACGACCCTGGCGCAACTGGTGGCCGAAGTGCTGAGTACGCGCACCGAGCGTGTCTCTTTCGCAAAAATCAATACCGACTTCACACCCTTTGACCAGGGCACCAACGCCAGCTCCGGGGTTGCCGTGATGGGGCGCGCGGTGATGCGCGCCGCAGAAGCGCTCAAGCGTCAGATACTGGAGTTCGCGGCAGTCGAAATGAACGCGCCGGTGAGCGAATTGACGTTTGAAGATGCCGTCATCGTGCGCGGCACGCAGCGCCAGCCGCTGATGCCGCTGGTGATGCGCCACTTCGGCGGCACCGGCTATGAATTTTCCGCCGATGGCTACTTCAAGCCGCCGCTGGATCACCACGCCCCGCTCGAAGCGCAGTGCGTGTTTTGGGAGATCGGCTGGGGTGCGGTCGAGGTTGAAGTCGATACCGAGACCGGCAAGCTCGACATCCTCAAATTGGTGGCCAGCGGCGATACCGGCCGCTCGCTCAATCCGCTGGTGTGCAAGGGCCAGGAAGACGGTGCCGCCGTCATGGGCCTCGGGCAAACCCTGTTCGAGCGCATGATCTACGATGACGCAGGGCGTTTGCTCAACGGCGATCCCCTGACTTATCGCGTGCCGCTGGCCGAAGACCTGCCGCGCGACTTCATCACCATCACGCAGGAGCAGGGCCACGGCCCCGGGCCGTTCGGCTCGAAAGGTGCGGGGGAAGCGACGATCCTGCCGATTGCCAGCGCCGTGGCCAACGCCGTGCACGATGCGATCGGCGTGCGCATCACCGAGCTGCCGATCACACCGGTGAAGATTCTCGAAGCCCTGCAGCGGGCGCAGGCTTAGCGGGTCGGAGCGAGGCGGCCGGGGCTCCCTGGCCCTTCATCCTGAAACCCGCTCCCAGAGCGCCTTGCAGCGGGATGATGCGGCACAACCCGCTGCCAGAGCCACTCTTGGCATGGTTGTAGGTGACGATTTCGTCCCGGCGCGCCCGTCATCTCACTCGGCAACGATGTTGCGTGACTTGATGATGCGCGCCCAGTTGGCGGTCTCGTTGCGGATATGGGTACGGAATTGTTCCGGCTGCATCACCGACACAGCGAGTCCCTGGCCCTTCAACTGCTCGATGATGGCCGGGCGGTTGAGGATCTCGGCGCTGTCTTTGGCCAGCTGCGTGGCCACCGCCGCAGGCGTACCGCGCGGCGCCAGCAGGCCATACCAGGAAGTGACCTCGACGCCGGCGATGCCTTGCTCGGTGAGCGTGGGAATATCTGGTGCAGCGATGGCGCGCACGTTGTCGGTGATGCCGAGGGCACGCAACTTGCCGCTGCGAATGTGCGCCAGCGTGGCCGGCAGGTTGCTGAACATGACCGGGACGGTGCCGCCGAGTACATCGGTCAGTGCCGGGCCGGTACCTTTGTAGGGCACATGCAAAAGATCGGTGCCGGTTTGCAGCTTGAACAATTCGCCCGCGAGATGCAGGCCGCTGCCGATGCCGGGCGACGCAAACGCGAGCGTGGCGGGTTTGGATTTGGCCAGCGCCACCAGCTCACGCGCGTTCTGCGCGGCAAGCCCTGGGTGCACCACCAGCACATTTGGGGCCTTGGCCAGCATCGTGACCGGCACCAGGTCCTGATCGACATTGAACGGGAAATCCTTCATCAGGGTCGGATTGATCGTGAGGTTGCCGGCCGGGATCACCAGCAGCGTGCGGCCATCCGGCGCGGCGCGCTTGACCTTGTCGATGCCGATGTTGCCGGCTGCGCCGGGCAGGTTCTCGACGATCACGTTGGCACTGGATTTTTCACGCAAGCCATTGGCGAGGATGCGTGAGAGCACATCGACCGGGCCGCCGGGCGGAAAGGGCGCAACGATGCGGATTTCGTTGGCGGATACTTGCGCGGCGGTGTTGCAACACCATCCTGCGCCGAACGCGAGTGCGGCAGTGGTAGCCAATAGGTGACGGCGGGTTGCCGGTGAGAGGGTGTGCATGGCGGCTTTCCAGTTGTGATTGGGTCAGCAGGCGGGGAAGATCTGTGCTGCTATTGAGAAGGTAAGTGTATATGGCAAGCTGACGTGCGGCGCAAGTCGATGGCGCACAGCGCAACGTACTGGCGCGCAGCGCGAGGTAAAGTGGCAGCTTTATTTGGGTTTCAACACTTCAGGTTTAATCATGACTCCGCTTCGCATCGGCCAGGGCTTCGACGTACACGCGCTCGTGTCAGGGCGGCCATTAATCATCGGCGGCGTGACGATCCCGTTTGACAAGGGTCTCGAGGGCCACTCCGATGCCGACGTGCTGTTGCACGCGATCACCGATGCGATCCTCGGTGCCGCCGGTTTGGGCGATATCGGAAAGCACTTTCCCGACACCGATGCCGCCTTCAAGGGTGCGGATAGTCAGGCGCTGTTGCGCGAAGCGGTTGCGCGGCTACGCAATGCCGGCTTCACCGTCGTCAACATCGACTGCACCATCATCGCCCAGGCGCCGAAAATGGCGCCGCATGTCACGGACATGGCGGCCAACATCGCCGCAGCCTGCGGCATCGAAGCGGCCAACGTCAACGTCAAGGCCAAGACCACTGAAAGGCTCGGTTTTACCGGGCGCGGTGAGGGTATTGCCGCCGAAGCTATTGCATTGATCGAGCGGCGCTGAAGCAGACCATCAGCGCTCGACATTTTTGCGCACGGATCCTTGTTGCGGGAGACCCATTGCAAGAGGTGCAAGAGACGGATTACCCTTCCTGCACGGGACGAATTACTTTCTGATCCGCGTATCGGCCTCTGCTTTTTCCCGCGCGTCAGTCTCAGCCTTCGCAGCCGCCTCTGCTGCCGCTCTGGCCCGTGCCTCGCTCTCGGCTCTGGCGCGCGCGGCAAATACTGCCCTTGCGCGCGCCTCGCTTTCCGCCAGGGCCTTTGCTCTTGCCTCAGCCTCAGCCCGCAAACGGGCTTCCTCCTCTTTGATGGCGCGCGCCTCCACGATGCGCATTTCTTCTTGGTAACGCTGTTGTGAGGCCTGCGCCGCCTTGCGGTCG
>JANPAR010000072.1:0-16404 GCA_031430015.1 Burkholderiales bacterium
CTTTGAAGATGTACAACCTGACCGAGAAAGACGTGACGGTCGTGGGCATGTCGCCGGCTGAAATTGCCGCTGCCTGGGCCCAAAACGCGATCGACGCTGCTTTTGTCTGGTATCCAGTGCAAGCCAAGATCCGCGAAAACGGCAAGGTCATGACGACAGCAGGTGTCGTTGCCAAAACCGGCTTCCCCACCTTCAATGGCTGGGTCGCCACCAACAAATTCTCAGCAGCCAACCGTGCCGGCTTGATCAGCTTCCTCAAAGCCATGAACCAGATTAATGGCGACTACAGCAAAAACAAGGCCGCGTGGAACGTAGATTCGCCGAAAGTCAAAGCGGTTGCGACCAATGTCGGCATCACGCCGGCTGCTGTCGTCTCAGCATTGGAGGGTGCGGTCTACCCCGATGGCGAACTGAATATGTCGGCAGCCTGGATGGGGGGTGGCGCAGCCACAACGATTAAATCGACAGCTGAATTTCTGAAAAATGCTGGCCGCATCAAGACAACGGCTGACAGTTATGCAACGTTTGTGAACGCCGACTTTGCCAAAGCTGCCGCTGGCAAGTAAGCCCGCGCTGCTCCGAAAGTGCTGACCCCTGTGCTGCCCCTTCGTCGGGGCCGGGGGCAGCACTGCGCACACACTCTTAAGGTTTCCAATGTCTGTACTTGCCATCCGAAATGTGTCGGTGTTTTATCCCGTGCCCGGCAAGCCGCCTGTACATGCGCTCCAAAAAATCGACCTCGAGATTCATGAAAAAGACTTCGTGGTGGCCCTTGGTGCATCGGGTTGCGGCAAATCAACTTTGCTCAATCTGATTGCCGGGTTCATGGCGCCGAGTGAAGGGGAAATTTCACTTAACGGAAGAGTAGTCACCGGCCCCGGTGCGGATCGATCTGTGGTGTTCCAGAAACACGCCCTGCTGCCTTGGCTCAATGTGCTCGACAACGTGGCATTTGGTTTGAAAATTCAGGGCCAAGACAAAGCCAAGCGGGAAAAGATTGCCCGGGATTTCATCAAGCTGCTTGGGCTTGAGCAGTTCGAACTATCGGCTACCTACGAGTTGTCTGGTGGTATGCAACAACGCGTTGGCATTGCCCGGGCGCTCACCAGTGACCCAGCCATTTTGCTCATGGATGAGCCACTAGGCGCACTGGATGCGCTCACGCGTGAACGGGCGCAAGAGTTGATTTTGAAAGTTTGGAAAGACACCGGAAAGATGGTGTTCTTCATCACCCACAGTGTTGAAGAGGCGCTGTTCATGGGTACCAAGCTGATCGTGATGTCGCCTCGCCCCGGCCGCATTTCTCACGTTTTCGATTTGCCATTTAGCAGGCAATATTTCGAGACGGGCAATGCCCGCGAAATCAAGGCGTCCGCAGAGTTTATTGCTCTCAGAGAAAAAATCCTAAAGATCATCTTTACTGACGAAGCAGGAGCCGATCATGAGTGACGCCCGTTCAGCAGGTGGCAAGGGCTTCCTGGATGGTTTCATGAAAGCCAAACCTGCCAAGCCCGGAGAGATCTATGGCGTGCCAGGTCAGGGCGAAAGCCTGAAGATCAGCGCAGTCGTCATTGCCGGTTTGATCTTTCTATGGTGGTTAGTCACCTTTGCCGGCTTCGTCAAGCCGCTCTTCTTGCCCTCGCCGATGGGCGTGATAGACGCCTTCCTGGACATCTTGAAAGAAGGTTTTACCGGCGCCAGCTTTTGGGAGCATATTTGGGTCAGCACGCTGCGGGTCTTTGGCGCTTTCCTGCTTGCCTGTGTAATCGGCATTCCGCTTGGGATTGCGATGGGCATGAGCCCATTTGCACGCGGCGTTTTTGACCCGCCGATCGAGTTCTATCGCCCGATTCCGCCGCTGGCTTACCTGCCGCTCATGATCATCTGGTTTGGCATCGATGAGTTGTCCAAGGTGCTGCTGATTTTTCTGTCGGTACTGGCACCCATGGCATTGGGAGCGAGGGCCGGCGTCAAGTCTGCCGCCATTGAGCAGATCCATGCCGCCTATTCTTTTGGCGCAACCCGCTGGCAAGTGATTCGCCTTGTGGTTCTGCCGTCAGCGATGCCGGAAATATTTACCGCCATGCGTGTCGGCATCGGATTTGGCTGGACCACCCTCGTGGCGGCCGAAATGGTCGCCGCCACCTCCGGCTTGGGTTATATGGTTTTGTCAGCGTCTCGATTTTTGCAGACGCCAATTGTCATCATGGGCATCGTCGTGATCGCAGCGATAGCCTACGCCTTTGACCACCTGGTGCGTTTTGTTGAACGTCGCGTTGTGCCTTGGAAGGGGCGTGGTTGATCAAATACAAACATTTTTGAAAGCATTGCATGACGATTGAATATTTAAAAAAACGCCAATCCGCCGCAAGAGGAGGCTGACAACGCGACGTCCGGAACGGTACGGTCATTGTGGTTCCCGCTCTACGCCAGCCACTTCTCCGCCGCCTGAATTTCGACGCTGAGAATATTGACTCCCCTGCAACGCCGCGTGCATACCCTCCCCTCAAGTCCATTCCGTGCGGTTCTTCAAGCATTGTGGCCCATAACCCGCACCCACCAACGCTTTCCGAGCCTCTTCTTTTCTAGCCCAGCATTTCCCGCGCAACCCTGTGATTGACATTGCATAGTGCGCTGACGCACAGGATGCGCTAAGCTTTTTTCTGCGAAACCTCCCTGCCGTGAATGCTCACGGTGCGCTGCCCTCACCTCTCCTGGAGACCTCAATGGCAAAACTCAACGTAAACGGAAAAACGCACGATGTGCAGGTCGAGGCGGACACGCCGCTGCTGTGGGCGCTGCGCGAACAGGTAGGGCTGACCGGCACCAAATACGGTTGCGGCGTTGCGCAGTGCGGTGCGTGTTCCGTCCACATCAACGGCGCGTTGACGCGTTCGTGCTCGATGCCGGTGAGTGCCGTCAAGGCGGGCGACAAGATCATCACCATTGAGGGCCTTGCGCGCAACAACTCGCATCCGGTGCAGCGTGCCTGGGCCGAGCTGGATGTGCCGCAGTGCGGTTACTGCCAGTCGGGGCAGATCATGGCTGCGGCTGCGCTGCTTAAGGCTACGCCGAAGCCGACGGACAAACAGATTGATGACGCGATGACCAACATCTGCCGCTGCGGTACCTATCAGCGCATCCGCGCCGGGGTGCATCGCGCTGCCGAGATTGCGTCGGGCAAGGCTGGCAACGCGGCCGCAAAACCCACCGCCGAAGCCGCCTTCACCATGCGCGCTGCCTAAGGAGATGACCATGAAAAACGCATCGCGCCGCAACTTCATCGTCAGCACCAGCAGCGCCGCTGCCGGTTTGTCGCTCGGCTTCAGCTTTCCGGCACTCGCAGCAGACGCCCCCATTACCAAACCCGGCGCCAAAGCGGTCACGCCTGAAATCAACGCGTGGGTAGTGATCAAGCCGGACGAGACCTGCGTGATCCGCATCGCGCGCTCGGAGATGGGCCAAGGCACGCTCACTGGCCTCGCGCAACTCGTCGCCGAAGAGCTCGATTGCGACTGGAAGTACGTCACCACCGAGCAAATCACGCCCGGCCAAAACTATGCGCGCAATCGCGCCTGGGGCGAAATGGGTACCGGCGGCAGCCGCGGCATCCGCATCTCGGCGCCCTACGTGCGCCTGGGCGGCGCGACTGCACGCATGATGCTGCTGCAAGCTGCCGCCGATGGGTGGAAGGTGCCGGTAAGCGAAGTCAGCGTCGACAAGGGCGTCATTACCCACGCGGCATCGAAACGCAAGACCACCTATGGCAAGGTTGCCGCCGCCGCAGCGAAGCTCACGCCGCCGGATGCCAAGAGCATCAAACTCAAAAGCCCGCAAGAGTGGAAGCTCGCAGGCAAGCCGCTCAAGCGCCTCGACACCGCCGACAAACTCAACGGCAGCAAGGTCTACGGCATCGACCTCAAATTGCCCGGCATGCTTTACGCGGCGGTGACGGGCTGCCCGGTGTATGGCGGCAGGTTGAAAAGTTTTGACGGCGACAAGATTCTCAACCTGCCCGGCGTCAAGCGCGCGGTGCAGGTCAACGCCGGCGCGGTCGCGGTGGTGGCCGACTCCTGGTGGCGCGCCAAGAAAGCGCTTGATGCCCTGCCCATCGAATGGGATGAAGGCCCGAACGCGGCGCAATCGAGCGCGACGATTGATGCGCGCCTCAAGGAAGGCCTCACTGCAACCACAGCCTATGCGCTGCGCAACGAAGGCGATACACCCAAGGCCATCGCCGGTGCGGTGAAAAAAATCGAGGCGGTCTACAGCACGCCCTTCCTCGCGCACGCGACCATGGAGCCGGCCAACTGCACCGCCCTCGTCACCGCCGACCGCTGTGAAGTCTGGCTGCCAACGCAGAATGGTGAAGCCTCGATGGCTGCCGCGTCGGAAGAATCGGGCCTGCCGCTGTCGCAATGCGAAGTCTATAAACACGACCTCGGTGGCGGCTTTGGCCGGCGCGGGGGTGATCAGGATTTCACGCGCCAGGCAGTCTCCATCGCCAAGCAGTTCGCCGGCACACCAGTGAAGATGATCTGGAGCCGCGAGCAGGACATGCGACATGACTATTTCCGCCCGATCTCGCAATGCAAACTCACGGCGGGTCTCGATGCCGATAACAAGCTGGTCGGCTGGCACATCCGCGTCTCGGGCCAATCGATCAATGCACGCGTCAACCCCGCTGCCGCGCGCGACGGCAACGACCGGCGCCAACTGCAAGGCCTGTGGGCCGAGCCGGACGATGCGCAGTTTGGTTACACCGTGCCCAACCTGCTGCTCGAATACGCGATGCGCAACAGCCATGTTCCGGTCGGCACCTGGCGCGGCGTCAACACCAATCAAAACGGCATGTACTCCGAGTGCTTCATGGATGAAGTGGCCAAGGCCGCGAACACGGATCCGCTCGCCTTCCGCCGCGCCCTGATGGGCAAGCATCCGAAACACCTGGCGGTACTCAACGCCGCAGCGGAAAAAGGCGACTGGGGCAAGCCGGCAGCGCCGGGGCGCTTCAGGGGTATCGCGCAGTTCATGGGCTATGGCAGCTACTCGGCGGCGGTGGCCGAAGTGTCGGTGAGCGCGCAGGGCGACGTCAAAGTGCATCGCATGGTGCTGGCGCTCAACTGCGGCCATGCGGTCAACCCGCAGCAGATCGCCGCGCAGGTCGAAGGCTCGGTCGCCTACGGTCTCTCCGCCACCTTCTACGGCGAATGCACTGTGGACAAGGGGCGCCTGGTGGAATCCAACTTTCACGATTACCCGATCCTCAAGTTGGCCGACATGCCGCAGGTCGAGACGGTGATCGTGCCGACCTTTGATTTCTGGGGCGGTGTCGGTGAGCCGACCATCTGTGTGGTCGCGCCGTCGGTGATGAACGCGATCTTCGCGGCAACCGGCAAGATGCCGCGCAGCTTGCCGTTGAAAAACAACAAGCTGGTGTAGCGGTTTGGTTGGTTGCAGTGACGGCGGCGGTTGCGGTGGTCAGCTAAAAAAACAGCAGTCCAAGCACCGCCCCGCCGGCGATGAACCACAACGGGTTCGGGTTGTAGCGCATCGATATCAGCACAACGCCCCCGCTCACTACCAGCGCGAGCGCACTCTGCCCCGCACCGCGCACCAGCAGAATACCGCTGGTGGTAATGAGACCGGCAGCGACCGGTGCCAGCGCCTTTTGCAACGCGACGCGCCAGGGCGCGGCGCGAAAGCGCTCGAGGTAATGTGCGACGAACAGCGTCAATACGGTAGATGGGCCGCAGATGCCGAACATGGCCACACCGGCACCCAGCACCCCGGCGGCCTTCCAGCCAATCACGCTCACGAACAACACGTTGGGGCCAGGAGCGGCCTGCGCCAGAGCGAACAATTCAGGAAACTCCTTGGCGGTGATCCAGCCGCGTGACTCGACGGCGAATTGGTGCATCTCGGGCAGCAACACATTCGCACCGCCCACAGCCATCAGCGACAGCAGCATGAAGTTGAGCAGCAGCGCGACGTAAACGTTGTCAGTGTCGATTGACCCCATCTCACAACCCTCCGCGCGCGCCGAGGAACATGCCGATCCCGGCAAACACGAACAGCACCAGCAGCAGCGGTGCGCCTGCAAGCTTGGCGGCGATGGTGCCGCCTGCGAGTAGATAGACTGCCGCGCGCTGCGGCTGCGCACGCAGCATGCGCACACCCATCGTGAGAATCAGCCCGGCAGCAGCGGCGGCAATACCGGCCATCATGCTGCGCACCCAGGGCACCGCTGAATACTCCGCGTAGACACTCACCAGCAGCAGCACGATCACCATCGGCGCGAACAAAATCGCGAACACGCACAGCAGCGCGCCCGCGATGCCGTGATCGCGGTAACCGAGCATCACCACCACATTGACAATGTTCGGGCCAGGCAGGCTCTGGCCGAGGCTCAGCAACTCGGCAAACTCGGCTTCAGTGAGCCAGCGCTTTTTCTCCACCAGGGCACGCCGCGCAAACGGCAGCACCCCGCCAAAACCGGAGAGGCCGATCTTGAGCAAGGTCCAGAAATAATCGGCTTTGCTGGGCCGTAACCGGGGCGGGCTTTGTGGTGATAGCGATGCGTCCATGCACGCATTTTAGCAGGCGGCTAAAAGCCGCTACCACCAAGGGTTTCAGCGTTATCGCAGAGCCGATGCGGGCGGTTCCATAGTCAATTTGGCAATCGATTCCGAAGTCGATTCCGTCATCAGTTCAGTTACACGCCGCGCGCACCTGCTTCATGTCGGTGACACCGCGTAACACTTTGTTGATGCCATCCTGCTTAAGCAGTTGCATGCCACCGCCAGTGGCCGCTGCAAGAATCTCACTCACCGGCGCTCGCGTCTGGATCAGTTTGCGAATGCCGGTGCCGTTGACCAGCAATTCATACAAGCCCGTGCGGCCCTTATAGCCGGTCTGCTCGCAGGTCTTGCAACCCACCGCACGATAGAGCGCCTTAACGCCCTGTTGCTGCCAGCCGGCGAGAACCACATCAGCCTGCTGCGGCGTGTTGGCGCAGTATTCGTGTGCCAGCTCCGCCAGCTGAGCCGTGTCTGCCTCGTGCGGCTCGCGGCATTCCGTGCACAGCTTGCGCACCAGACGTTGCGATACCACGCCCAACAGCGCGTCGGCGAAATTGAATGGCTCGATACCGAGGTCCAACAGGCGCGTGACACTTTCTGCCGCGCTGTTGGTGTGCAGGGTCGAGAGCACGATGTGACCGGTGAGCGAGGCTTCGACACCCACCTTGGCGGTTTCGCCATCGCGCATTTCGCCAACCATGATCACGTCGGGGTCGGCGCGCATGAAGGCGCGCAGCGCGGCGGCGAAATTCCAGCCGATCTTGTGCTGCATCTGCACCTGACGCAGGCCGGGCTGGGTGATTTCAATCGGGTCTTCCGCCGTCCAGATCTTGCGTTCGGTCGTGTTCATGCATGCCAACAACGAATGCAGCGTGGTGGTCTTGCCCGACCCGGTCGGACCACACACCAGAATCAGGCCAAAGGATTTTTCGGTCAACGCCCGCAGGGCGCCGTACACCGGCACATCCATGTCGAGCTGGTCGAGCGGCACGGCCTTGGAGCCCGCCAGGAGGCGCAGCACCGCGTCTTCGAGTCCGTTCGCCGTGGGAATCGTTGCGAGCCGCAGTTCGAGCCGCCGCCCGCCAGGGAGCGGAAAGTCAATCTTGCCATCCTGTGGTTTGCGCCGCTCGGAAATGTCGAGCGAGGCCATGATCTTGATGCGCGAGATCAGCGCCGCGCGAAAGTTGGCGGGAATTTGCTGGTAGTCGCGCATCACGCCGTCGCGGCGAAAGCGGATGCGCGAGTTTTGGCGGCCGGGATAAGTCTCGACGTGAATGTCGGAGGCGCCGCTGGTACAGGCATCGGCAATCATTTTATTGACGAACTGCACCAGCACCGTGTCACCGTCGGCGACCTCATCATGCTCAACCGATGTGGCAGCGTGCGTCTGGTCTTCGGCAAACAGGCGCGAGGCCAGTTCATCCGCATTGCTCGCCTCACCGGCGTGAAATGGGTAGGCATCGTCGGCCGGCTCCTCCGCGTGCGCTGCCGGCAGTGACGCGGCGCGCACCGACTGGGCGTAACTCTCGCCGATGCGTTGGCGCAGTTCATCCGGTGACGCCATCACCGGCACCGGGCGCAGCGAGGTAAGAAAGCGGATCTCGCTTAGCGTCTCGTATTCGAGCGGCTTTTCCAGCGCAATGATGATGTCAACCTCAGTGCTGTAGAGCGGCAGCACCATGTGTTTGAACGCAAACGTGGACGACAGCAGGCGCACGGCATTGAGATCAACCGGGTATTTTTCGAGCGAGACAAAAGGAATGCCGAGCTTCTTGGCCAGCACTTCCTTCATCTGCTCCTCGTTGACCACACCCATGTCGATCAAGATCTGCCCTAGTGGCACATTGCGCTGGCCTTTCTGTCGCGCCAGCGCCGCGCCAATTTGCGCGTCATCGGCCATGCCAAGCTGCACGATCGCTTCGCCGAGACGCATCACCGGCATCGATTCCTGATGCTTGAGCGCGCGCTCCAGTTCATCGCGCGTCACCACCTTTTGCTCGACCAGCAAATCGCCCAGACGCTGGGCGCGCATGTTGATCTGCTCGTTGAGCGCCACCTGCACTTCAGTTGCAGTAGCCACCTGGTCCTTGACCAGCAACTCGCCGATCAGTTCACCGGCATGGAAGCTCACAATTGCCGCATCAGGCACAAACACGCGCTGCACCTGCCCGGGCTCGACAATCAAAAACAAAAACAGGCCGCACACCGCGCGCTCGTGGCCAGCGGTCTCGCCGCTGAACACCCGACCATCGAAAAATTCAAGTGCGAAGGTCTGCCCTTCGCCCGGCCTGACGGCTGGCACGTCGAGCAACGCAGAGGTGCGCACATCGGGCTCCAGCCGGAGCGCACGCGTCAGACGGATCAGCTTGATCGAGGCAAAGTCAATGCGCTCCGCCGCGTTGGCGCCCTCTGCCTGAAATTGGCAGGAATGATCGGCGCGAAAAAAGCTGGTGATGCGCCCGTCTGCAGCCTGGCCATCGCGGAACAGGATTTCGCAGTCTTCCAGGCTTGACCATGGCACATCCCCCACCGTCTGAAAAAACGGCGGCATTGGCCAATCAATCAGATTGGCCAGCAATTGCGTCTGGCCCAGCTTCAGTTCAATCGCGCCCATGCCGCCGCCTCTCGCCCGGTTTCCAGCCCGCCTCGTGCCGGACTTCGATATGCGCATACCGCAGCGCTGCGCGCATTGCGGTATGGTCAGCGTTGATTGAAACTGAATTGGCGTGCAACCCGTCGTGCGAGTTGCGGGGGAATTGGCGGCTTGTTCCCCCGGCGCCTTGAAAGCCTTACTGCCAAGCGCTCTGAGACATATGGCAGCAGCGGCTCTTGGCGCGATGATGGCGCAGAAGTGCAGCCACCAAAGGTTTCCAGCGGTTTCCAGCGGTTTCCAGCGGTTTCCGGCCGATCTGCCGAATTGCTTTACGCCACGCGCCGCAACGGCTCCGGATAGGGATACATCATGTTGAGCGCTTTGGAGCAGCCATCCGCCTGCACGATGCGCACATGCTCGCGGCTGAACTCGCGCGCGTGTTTGAGGCCGCAGGAATGGGCGAGCATGTCGATTTCCTTGTTCATACCCAAGCAGTAGTTGGCGACACGTGAATATTTTTCTTCCACCACGAGGCCGCGTTGCAGGCGCGGATTGTGGGTGGTGATGCCGGTGGGGCAGGTGTTTTGGTGACAGCGCAGCGCTTGAATGCAGCCGAGCGAGAACATGAAGCCACGTGCGGAATTGATGAAGTCCGCACCAGCGCAGAGAGCCCAGGCGGCGCGTGCCGAGGTGACGAGTTTGCCGGACGCTACCAGGCGGATGCGCGGCTTGAGGCCGGACTGGATCAGCGAGTCGGCGACGCGCGGCAGGGCTTCGTCGATTGACAGGCCCATGTGATCGGCAAGCGCTTGCGGCGCTGCGCCGGTTCCGCCCTCGCCGCCGTCAATGACCAAAAAGTCCGGTGCCCATTCGAGGCCGCGGCGATTGATTGCATCGCACAGGTCGTTGACGAAGCGCCAGCCACCGATAGCAGTCTTGATACCGACCGGTTTGCCGGTCACGTCGCGCACGTAGGCGATCTTGTCGAGCAGTTGGTCGATGTTGGCGATGTCGTAGTGGCGGTTCGGGCTGATCGAGTCCTGCCCTTCGGGAATGCCGCGTACTTTGGCGATCAGCGGTGTGACTTTGCCGCCGGGCAGCACGCCGCCCTTGCCGGGCTTTGCGCCTTGCGAGAGTTTGATTTCAAACGCGCGCACCTGCTCGTGGGCGGCAATGTCTTTTAATTTTGCCTCTGAGAGATTGCCCTTCTCATCCCTGACGCCGTATTTCGCCGTGCCGATTTGCATGATCACGTCGCAGCCGCCTTCGAGGTGAAACGGCGAGATGCCGCCCTCGCCGGTGTCCATCCAGCAGCCCGCCTCTTTCGCACCACGTGAGAGTGAGCGCACGGCTGGCTCGGAGATGGCGCCGAAGCTCATGCCCGAGACGTTGAATACCGAGCGTGCGGTAAACGGTTTGTTGGCGTAGCCGTTACCGATGATGAGGGGCGGCGTCGGTTCGCGTTCTTCTTCGAGCACCGGGAAACCGGCGTTGACGAACAGCAGCGCGCCCGGCTCATGCATGTGGTACGTGGAGCCGAAGCCGATCACGCCGCCTTCATTTTTGGCGAGGCGGTAGACCCAGCCGCGGGTCGAGCGGTTGAACGGCATTTCATCGCGGTCGCCCATGAAGAAATACTGCCGGAAGTATTCACCGAGTTCTTCAAAGTAGTAGCGCAGATGGCCGACGATCGGATAGTTGCGCAAAATTGTGTGCTGCTTTTGCGTGACATCCTTGATGAAGACATAGACCAGAGCGGCGATCGCCATCATCGCTAGGATGGTGCCGATGCCGTAGGCCATGGCGCCGAAAATTGTGTCCATAATCTCTCCCCTGTTATTGGTGGCCACGCACGGGGTGCAGCGGCTGGGTGCTGCGCAATGTACCCCATAATCCTGACATGAGCAAAGTAGGCCAATCCCGTGAATAGCGCGACCAATCCGTCGCACAGCCGTGCTGGGCGCGCGTTTCAGGGCAGGCGCATTGAGGCGGTGGTGTTTGATCTGGATGACACACTATGGCCGATTGCGCCCACGATTCGCCGCGCGGAAGCGGCGATGCGCGAGTGGATCGGCGCGCAGGTGCCGGCGGTAGCTGCGCGTTGGGGCGCGGACACAATCAAGCGCGTGCGCAGTGGTTTGATAGCCGCTAACCCGGCGATGGCGAATGACGTGATGGCGCTGCGGCGCGGCACCATCCTGGCGGCGTTTGACGAGCTGGGCGGCACGCCGGCACAAGCACAGCAAGCCTTCGAATGCTTTAGCACCGAGCGGCAGAAAGTGGAGTTCTACCCCGACGCCCTGCCCGCGCTGGAGCGCTTGGCCCAACACTTTCGCCTCGGCGTGATTTCGAACGGTTTTGCCGATGTGCGTGCCATCGGTATTGACCGCTGGTTCGAAGCTGTAGTGTCGGCGCATGAGGTCGGCGTGTCCAAGCCCGAGCCCGCGATTTACACTGCGTGCATCGAACGCATGGCATTGGCGCCGGCGGCGATGCTCTACGTCGGCGACGATCCACAGAATGATGTGGTTGGCCCGCGCGCCATCGGCCTGCGAGCCGCATGGATCAACCGCTCTGGCGCTTCATGGCCTGAAACCCTTGATGGGAGCCGTTCTCCGGATGGGGTCTTTGCAGATTTGAGTGCGTTTGCGGATTGGATGATTGACGCGGATTAGGCCTGCGGTGACATTGCGTTGGCGCGCCGCTACGGCGCTTGTACTGCACCCGAATCACTCTCGATACGCCCCGAAGCAATGCGGATGGTACGCGTGCAGCGCTCGGCAATCCCGGTATCGTGCGTCACCAGGACGAGGGTCGCGCCGGTTTCACGATTGAGTTCGAACAACAGTTCGATGATCGTCGCGCCGGTCACGGTGTCGAGATTGCCGGTCGGCTCATCGGCGAACAATATTTTCGGTTGCGGCGCGAACGCGCGCGCCACCGCGACGCGCTGCTGCTCGCCACCCGACAAATGCTTGGGGTAGTGGCGCTCACGCTCGGCCAAGCCAACGCGCGCCAGGGTGCTGCGCGCCACGCTCTCGGCATCGGCACGGCCCGCCAGCTCGAGCGGCAGCATCACGTTTTCCAGCGCATTGAGATGCGGCATCAACTGGAACGACTGAAACACGAACCCCGCCAAGCGCCCGCGCAGGGCGGCGCGGCCGTCTTCATCAAGGGCATACAAGCTCTCGCCGCCCAGGTGCACGCTGCCCGACGACGGCGTGTCAAGTCCGGCGAGCAATGAGAGCAAGGTCGATTTGCCGGAGCCGGAACTTCCCACCACAGCAACCGTCTCACCGGGCGTGATGGCCAGATCGATCTCATGCAAAATGGTGAGTGGTGTTGCGCCGTTGGGTACTGACTTGGTCAGTGACTTGACGGCGATCACGGGTGGCACAGCGGTATTGACAGATGTGACGCTGCTGGTGACAGCGGCGGCGGCAGAAGCGGGAAGATCAGAAGGATTCACTCGAATGAAGGCGTTGATGGCAGCAGTGCGCAGCATAGCAAGAACCGGGATCGTGCGAGCGGGAGCGCTGCTGGCGTGTCTGTGTGCGCTTGTGCTATCGCCAACCGTTGCGGCGACGGGCACGGCTGCGGTAGCCGCGCCAGTGATCCTCATCTACGGCGACAGTCTCTCAGCCGAGTACGGTCTCGCGCGCGGCACCGGCTGGGCGGCCTTGCTCGATGCACGCCTCAAGGAAAAACGTCTGGCGTTCACCGTGGCCAATGCCAGCATCAGCGGTGAGACCACCAGCGGCGGTGCGGCGCGCATGGATGCTGCCCTCAAGCAGCACAAACCTGCCATCGTCATTATCGAGCTGGGTGGCAACGATGGTCTGCGCGGCCTTGCGCTCGATGCCACCCGCGGCAACCTCGCGCGCATGATCACGGCATCACAAAAAAGCGGCGCGCGCGTGGTACTGGCCAGCATGCAGTTGCCGCCCAACTACGGGCGCAGCTACACCGAAGGATTTCGCAATGCCTATGGCGAGTTGGCCAAACAACACAAGGCTGCGCTGGTACCGTTTTTTCTGGAAGGCATCGCCGACAACCGCATGCTGTTTCAGGCCGACGGCATTCACCCCACGCAAGCTGCGCAAGCGCGCCTGCTCGACAACGTGTGGCCGGTGCTGCTGCCAATGTTGACCGCGAAGCCGGCCGCGAGTCCGGCCATGAAGAGCAAGACCACGAGCACGGCAAGATAAGATTGGCGCATGCACGCTCCACCCACCCGCTCTCTCGCGCACACGCCCCCCGGGTCCGGCAATAAAGTCAGCATCGATCAACTCGGTGTGTTCGACGAAATTATCGACGTGCGCTCGCCGGCCGAGTATGCGGAAGACCACATCCCCGGCGCACTCTCGGCACCGGTGCTGTCCAACGAACAACGCGCGCACATCGGCACGTTGCACAAACAGACCTCGGCGTTTGACGCAAAGAAAGCCGGCGCGGTGTTGGTGGCGCGCAATATCGCGCAGCATTTAGAAAACCAGTTTGGCGCACGGCCCAAAAGCTGGCGGCCCTTGATCTACTGCTGGCGCGGCGGACAACGCTCAGGCGCCATGACCGAGGTCTTCGGCCGCATCGGCTGGCGCGCCGCCCAGCTCGACGGCGGCTACAAAGCCTACCGGCGTTGGGTGATTGACCAACTCGACACGTTACCGGCGCAGTATCGCTTCCGCATCGTCTGCGGTGTCACCGGCAGTGGCAAAAGCCGCCTGCTGCGCGCGCTCGATGCGGCGGGCGCGCAAGTGCTCGATCTTGAAGACCTAGCGCAGCATCGCGGCTCGGTGCTCGGCAATCTACCGGGCGCACCGCAGCCGGCGCAAAAAATGTTTGAATCATTGGTGTTGGCCAAACTTGCATCGTTCGATACGGCCCAGCCGGTGTTCGTCGAAGCCGAGAGCAAGAAGGTCGGCGACCTGCGCGTGCCCGATGTGCTGATGGACTGCATGCGCGCCAGCCGTTGCCTGCGCGTCGAGATGAGCGTGCCACTGCGGGTGACCCTGCTTAAGGACGAGTATGCGCACTTCGTGCAAGACGCCGCCCTGCTCGGTGCGCAGCTCGATTGCCTCGTCACCCTGCACGGACGCGAGCGCATAGCGGAGTGGAAAACACTTGCCAAGAACGGCGCGTGGGATACCGTGGTGGAGCGCCTGCTTGCAGAGCACTACGACCCGGCCTATTTGCGCGGCATGGGGCGCAACTATCGCGGCTTTGGCGATGCGCCGCCCTTGCCGATCACCGCGATTGATGCTGCGGGGATGCGTGCTGCTGCGCGGACGGCGCTTTGTTTGGCCGGATAGCTGCAGGCGAAAATCAGTTCGCCTTCTTCTCCAGATTTTCCAGGTGCAGCTCGACCTTGGACATTTGCTTCAGGCTCTCAAGGTAGCTGGCGAAATCGGCTTCGGCCTGTGCTCGCGTGATCGCCACACGCAAGTTCTCGCGCTTGGCCACATCCTGCTTCTCGGGCTGAATCGATTTGTTGACACGGTACAGCGCGTAGCCGCCGGCCGCCAGTTCCACACCCACGGCCACGGGTGCTTTCACCGGGGCCGACATCACCGCGCGCAGGGCTTCGGCAGACAAGCCTTCAGGTTTGTCGCGTGACACGGTTTTGGCTGCGCCGAAGGTCACCCCGTCAAGACTCGCCTGCGCGGCCTTGAGTTTGGCTTCGCCATCTTTTTTCGCCAATGCTTGCGCTTCGCGCGCGGTCAGTTGCTGGGTGATGCCAGCTTGTACATCGGCCAGCGCCTTGATCGCCTGCGGCTTGAACTCGACCACGCGCGCCGACACCAGCGTACCTGTCGCGACTTCAACCGCTTCAGTGTTGCGCTTGTTCTTGATGGCATCATCGCCAAACAGGCGGTCAAGCAACTTGGCATTGTTCAGTTGCGCGGGCGCAGCGGCACGCGCAAAGAACGGCACGCTCTTGACCTCAAGCTTGAACTTGTCGGCAGCGGGCTTGAGGCTGTCGGACTGCTCATACACAGTATTGCTGAAGGCTTCGGCACTCTCGGCGTATTTCTTTTGCGCTTCCTGCTTTTTCCATTCTTTCTCGATCTCGCCGCGCATTTCTTCAAACGATTTCACCTTCGCGCCTTTGACGGCCACCACTTTAATGATATGAAAGCCGAATTCGGATTCGACCAGGTTGGAGACCTCGCCTTCCTTGAGCGTGAATGCAGCGTCTTCAAACGGCTTGACCATTGCGCCGCGGCCGAAGGTGCCAAGGTCGCCGCCCTGGGCGGCAGAGCCGGGATCTTGCGAGAATTTTTTGGCGAGCGCTGCAAAATCACCGCCACCCTTGACTTGCTTGAGTACCTCTTCAGCCTTGGCTTTCGCTGCTGCCTTGTCCGGATCAGACTTGAGCAGGATGTGGCTGGCTTGACGCTGCTCGTCCTGCCGGAATTTGGCAATGTTCTGGTCGTAGTAGGCCTTGATCTGTTCGGGGTTGGCAGCGATGCTCGCGGCCAGAGTGTCCTGGCTCAGCACGACGTATTCGACGCGCACCTGCGCCGAGACCTGAAACTCGCGCTGGTTGGCATCGTAGTAAGTCTTGGCAGCGTTCTCCGCGAGCTTGACTTGCGGCACAAACGCGTCGGACTTGATGATGAACTCCTGCACCTCCCGCTCTTCCGACTGTGCGCGCGCAAAGAGATCGAGCACGGACTTCGGCGTAAAGGCAGACTCCGACACACCAGATGCAATCGTTTGCATGGCGATGTCCTGACGCAGTTTGGCTTCGAACCCTTGCGGCGTCAAGTTTTGCGAGCGCAACAACACGTCATAGCGGTCTTTGCTGAACTGGCCGTTCTCCTGCAGCGCAGGGATCGCCATGATGACCGCGCGCAGGCGTTCGTCCGACACCACCAGATCGCGCTTGACCGCTTGCGTTGCCAGCACGCGCTGGCTCACCAGCGTGTCGAGCGTGCTGCGGCGCGTCTCGGCGTTGTCGAACAACGCAGCATCAATGTTGCGGCCCAGTTGCTGGCGCAGGCGGTCGGTCTGCTCGCGATGGGCATTGGTGAATTCCTGTTGCGATATCGCATGGCCCGCAACTTTGGCCACGGCATTGGGATCATCCGAAATGCGCCGGTAGCCATCGATGCCAAAAAATGCGAACGGTGGAACAATCAAAATCAGCAGCAAGAACTGCATCAGGCGCTGGTGCGTGCGGATAAACTCAAACATGGAGGTGTGGTTCTCGGTCAAGGTACCGGCCAA
>JANPAR010000073.1:0-7141 GCA_031430015.1 Burkholderiales bacterium
AACACCACCGAGGTGCCGCTGCCCGAGGCCGCGTACCAGGCGTGGCCGAACCAGCCCGCCGCACCCATCGTCACACTGGCCACCAATGCCGCTGCCGCCGCCGTCACCCAGCGCTGGCGGCGTGGATGGAGAGCAGAGAGCAGGCGCTGCGGCACCGGCTCGTCCAGCGCCTCACGCGCGAGTTCGCGCAAGGCATCATTTTGCGCACGCCAGGCATCAGCCTTGGCGCGCGCCTCCGGTTGCGTAGCCAGCCACGCTTCGACCTCGGCGCGGCGCTCAGCCCCGAGCCGTCCATCGGCCAGCGCGTGCAAATCGTCTTCGGTAATCATGGTCATTTCATCACCTTCAATTGCGGCCGTGCTGTGCGCACGGGCGCCCCTTCCATCAACTCGGCGAGACGCTTGCGTGCTCGCGACAAACGCGACATCACCGTGCCAATCGGCACGCCAATCAAAATCGCTGCTTCGGCGTACGAAAAATCCTCAAGGCCGACCAACAGCAGCACCTCCAGCTGGTCATGCGGCAGCTGGCGCAGCGCACGCTCCATGTCGAGACGCAGGCCCGGGTCACGCCCTGGCCCTTCCACATCGACATCATCCATCGACACGGCGTCACGCGACGCTGCCTGCGCCTTGCCGCGCAACTGGTTTACGAACAGGTTGTGCATCACCGTGAACAGCCACGCGCGCAGTTGCAGCGTGCGCAGCGCCGCGTCACTGCCCGGCTGCCACAGCGCCCACTTGACGATGGCACGCTCGAGCGTGTCCTGCACCAGATCATCGGCACGATGCGCATCGCCCGTGAGCAAGCGCGCATAGCGCCGCAGCCGGGGAATGTGCTGGATGATGCTGTCTCGTTCCATTGCGTGGCGCGGCGGCGCGGGGGGCGTGGCTGAGATGGTGCTAGAGGATTCGGGGGCGGGTTGGAGCGCAGGTCACTGCGTGGATTGCTGCACGCGCTAATGCTTGTGCTAATGCTTGTGCTAATGCATGAACAGGAGACCAGCGCACATTATTCCCGGCAAGCCACGATGGCGCTAACCACGCCGCACGCTGGGAATGCGCCGCACAATTTTCGCGCCCATGCGCTGGTCGAATTTGTCGAGGTTGATGATGACGCGCTGATGCTCACCTTCCCCAATCGGCTCGACTTCGTCCTCAGCCCAGATGCGAAACGTGAGCACACGGCCTTCGACGCGCGTCACCTCGGCATGCGCGCTGACCTTCATGCCGACCGGCGTGGCAGCGCCGTGCTTGACATGGAGCAGCGTGCCGACAGTTTGATGCCCTTCCGGCACAAACTGCTCCACCGCCTTGAGGGCTGCCGCTTCGAGCAGATTGACCAGCACCGGCGTCGCCAGCACGCGCACCTGGCCGGAACCCACGTGCGGGGCAGTGTGCTCTTCGGCGACGGTGATGTCGACTTGGCCCGCGAGCCCTGCGTGAATGTCTTCAATGCTCATGATGGGGAAATGCCTATTCGGGCGGAAGGTGTACGGGAAAGTCAAGCAGCATCTGCGCCATGCCCTTGCCGAGCGGATCAGCGCGCAGACTGGCCATGCCGCCGCCATCGAGCGCTTCATGCAGCACGAAGTTGAAGGCGTGAATGCCAGGCAGGTCGTAGCGCACCACCTCGCCTTTGACCAAGTGGGCGAAATAGTTTTTTACGGCCTGCGGCGTGAGCTGGGCACGCAACAGCGGCAGATAGTGCGGCTTGCGCGCGATGATGCCGATGTTGCTGATGTTGCCCTTGTCGCCACTGCGGCCGTGGGCAATGCGGATCAACGGGACAGTCATCGCGCCAGGAGCCGCTCCCACCATGGCTTGCGTGGAATCAGTTGATGAAACCGTTGGTGCGTGAGGCTCTCCGGACGATGCGGTATTCTCATTACCCCCACTCCTCACGTCGGGAGAGCGCGCGACCGGCTGCGCGAACCCTTCAGGCACTGGCGGATGCGTGCCTTCGCGAGCGAGTTCCACCCGTGGACGCACCTCGCGCTTCGGGAGCAAAAACGAAAACATGCGCACATTGGGCGCGGGCTTGCTGCGCCCGCCACCCATGCCGGTGGTGCCGGGCGACCACGAGGTGCCGGCCGGCGACACCTCGCGCGCAAACACGCCGAGGGCTTTGGGGTTGTCGTGGCGCACCGCGAGCCGCATCACGGCTTCACGCGTAGCGGCGGTGCGCGCATGCGGGCCGTATTGGGTCTCGGCACCGATGATGTCGAGGTGCGTTTCAAGGTAGTCGGTAAATTTGAGGTGCCGAAAAATCGTGCGCGTGCGCGCCAGGATCGCCTCGCCGCTGCGCTGCGCTTTTTTCGCCGCGTCGATGCCGGTGATGAGCAACGTAGCCTGCGCGCGCCAGCCCTCCATGTAGGTGGCCGAGACCTTGTAGCAATCCACCGGTGGCTTGCCGAGCGCGCCTTGCACCAGCACGCGATGCGCGGCTGCATCGCCCTGCTGCAGCATCGTCACTTGCGTGAAATCGCACACCACATCGGGGAGGATGTAAGCGGCCGGGTCGCCGATTTCGTAGAGCATTTGCTCGGCCACTACGGCCGTGGTGATCAGCCCGCCGGTGTTGGCAGGTTTGGTCACGATGAACGATCCATCGGCGTGGCACTCGACAATGGGATAGCCGATGTCGGCCCAGTCCGGCACGCTTTCCCAGTCAGTGAACAGGCCGCCGGTGGCCTGCGCGCCGCACTCGATGATGTGGCCGGCCAGGCTGCCCTGCGCGAGCTTGTCGTAGTCGTCGAACGCCCAATCAAATTCATGTATCAAGGGGCCTAGCGTCACCGCGCTGTCAACACAGCGCCCGGAGATGACCACATCCGCGCCGCGCTTCAGCGCTGCTGCTATTGGGATGGCGCCGAGGTAGGCGTTAGCCGAGAGAATTTTCTCGGGCAGTGCCGCGCCGGAAAACATTTCGGTGACGCCATCCGCACCAGCCGCGCCGCTCTGGCCACGCGCGCGCAGCGCCGGGATCCTCTCGAGCACATCATCGCCCTCGACCACCGCGATCTTGAGCGTCACGCCCTGCTCGTCGCACAACTTTTGCAGCGCGGCCGCGCACGCGCGTGGATTCATCCCGCCGGCATTGCTCACCACCTTGATGCCCTTGGCGGCAACGTCTTTGAGCACGGACTTCATGGCGACATCGACAAAATCCGTGGCGTAGCCAAGCGCCGGATCTTTGGTCTTGGCGTTGACCAAAATCGACATGGTCAACTCGGCGAGGTAGTCGAACACCAGGTAGTCGATATCCGCGGCGACGAGCTGTGGCGCTCCGAGGGCGCTGTCGCCCCAGAAGCCGGAGGCGCCACCGATCTTGACCATTTTTTCACTCATACGGCGGGCCTTTCAGCGGGAAGCGTAAAATTATCACTCGCAGATTGTCTCACTCTGCCGCTCTGGGCTTTGCGGGATGCCGCGCTCCCTCTGCCATTTTTCCATTTTCCCCCGCTCCCTGCCGCCTTCTTCCGGACGCACCCCCATGACCACGATCAAATACGAAGACTTCGTCTCCTCCATCGCCGACGCGCTGCAGTTCATTTCCTACTATCACCCAAAGGATTATTTGCAGCACCTGGCGCGCGCTTACGAGCGCGAGCAGTCGCCTGCGGCCAAGGACGCGATTGCGCAAATCCTCACCAAGTCGCGCATGAGCGCCGAGGGCCATCGCCCGATCTGCCAGGACACCGGCATCGTCAACATCTTTTTGAAGATCGGCATGGACGTGAAGTTCGACGGATTCAAAACCGGCATCACCGATGCGTGCAACGAAGGCGTGCGCCGCGGCTACACCCACCCGGACAACCTGCTGCGCGGCTCGGTGCTGGCCGACCCGCAGTTCAGCCGTAAGAACACCAAGGACAACTCGCCCGCCGTCATCAATATGGAGCTGGTGCCAGGCAACAGCATCGACATCAATGTCGCGGCCAAGGGCGGCGGCTCAGAGAACAAGTCCAAATTCGTCATGATGAATCCGTCCGACAGCCTGACTGATTGGGTGCTCAAGACGGTGCCGACAATGGGCGCCGGCTGGTGCCCGCCCGGCATGCTCGGCATCGGCATCGGCGGCACGGCCGAGAAGGCGATGCTGATGGCGAAAGAAATCTTGATGGAGCCGATCGACATGCACGAGCTGCTGGCGCGCGGCCCCAAAGACCAAGTTGAGGAGCTGCGCATTGACTTGTACGAGAAGGTCAACGCGCTTGGCATCGGCGCGCAGGGTCTCGGCGGCCTCACCACCGTGCTCGATGTGAAGATCGCGCAGTACCCGACCCATGCAGCATCAAAGCCGGTGGCGATGATTCCCAACTGCGCGGCGACGCGCCACGTGCATTTCGTGCTCGACGGCAGCGGCCCGGCCGTGTTCGAGCCGCCTTCGCTCGAAGATTGGCCCAAAGTCAACTGGACGCCGGATGTCGAGAAAAGCAAACGCGTAGATCTGAACAAACTGACCAAAAACGAAGTTGCCTCGTGGAAACCGGGCGACACGCTGCTGCTCAACGGCAAGATGCTCACTGGCCGCGATGCCGCGCACAAGCGCATTCAGGACATGCTCGCCAAGGGCGAAAAGCTGCCAGTCGATTTCACCAACCGCGTGATCTATTACGTCGGCCCGGTTGACCCGGTGCGCGACGAAGTCGTCGGCCCGGCCGGCCCCACCACCTCCACGCGCATGGACAAATTCACCGAGATGATGCTGGGCGAAACCGGATTGATTTCGATGATCGGCAAAGCCGAGCGCGGCCCGGTCGCGATTGAAGCGATCAAGAAACACAAGAGTGCTTACCTGATGGCCGTCGGCGGCGCGGCCTATCTGGTTGCAAAGGCGATCAAGGGTGCCAAGGTGGTGGGCTTCGCCGACCTCGGTATGGAAGCGATTTACGAGTTCGATGTCAAAGACATGCCGGTCACGGTGGCAGTCGATTCAACCGGTATCTCGGCGCACATCACTGGTCCCGCGCTGTGGAGCAAGCGGATTCATGATCTGAAGATTCCGCTGAAGGTGGCGTAATGACACAGTGGCTGCGATTTGCGCGCAAGGATGCCGGTGCGGCCCCCGCCTTCGGTACGCTTGACGGCAGCGTCGGATTACCCGGCGCGACCATTCACGTCCACGCGGGCGACATGTTCAGCGGCAGCAAACCAACCGGGGAAGCTGTCCAGTTGGCGGATGTCACCCTGCTTGCTCCGTGCGTACCCACCAAAATGCCCGCCCTGTGGAACAACTTCTACGAGCGCGCCGCCAAGGAAAATATCGCGCTCCCGCCCGACCCGCTCTACTTTCTGAAGGGCAACAACTCGTTCTGCGCGCACGGCACGGTGATCAAAAAGCCCGGGCACTTCAACGGCAAAGTAGTGTTCGAAGGCGAGTTGGGGATCGTCATTGGCAAACGCATGAGCAACGTCTCGGAACCCGATGCGCCCGATTACATCTTCGGTTACACCTGCGTCAACGACGTCACCGCCTCCGACATCCTGCGCATGAATTCCACGTTTGAGCAATGGGTGCGCAGCAAAAGCTTCGACACCTTCTGCCCGATCGGCCCGGTGATCACTAGCGGCGTGGACGTGATGTCGCTCAGAGTCAAATCTATCCTCACGCAACCCGACGGCGCCGTGCAGGAGCGGCAGAACTATCCGGTCAGCGACATGATCTTCCCGCCCGCCAAGCTCGCCAGCCTGATCTCGCGCGACATCACGCTGGAGCCGGGCGACATCATCGCCTGTGGCACGTCGGTGGGCGCGGGGGCGATGAAGCCGGGGAGTGTCATCAGGATTGAGATTGATGGCGTGGGGATGCTGGAAAACCGTTACGAGGCGTAGATGGCCTGAACTTATTACGCCATGGTCAAACCGCATTTTGCTCCCTGTCCAAAGTGCCTGAATCAGTCAGATCTTGACTGACTGTAGCCTTGTGGCTACACTACACAATGCTAGAAATCCGCAAGACCGATACCTTCATCACTTGGTTGGACTGTCTGCGTGACATCCGCGCGCGGGCGCGGGTGCAGGCCCGCATTGAGCGTCTGGCGGCCGGCAATCCTGGAGACGTAGAACCGGTGGGCGAAGGTGTGTCGGAGTTGCGCATTGACTATGGCCCCGGCTATCGGGTGTATTTCAAGAAGCAAGGGCGGGAAGTCGTGATCCTGCTGGCGGGCGGCGACAAGAGCACACAAACCGCTGATGTCAAGACCGCATTGCGGCTGGCGAGAAATCTTTAGGAGCGCAGCATGAGCAAAACCAAAACCACCCGCTACGACGTAGCCGAGCACCTGCGCACACCGCAGGAAATGGCAGCCTATCTGGAAGCATGCCTCGAAGAAGCGGATGGCGACGCCGCGTTCATCGCCAAAGCGCTGGGCGATATCGCCCGCGCCAAGGGCATGAGCCAGGTCGCGCGCGATGCAGGACTTTCGCGCGAGAGCCTGTACAAGGCTCTATCGGGCGAGCGCAGCCCAGGGTTCGATACGATTCTCAAGGTGGTCAACGCCCTGGGAATCACTCTGCATGCCGAGGCAACCCGGGCGTAATGTTCTCGCCGGATTCAGCAACGGAAGTTGTGGCGAAGGCAGCGTAGCCGGGAAGAGCACGCACGGCATCCGCCAAAAGCGTTGGTAGAAGCGGCTATGAACCGATGCCGGCTTGGAATACATGGTGGGAGCGCCTTTCAGGCCTATGGCATCAACCAATTGCCCCCATCAATCAGCCGTAATCTTCGCGTCGCTGATGAATTTCTTCCAGCGTCCAATATCATCGCGAATCCGCACGCTGATCTCTTCGGGCGTGCTGGTCGAGGGAATCAGGCCTTGCTTGAGCAGCGTTTCGCGCACGTCGGGCATGGCAAGAATCGCAGCCACTTCCCGATTAATGCGTGTGGTGACTTCACGTGGCGTGTTGGCCGGGCCGGCGATCCAGTAATACAGGTCGATGTCGAGATTCTTGAGGTTGACTTCGGCGAAGCTGGGTTGGTCGGGCGCGAGTACCGAGCGGCTTTCGCCTGACACCGCGATCACGTTGAGGCGCCCGGCCTTGGCGAAGGGTTGGGCTGTGTGCACTGGCAACACGGCGAGTTGGACTTGCCCGCCGATCAGGTCGGTATTGGCCGCCTGTGCGTTTTTGTAAGGCAC
>JANPAR010000074.1:0-11966 GCA_031430015.1 Burkholderiales bacterium
GATTATCTTATACGGACAAGTTGCCTGGCACTCATCGGCTTCTGGCTCACCCACACTGCCACGCCCGCGCACCAAGCCGTTCCCCCCCATTGCTCCCAGGAGTGTTGTCTCATGTGGAATCCGTTCCAGCCCCTCGAAAAAATCAAGGCCGAAGTGTTCCTGTCGATGCCGGCTAAATTCCGCAAGAAGGCACGCAGCGGCTGGTCCGACCCGAACCGTCAGGGAGCTGAAGTTGAGTGCTTTCTCGAAGGGCCGTCGTTTGACCGCGACGGCAACCTGTGGTTTGTCGACATTCCCTTTGGCCGCATCTTTCGCATCAATCCCAAGGGCGATTGGGACTTGGTCACGCAGTACGACGGCTGGCCCAATGGCCTCAAGTTTCACAAAGACGGGCGTGCCTTCATCACCTGCTACAAGCAGGGCCTGCTTACGCTGGACACCAAGACCGGCAAGATTGAAACGGTGTTGGGCAGCATGTACAGCGAGAGCTTCAAGGGGTTGAACGATCTGCACTTCGCGTCCAACGGCGATCTGTATTTCACCGATCAGGGGCAGACCGGCATTGCTGATCCGACCGGTCGCGTATTCCGTCTGCGCGCCCATGGTCAACTCGATCGCCTCGCGCTCAACGTGCCGAGCCCGAACGGCATTACGTTGAACACACAGGAGAAGCATTGCTTCGTGGCCGCAACGCGCTCGCAGCAAATCTGGCGCTTGCCGCTGATGGCCGACGGCTCGGTGTCCAAAACTGGCGTCGCGGTACAACTATCGGGCGGTGCGGCCGGGCCGGATGGCATCGAGATGGATTCTGAAAACGGCTTGCTGGTGTGCCACCTCGGCGTCGGCATCTGGCGCTTTGATAACAACATGCTGGCCACGCACTTGGTGTACTCCGAGAATCCGCACCACCATCATCTGGCCAACCTGTGCTTTGGCGGGCCGGACAACAAGACCATATACATCACCGAGTCGATGTCGGGAGACATTCTCACCGCGCGAATGCCGGTGGCCGGCAAGAAGATGTACGGCTTGTCCTGATCAAACCTCCGGCGTTGCGGCGACTGCCCTCGCAATGACTCAAGCCTTTTCCCGGCAGGATGACATGCGCAAGGCGGGTGCTGTTCCGCAGGGCCTTGAGCGCACTGCCCCGCCACCTGCCACGCCGTCCAACACTCTACACGGTCGCCTTACAGCGGAACTGCTGGGACGCATTCGCGAGGGGGAGTGGCCGGTAGGGAGCGCTCTGCCGTCCGAGCAAGCGCTATGCAGTGAAGCAGGCGTCAGCCGCCACACCCTGCGTCACACGCTCAAGACCCTCCAAGAGCGTGGTTTCATCGAGCGCCGCCAGGGTGCGGCATCGCGGGTGATCTCGCGCACCCAGCCGCGCGTCTACAGCCAGGACTTCAATACGCTCAAGGATGTGTTGAGTTATCCACGCAATACCTATCGTGAGAACAAGATCGAACGCACGGTCGAATGCGACAGTGCGCTGCAACGCACGCTCAAGGCTCCGCTCGGTTCCTCCTGGTATCACATTGGCGCAGTGCGCCGCGAGGAGCAATCCAAACTGGCGCTGGCCTGGACCGACATCTACATCCTGCACCGCTTTGCACGCGTCGCGAAACTGCCGAACCACGCGCGCGAGATGGTGTTCGAGCAGATCGAGCGGCACTTTGGCGTCGGCATCGAGCGTGCGGAAATCGAAGTGCAGTCCGCCGCGCTTACCAAGGCACAAGCCCGGTTGCTGGATGCCCAAGCGGGTGCGCCCTGCCTGGTGATCGTGCGCCGTTATTTCGATAGCCACGGCGAGCCGTTTGAAGTCACCGTCACGCGCCACCCGGAGAATCGCTTCACTCTCAACATGGAGTTGCGCAGCGTGTCGCGCACCTTGGTCAGTTAACGTTGAGGCGCGCACAGCAGACAAGCGCGCCTCTGCCTCGTCTTCGACGCAGCAGTGCTTCAGGCAGGTTTCCAAGCAACCCATCGTTTCAGCCCACCTTACACCGGAGTTTTCCCATGACATTGTTCAAGCGTTTGTCTCTCTCAATCGCCACTGCGGCAGTGTTGTTCGCCACCGTGCCCGCGTGTGGCGCGGCATACCCTGAAAAGCCGGTCAAGGTGGTGATCGGCTATGCGGCGGGCAGCTCGACCGATATCGTCGGCCGCATCATTGCGCAGGGCTTGTCGGATCTGTGGAAGCAGCCAGTGACGGTGGAGAATCGCGGCGGCGCGGCCGGCAACATTGCCGCCGATGCTGTAGCGAAAAGTGCGCCTGACGGTTACACGATTTTGTTTGCGCAAAATGGCCTCGCCATCAGCGTGGCGGCCAATCCCAGGCTGCCGTTCGATGGCACCAAGGATTTGCTGCCGGCAGCCGGCGTTGCCGCAACGCCGCACATCTTGTTGGTCAACGCTACTTCACCCTACAAAACGGTGGGCGGGGTGATCGCGCAAGGCAAGGCGGCGCCTGCCAAGCTGAGCTTCGGCTCGTCCGGTGTGGGCAACTCGGATCACATGGCAGGTGAACTCTTTAAAGTGCTGAGCGGCTTTCAGGCGGTACACATTCCCTACAAGGGCGGCGCCCCCGCCGCAACCGATGTGATCGGCGGCCAGTTGGACTTTTATTTCGCCGGCATGCCGGTCGGTCTGCCGCTCTACAAGGCCGGGCGCGTGCGTGCGCTTGCGGTCACCGGCGGCACGCGTTTCACGGGCGCTCCCGAGTTGCCAACGATGCAGGAGGCGGGCGTCAAGGACTACGAGATGACGCTATGGCAAGGCGTGTTTCTCACCGCCGGCACGCCGGCCGATGTGGTGGATTTCATCGGCACCAGCGTCATCAAGTTGCTCGATGATCCCGTCACGCGCGAGCGTCTGGCCAAGGCCGGTGCGCTGATTGCGCCGCTGGCGCGCGCGCGGTTTGTCGAGATGTATCTGGCTGACATTGCGCGCTGGAAACGCATCATTCCGGCGGCCGGGATCAAGCTCGAATAGCCCCGCGCAAATGCAATGCAGGCCATTGCAGTGTGGCGTGCCGGCCCGAAACCCTTGGTGGGGGCGGTGTTTGTCGATTTCACCTCTGAACGCTTTGGGAGACAAGGCTTTCAGCGGCATCGCTTGTCGGAAACTGTACGGGCGCAGTCTCACGCTGCGCGTGCTCACCGTGAGCGTGCTAATTCAGCCTCTCGCTCGAATGCCGTCAGGTTAAGCGGCGGCGCGTGAAAACGGTAGCGATGTACGCGCCCGCCAGTGCGTATGCGAGCAATACCAGAATATGAAGCAGCGCCAGATCGGGCAGGCGCCCGAGCAACAGCGGCCGCGCCAATTCGATGGCGTGGGTCAGCGGCAACGCCTGAGCGCAGGCTTGCAGCCACTGCGGCAGTTGTGATGCAGGGAAAAATACGCCGCTGACAAAGGCCATTGGCGTGATGACGAGGGTGAAATAATACTGGAAGAAATCGTAGCCGCGCGCAAAGGCGTTGACGATCAAACCAAGACCAGCGAAGGCAAGACCGGTGATCAATACTACTGGGAGGATCAGCAGCGCCAACGCGCCGTTGGCCAGCCCGAGCAACCAGATCACCAGCATGATCGCTGCGCCGCTCATGCAACTTTTGGTGGCGGCCCAAGTGAGTTCGCCCAGCATGACGTCATCGAGATCGATCGGCGCGTTCATGATGCCATCCCAGGTGCGCTGCACATGCATGCGCGAGAAGGCCGAGTACATCGCTTCAAACGTGGCGGCATTCATCGCACTCATGCAGATGGTGCCGGCGGCGAGAAACTGGATGTAGGGCACGCCTTCGACCTGTGGCAACAGGCTGCCCAAGCCGTAACCAAAGGCCACCAGCGCGATCATCGGATCGGCGATATTGCCGAGGATCGACGCACCCGCGAGCTTTTTCCACACCAGAAAGTTGCGCCGCCACACCGGGATAAAGCGCGGCGAGAGTTTGGGGAATGAAAGGTCGTACGTCATGGCGTCACTCAATCACGCAGCTCGCGGCCGGTGAGTTTGATGAACACGTCTTCGAGGTTGGCCGGGCGGCGCAGGCAGCGCAGGGTGGCGTGATGCGCGAGGTCGTTGACCAGTGCGCTGGCGTCGTGGGTGTAGCAGAACACGGTCTCTCCGCTTTTCTCGACGCGCTCCGAAAGACTGGCGGCGCGAGCCTCGGCCCACGCTTCCACGCCATCGCCATAGACCTCCACCACCTCAGGCTCAATGTGTTGCCCGATCAGTTCACGTGGGCTGCCTTCGGCGATTTTTTTGCCGTGATCGATAACGGCCAGGCGCGTGCACAAGCGCTCTGCCTCTTCCATAAAGGGCGTGGTGAGGATGAGTGTCTTGCCTTGCGCCACCCACTGGCGCAGGCGCTCCCAAATCATGTGGCGCGCCTGCGGGTCAAGGCCGGTGGTGGGCTCATCAAGGATGATGAGGTCGGGATCGTTGACCAGTGCGCGTGCCAAGGTGAGGCGGCGCTTCATGCCGCCCGAGAGCGTCTGGATGCGCGCATCGGCCTTGGGAGCGAGATTGGCGAAGTCGAGCAGTGCGGGGATCCTTGCGCGCGCGGCGGCGTCGCTGAGACCAAAGTAACGTCCATACACCAGCAAATTTTCCGACACCGTGAAGTCAGGATCGAGGTTGTCCATCTGCGGGACGACGCCAATGCGCTGGCGCGCGACGCGGGCTTCTTTCGGGATGGCGTGACCGAGCAGGGTGATGCTGCCGCGCTCTGGCGCGATAAGGCCGAGGCACAGCTTGAGTGTGGTCGTTTTACCTGCACCGTTGGGGCCGAGCAGGCCAAAGCAGGTGCCCCGAGTGGCATGCAGATCGAGGCCGGCGACGACTTCCTGGCCGCCGTAGGACTTGTGCAGATCGTGGATGGAAAAAACGTCTTGTGTCATGCCTTGCTGCTTGTCTTGATCGCTGTTCACGCTATCACTGCGCCAAGTACGGCGACTCTTATGAGTGCCGCACCCATACGCTGCATGGCGTGGCTGCTTCGGAACGCAAAAGCCGGACATGAAGTCCGGCTTTTGCACAGGCTCGGCGCAGCGCTGCTGCTGTGCCGCCCGGGTTAGCTGCCTGCAGCTTCAGTCACGGGCGCGTTGCCCGTTGCGACTTCCGGACGATCCATCAATTCGACCAGCGCCATCGGCGCTTTGTCGCCAACGCGAAAGCCATACTTGAGGATGCGCAAGTAGCCGCCGGGGCGCTTGGCGTAACGCGGCCCGAGTTCGCCGAACAGCTTGACCACCATGTCGCGGTCACGCATGCGCGAGAACGCGAGACGCTTGTTAGCGACTGTGTCTTCCTTGCCCAAGGTGATCAAGGGTTCTACGACCTTGCGCAGTTCCTTGGCTTTGGGCAGGGTGGTTTTGATGACTTCGTGCTTAAGCAGCGAAACTGTCATATTGCGCAACATCGCCAAACGGTGCGACGAGGTGCGATTGAGCTTACGAAGTCCATGTCCGTGGCGCATGGCGGCTCCTTATACTTTTTCCAAACCGACCGGCGGCCAGTTTTCGAGTTTCATGCCGAGCGTGAGGCCACGCGAGGCAAGGACTTCCTTGATTTCATTGAGCGACTTGCGGCCCAGGTTCGGCGTCTTGAGCAATTCGTTTTCTGACCGCTGGATCAGGTCGCCGATGTAATAGATGTTCTCGGCCTTGAGGCAATTGGCCGAACGCACCGTGAGCTCGAGGTCATCGACCGGGCGCAGCAGGATCGGGTCAACGGACGACGACTTGGGTGCATCGGACGACATGGCTGTGCCTTCGAGGGCAGCGAACACCGACAACTGATCAACCAGAATACGCGCGGCTTGACGCACCGCCTCTTCCGGTTCGATAACACCGTTGGTTTCGACATCCATCACCAGACGGTCGAGGTCAGTACGCTGTTCGACGCGCGCCGATTCAACCGCGTAGGACACGCGCTTGACCGGGCTGTACGAGGCGTCCAGCACGATTTTGCCGATGGACTTGGTCTCTTCGTCGCCAACGATACGCACGTTGCCGGGCACATAGCCACGACCGCGCTCGACCTTGATCTGCATGTCCAGCTTGCCGTTGCCGGCCAGATGCGCAATTACATGGCCCGGATTGATGACCTCGACCTCGTGCGACGCTTCGATGTCCTTGGCCGTCACAGCACCCGCGCCCGACTTCTTGAGGGTCAGGGTGATCTCGTCACGGTTGTGCAATTTCAGCACGACACCTTTGAGGTTCAACAGGATATCGACAACGTCTTCCTGCACGCCTTCAATGGTCGAGTACTCGTGCACCACGCCCGCAATGCTCACTTCCGTAGGTGCGTAGCCGGTCATCGATGACAGCAGGACGCGGCGCAGCGCGTTGCCCAGGGTGTGACCGTATCCGCGCTCGAACGGCTCCATCGTCACCTTGGCGTGGGAGGCTCCCACCGCTTCGACATTGACGATCTTCGGCTTCAAAAATCCAGTATTAGCCATGTGATCCTTCCGATAAATGAATTCTTCGACAGTGACAATGCGCCAAGCGCACTCTCACCGGCCAGGCGCGGATTAGCGCGAATACAACTCGACGACCAGACTTTCGTTGACGTCCTGGGCGATTTCGGCACGATCAGGCAGGGCCTTGAATTTGCCGCTGAGCTTGGCTGTATCCACTTCCACCCACGAAGGAAAGCCGGCTTGCTCGGCAAGCGACACAGCGTCCTTGATGCGTAGCTGGGTGCGCGCTTTTTCACGCACGGCCACCACATCACCCGGCTTGACCTGCACCGACGGAATGTTCACCGGTTTGCCGTTGACTTCGATCGCCTTGTGGCCGACGATCTGGCGCGCTTCTGCGCGCGTCGAGCCAAAGCCCATGCGATAGACCACGTTGTCTAGACGGGTCTCCAACAGGTGCAGCAGGTTCTCGCCGGTGTTCCCCTTGCGGCGCACCGCTTCGGCGTAGTAGCGGCGGAACTGGCGCTCCATGATGCCGTACATGCGACGCACTTTCTGCTTTTCACGCAGTTGCTTGCCGTAGTCCGACAGGCGCTGGCCGGATTTCAGACCATGCTGGCCGGGCGCGACTTCGCTCTTGCACTTGTCGGCGAACGACTTGCGCGAGCTTTTGAGAAAAAGGTCTGTACCCTCGCGACGCGAGAGTTTGCATTTCGGGCCGGTATAACGAGCCATTGAATCAATCCCCTAAGAGGTAACAACGTCGGGATGTTCGACGCCAAACTGCTGCAAATTGGTCCCTAAGGACTTAGATGCGGCGGCGCTTGGGTGGCCGGCACCCGTTGTGCGGAACCGGCGTCACGTCGGTAATGCTGGCGATCTTGATCCCCAGCGCATTCAAGGCGCGCACCGAAGACTCACGGCCGGGGCCGGGACCTTTGATGCGCACTTCGAGATTTTTTACACCGCACTCCACCGCCACTTTGCCGGCCGCTTCGGCAGCGACCTGGGCTGCAAACGGAGTCGATTTACGCGAACCCTTGAAGCCAGCGCCGCCTGAAGTCGCCCACGACAAGGCATTGCCCTGACGGTCTGTAATGGTGATGATGGTGTTGTTGAACGATGCGTGAATATGGGCAATGCCCTCGGCAACGTTCTTCTTGACTTTCTTGCGCACGCGCGTCGACGCGGTATTGGTTTGTTGCTGCTTGTTGGTGGCCATAGTTTGCTTCCTGAATTCTGTCGGCGGCGTGCTTCAAATGCGAATGGAGTGGATCACTTGCCTGCGATGGCGTTACGCGCCTTGCGCGGGCCCTTGCGGGTACGGGCATTGGTGCGCGTGCGCTGGCCGCGCACCGGCAGACCGCGCTTATGGCGGGTGCCCCGATAGCAGCCCAAGTCCATCAGGCGCTTAATGCTCATCGACACTTCACGGCGCAGATCGCCCTCAACGGCGAACTTGCCCACTTCAATGCGCAGTTTGTCGACCTGGGTGTCTGACAGATCCTTGATCTTGACGCTGGGCGCAATGCCAGTAGCGGCGCAGATATCGCGCGCGCGCGAACGGCCTACGCCAAAGATCGCGGTCAAGGCGATTTCGGTGTGCTGATGATTGGGAATGTTGATGCCGGCGATACGAGCCATGTCGTGTCCTTAAGTAATCCGTTGCGCGCTTAACCTTGGCGCTGCTTGTGGCGCGGGTCAGTGCAAATAACACGCACGACGCCCTTGCGCTTGATAACCTTGCAATGGCGGCAGATTTTTTTTACTGATGCCAGAACTTTCATGATGCCCTCGACTTAGTCGCTTGTTGCGTTGATGTTGCCCATCTCGATCTATCTCTTGCCCTGTGCATGGCGGCTCGTTCTTGCCTGCCGCTCTTGCCCAGTCTGCCTTGCCGAACTTACTTGCTCGTTGCCTTCACCGGCTTCATGTCACCAGCGTGTATGCTTGCTGTCAACTCACTTGTTAGCGCGCCATGCCGGGCATGCCGCCGCCTTTGAAATTGGCTTTCTTAAGCAATGATTCGTATTGATGCGACATGATGTAGGCCTGCACCTGCGCCATGAAATCCATGGTAACCACCACAATGATTAGCAATGAGGTGCCGCCAAAGTAAAACGGCACATTCCACTTGAGGATCAGGAACTCTGGCAACAAACAGACCAGGGTCACGTAGATAGCACCGGTGAGGGTGAGGCGCATCAAAATCTTGTCGATGTACTTGGCGGTCTGTTCGCCGGGCCGAATGCCTGGCACGAAGGCCCCGCTCTTCTTGAGGTTGTCTGCTGTTTCTTTGCTGTTGAATACCAGCGCGGTGTAGAAGAAACAGAAAAATATTATCGCTGCGGCGTACAACATGACGTAGATCGGCTGGCCCGGCGTGAGCGTGCCCGCAATGTCTTTGAGCCAGCGCATCTGATCGCCCGATGAAAACCAGCTGGTAATGGTCGCCGGAAACAGGATGATCGAGGAAGCAAAGATCGGCGGAATCACGCCCGACATATTGAGCTTGAGCGGCAGATGCGAGGACTGACCAGCGTAAATACGGTTGCCCACCTGCTTCTTGGCGTAATTGACCAGAATCTTGCGCTGACCACGCTCGACAAACACCACGAAGTAAGTAACCGCAAACACCAGTACGACGATGAAGATCGCGGTGAGGGGATTCATTGCCTGCGTACGCACCAACTCAAGCAGACCACCGATGGCGTTGGGCAAGCCCGCAGCAATGCCTGCGAAGATAATCATTGAAATCCCGTTGCCAAGACCGCGCTCGGTAATTTGTTCGCCCAGCCACATCAGAAACATGGTGCCGGTGACGAGCGTGGCCACCGTCACAAAACGGAACATCAGACCGGGATCAAGCACCAGACCGGGCTGCGATTCGAGGGCAATTGAAATACCGATAGCTTGGAACAGCGCCAAAAACACCGTGGCGTAACGCGTGTACTGGGTAATCTTGCGACGGCCAGCTTCGCCTTCTTTCTTCAGTGCTTCGAGCGGCGGATACACCACCGTCATCTATTGCATGATGATCGACGACGAGATGTAAGGCATGATGCCCAACGCAAAAATCGTGAACCGCGACAGCGCGCCACCCGAGAACATGTTGAACATGTCGAGGATGCCGCCTTTGGCTTGCTTGAACAGCTCAGCCAATTGCGCGGGGTCGATTCCGGGCACTGGAATGTGGGCACCGATGCGGTAGACGATGATGGCAAGTACCAAAAAGACAAGGCGGCGCTTCAAATCGCCGAACTTGCCGGATTTAGCTACTGCCATTGCGTTGGTTGCCACCGTTCGAGTCCCGTGTTCTAAGCGCTAAACGTTAGGCGAGCGAGCCGCCAGCAGCTTCAATCGCTGCCTTGGCACCTTTGGTGGCACCAATGCCTGTCAATTGCACTTTGCGCGTCAGCTTGCCAGAGAGGATCACCTTGGCACGCTGCGTCAACGTCGGCACAATGCCCGCATCGCGAAGCGTCTCGAGATTGACGTCGGTCTCGGACATTTTTTCCAAATCGTACAGATTAACTTCGGCAACAAATTCGCGCGTCAGCGAGAAAAAGCCGCGCTTGGGCAGACGGCGCTGCAGCGGCATCTGACCGCCCTCGAAGCCTACCTTGTGAAATCCGCCGGAGCGCGATTTCTGGCCTTTATGACCGCGGCCGGAAGTCTTGCCCAGCCCTGAGCCAATACCACGTCCAACGCGGCGACGTGCTTTTTTCGCGCCATCGGCCGGCTTAATCGTATTGAGTTCCATGATGAATCCTTGCGCCTTGAGGTATGTGCAGGAGCGGTTAGACCGCTTCAGCCTTGACCAAGTAGTAGACCTTGTTGACCATGCCGCGCACTGCCGGCGTGTCTTCGAGCACGCGCGACGAATTGAGGCGGCGCAGGCCCAAGCCGCGCACTGTTGCGCGGTGCGATTCTTTGGTACCCGCCGGGCTTTTCACCAGCGTCACCTTGAGAGTTTTCTTGTCAGCCATGTCTATTCCCGTCAAGCAGCCAGCACTTCTTCGATCGACTTGCCGCGTTTGGCCGCGATTTCTGCCGGCGTGGTCATCTCGGTCAGGCCGTTGAGCGTGGCACGCACCACGTTGTACGGGTTGGTCGAGCCGTGGCACTTGGCCAGCACATTGGTCACGCCCAACACTTCAAACACCGCACGCATCGGGCCGCCGGCAATGATGCCGGTACCTTCAGTAGCTGGCTGCATGAACACCTTGGCGGCGCCGTGACGTCCCATGACGGCGTGTTGCAAGGTGCCGTTCTTGAGCTGAATCTTGACCATCTTGCGGCGCGCTTCGTCCATCGCTTTTTGCACGGCCACCGGCACTTCACGCGATTTTCCCTTACCCATGCCGATACGGCCATCGCCATCGCCAACCACGGTGAGTGCGGCGAAGCCGAGAATACGGCCACCCTTCACCACTTTGGTGACGCGATTGACAGCGATCATTTTTTCTTTCAGGCCATCATCGCGAGCTTCAGCGCCTGCCTGAACTTTTTGCATTTTTGCCATGATCTGTACCCGCTTAAAACTTCAGGCCGGCTTCACGCGCGGCTTCAGCCAGCGCCTTGACGCGGCCATGATAGGCAAACCCGGAACGGTCAAACGCCACTTCACTGACTCCGGCGGCCTTCGCTTTTTCAGCGATGCGCTTGCCTACGGCAGCCGCAGCCGTGGTGTTGCCACCCTTGGGCAGATCCTTGCGCACTTCAGGCTCGTTGGTCGAGGCACTTGCCAGTACCTTGCCGCCATTGAAGACCTGCGCATAGATATGCCCGTTGGTGCGATGCACTGCCAGACGGTTGATTTTGAGTTCCGCAATTTTCAGGCGGGTCTTGCGCGAACGGCGCAGACGGGATTCTTTTTTATCCATGATCAGCCCTTACTTCTTCTTGGTCTCTTTGATGACCACACGCTCATCGGAATAACGCACACCCTTGCCCTTGTAGGGCTCCGGCGGGCGATAGGCGCGCACTTCGGCAGCGACCTGGCCGACTTGCTGGCGGTCAATACCCTTAATAATGATCTCGGTCTGGATGGGCGTCTCCGCCTTGACGCCCTTGGGCATCGTATGCACCACCGGATGACTGAAGCCAAGCGACAGGTTGAGCTTGTCGCCTTGCACTTGCGCGCGATAGCCGACGCCCACCAGGTTGAGCTTTTTCTCAAAACCCTTGGTCACACCCGTCACCATGTTGTTGACCAACGCACGCACGGTGCCGGACATCGCATCCGCATCGCGCGAATCGTTGGCGGGCTTGACTTTCAACTCTTCGCCTTCACGCACCAGCGTGACCACGCCAGTCAGGCGCTGCGACAGCGAACCGAGCGGCCCTTTGACGGTGACCTGGTCGGCGGTGATGGCGATATCCACGCCCTTGGGCACAGCGATCGGGCTTTTACCTACACGAGACATGTCTGACTCCTCTTTACGCGACCACGCACAACACTTCGCCACCAACTCCGGTAGCGCGCGCCTTGCGGTCGGTCATGACGCCTTGCGACGTCGAGAGGATGGCCAC
>JANPAR010000075.1:0-5440 GCA_031430015.1 Burkholderiales bacterium
GACGCGGCTGCTCTCCACAGACTGGGGGGTCGCACCACCGGCTGCGGCAACTGCTGCCGGTGCCGCACCACCAGGCGCTGCACCTGCCTGCGCAGGGGCGCTGAAGGACGGTGTTTGAATCGACCCGGAGGTGACACGAACGTCGGCACGCCCGACACGCCGTCCGGTCAGATAGTTGACCTGGAACACACGCGTTTGCAGACCCGGCGCCTGCACGAAAATGCGCGTCCCCTGAACCTTGAAATCGTAACCATAGAGCTCGCGCAGTGCGTCGAGCGACTCGCGGATGGTCACGTCCTTGAGGTTGATCGTGACCGGCTCGCGTACGTCCGGATGCACCAGCATGCTGTAGCGGGTATCGGACACCATCGCCATCAGCACCTGATTGACCGGAAGATTGTTCACCACCAGGTTGAAGCGTGGCTCGGCGGACACCGGCGCGGTCGGCGCCTCCACCGTCACGGGCGGCAGCAGGGCCTGTCGTACCGCCTCGGGCGTGGCAGCCGGTTGGCGCGGCTCGGCGGCCCGGCGCACTTCGGACGTGACGCGATCAAGCGTGTCATCGGGTCGTATCGCCGGATTGCCGCAGCCAGCCAGGACGATAGCGCAGAGGATCGACAGGGATGTTGCGATCTTCACGTCAGGGATTCCTTGGCACTTTTGGGCGCGCCCGCGCCGCCGCCTTTTCCGGGAGCGGCACCTGCTTGACCGGCGCAAACAAGGTCATCGTCTGGCGCCCGCCGATGCCAGCCAGGACCACTTCGTTTTCCGAAATCTTGAGCAAGCGCGCATCACCGAGTTTGTCTCCCACCTTGTAGCGTTGGCCATCAATGATAGCGCTTCGTTCCGCGCTGCCGATCATTACCGACTGCAGGCGCGGCACCGCCAGCACGACCGCGCCTGCGGAGGCCGGAAAAAGCGCCATCATCTCAGGTGGCGGGCGCGTCGGGTCGGTCAGCGCGGCCTCCCCCGCTGCATCGGCAGCATGCACGCCACCTGGCAGCACCAGCAGCGCCAGCAGAATCAACATGGCACCAGGCACCACCCGGGAACCGCCGCACCGCGCGCAGCACCAAAGGTGCACTCCGGACGCCCCGCTCACACGGAGAGCCATGTCGCCTCCAGACCAATCGTGAATATAGAGATGGTCAGGGTCAACTGCGGGTAGGCTTCCGCATCCAGCACGGCACGTGCCCAGAACATCTGTGCGGGCGCGCGCTCGATGCGCTCAAGGTAGGCTGATAGTTCCGCATAACTGCCTTGCAACACCAGTTCAACCCCGTGTTTGAAAATGCCGGCAGACGGCACAGCGCCGGCGCCAGCAGACTGCCCCGGTGCCCCTGCTGCCGCAGAGGCCGATCCGCCACCCGCTGCCGGCGTCACCGCCCCGCCTGCGGCGGACACCACACTGGCCACTGCAGCTGCGGCCGGCGACACGGCACCTGACGCTGCCGGATTGGCCGTGCCGCCGGATGCAACGCCGCGCTCGAGCAGCGGCGTCGCCGGCAAGGTACGCAGAGCGACGATTCTGAGCCCGCCCCCGCGATCGAGCAGGTTGCCCAACAACTTCGCCATTTGGTCGGCTGGCACCAGGCCTTTTTGCGAGCGACGCATGGCTTCATCCAGGCTGCGCAACTGGCGCGTGAGATCAATTACCCGTTCACGGCTGACCTGATCCGGGTCAACATTGGCCTTGGCCAGCGCGGCCATATCGGTCTGAATCGCCGCCAGCGTACGCGACTGATTTTCTACTTGCGTCGTCAGCCGGCGGCTCTCGCGCAGCGCCGGATCGAGGAGCAGGGTGTAGGGAATAAACCCGGCCAGCGCCAGTGCAGCCACGACCACCATGTTTCGCTCACGCGGCTTGAGTGCGCCAAACCACGCGAGATAACGCAGGCAAAGCGCCTTCATTGACGCACCCCCACCGCGGCCTGGCGCGCGGCTGGTGCGCGCTCGACCGCTTCGCGTGTAGCAATCTCGAACGCCAGAAACGGGGCCGGCGCGGGGTTTACCGCACCCTCCGCAGCGGCCGGCGGGCCAATCACCAGCGTTTTGAATCCTTTGCCTTCAAACACTTTTTCGCTACTCAGCCGCTGCAAAAAGCGTGGCAGGAGTGCCGCGTCAAGCATGCGCCCGCGCAACGCCACTTCGGCACCACCCTCGGCAAGGGAAAATCCGGTCAGCCACAGGCCGCTGACCGGCTGCCGCGCCAGGGCGCGCATGTGCCCGGAAAACCCAGCGGTGCTGCCCAGGGCACCGCCACTGATCGCCGCCATGCTCTCGTTGCGCACGCGCACCATGCCCTCCAGTCGCGTCACCTGCACTTCAAGTGCCGGATCACGCACCCGCGCGGCCCTTTGTGCGGCCAAAGCCGTACTCTTTTCCTGCTCCGCCTTGATTTGCGCCTCAACCCCTGTCAGCCGCGCATTCAGTTGCGTGACTTGCCCGCGCACGATGGCCGCCCCACCCAACACCAGCGCGAGCACACCCACCACCACGTAAGCGAGCAGCGCGCCCGGCGCGCCGGCCGGATTGCGCTTCAGCAACGCCGGGTTGTAGAGGTTGATCTGCTGCGTCATGCCGGCAAGCCTTCATCGCGCAGGGCGGCACCGAGCATTTGCAGGCAGAACCCCTGGCGTGCGGGATCGGACAATTCGGGGATACCGCCACAATCGAGCACCTCGGCGATGTTGGCATGATCGAGGCGCAGCGAAATGTTTGCCGCCAGATAGTCCGCCAGGCCGGTTTCCTGCGGCAGGGGCGCAAGCAGGAAGCGTGACAGCGTAATAAAACTGAACTGGCGGTCCACATGGTCAAGCGAGCGCTGCACCTCAAGGGTGACGCGTTCGTGCAGTTGCATGCGCACCGCGCCCTCTGCCGCCAGCAGCCGTGCCAGCGGAATCTCGATGCGGCGCGTGAGGTACAACTCGCCGCGGAAGGTCACGGTCAGCAAACCGCCGCCTTCCTCGAACGACAGCAGGGCCAAGCCGCGCTCCGGCTCTTCGAACAGGGCCGCCACATTGCGTTGTGCCAACTCGGGAATATCAATCGCCTCCAGGCCAATCCCGGCCTCCTGGTAGCGCTGCACATAACGCGCAATCACCTCGTTGCGCGCAGTCACGGCGTAGAGCGAGTGCTGGCGCGCCGTGCCGTCTACCGGAATGTCAAGAATGCCGACCGCCGCCGTTTCCAGCGGATAGTCGATCAGGTCCTTCACCCGCCAGCGCGCGGCGGCTTTCAACTCTTCTGCCGGCACACTGGGCGCATCGAGCGTGTTGATCTGGTATTCATCCGCTGCCAACAAGGTTGTGCAGCGGTAGCGCCGCAGGCCCTTGTCGTTGCGCAGGCGCGTCAGTGCAGGCAGCACGTCGCCTCCGGGGAGGCGCCAGGTCTCACACAGGCTCACGCGCAAGCGCCCCGCGCGGCGCTCGATGTGCGCGGCGTCGACTTCGCTACCGCGCTGGCGCAGGGCAAGCCAGCCAGGCAGGCGCTCGGGGCGAAACGAAAGCTTCATGTCAATTCCGGGAAAGCTTGCCAGCGGCACAGGGGTTCCGCTGCTTGGGATTGCGTGCTCCCGACTGGCTCGGGGCGCACTGTTTACCTGAAGGCTATTGCATGCGGATTGATTTTATGCGCACTCCGCTACAACCGCGCAACTGCGCCGCACATCTCATTTCCACGCTGACATCGTCACCTGCCGCTCCACATAGCCAAACCCAGGTGCTGCAGCGGGGCACACCGCCCCCTGATTGCATGCGGTTGCAGTAATGAGGTAGGACTTCACCGGCGTCACGCCTTCCAGATGACTGGTGACGGTGCAACTGACTGTCACGGTGAACGGCGCCAGGGTACCGGCCAGCGCCCCGGCGGCGCCCGTGGCAAGGGTCTGCGTATCGGTGCCCGCCACGCAGTAGGCGCTCCCCTTGACAGCATTCCATACCCCCCACTCCGCCCCCGAGCGCGCGGCCTGATGAACGCGTGCCCCGGTGATATCCATCCCGGATCCGGCTTGCTGGCTGCCCGACAGCGACACCACATAGGCGGCAACGCCCGACAACATCAACAGCACAAAGATCGCGGTGATGATCGACATGCCCTGCTGGCACAGTCGCACCCGCACCTGCCGATGCACAGCGCAGTGTCTACGGGACATTGTTGATACTGGTGCCATATTGCAAAGTAATGCTTTCGTTGTTACGGGTCAACGTCAGCGAGGTAGACAGCACCCCGCCACTCTCCGTCGCCGTCGCAGCGTAGACAAAGCCACACGCCGAAATATTGCCCGCCACCAGCACGTTGGCGGTAGCGCCCGCCGGCGGGGCCACCTGCGCGACGCTGATGGCATAGCCCGATTGCCGCCGCAATTGGCCAGACACGGGGTCGCACACATAGGTGACCGGCCCCGAGATCACGTGAAAGCGGCTGCCCGGCGCAGCAAACGGAAACGTATGGGACGCGAAGGTGATGCGGTTTTCATTCCCGCTGGTCGCAGCAGCCGCAGAAATGAGCGTCTTGTTGCCGCCGGTGCCAGCAAACTCATAGGCGTTCTTGCCGGCGAAACCGGTCCCCAGATTTTGCAGCACCAGATAATCCGTACCCGGCACGATCGTAGCCAGATTGGCCACGTCGCCAATCGAACGAAAGCAGGTATCGGCGGCACTGAAATTGAGCGCATCTTCGTCATCAAGCGTATTGCCATTGGTATCTGGACAGCTTGAAGCGGTGACTGCCCCGCCGCTAGTCACGCTGCGATAGCGGCCTTCAGTCCGCAACTGCAGATACTCCAGGTAAACCACACTGCCCACACTGGTGATGCGCAGGCTGTTGGGCAAGGCAGACCGCAAGTTGCGATCAATCTCGCGAATCGCCGCGTCGGCGGCGTCGGTCAGATGGGCGCGGTTCGCCAGATCTGCGGCGCCCTGCACGGGAAGGGTAATGAAAAGGCCGACGGTCGCGCCAATGATGCCCAGCACCACCAGAGACACAATCGCTTCGATCAGCGAAAACCCGCGCTCGGTCTGATTAAACATAGTTCAGCCGGTAGCCAGAGGCGCTGATTGAGCCGCCGCCAGGGTAGGTGACGGTAACCGTAATCAACCAGGACTGGGTGGTCGCCGCCGCTTGCAGCGCACCCGCTCCCAGCGCAGTACCGGTCACAGTCACGGTCACGTTGTAGGCGGTCAGACCCGTGATCGGCGCTCCACCTGCAATCGCAAAGGCACCGGTGGAACTATAGCCGTTGTAATCGAGTACATCGTCAAACAGGGCGCGGTTGGCCTGCGTTGCCGCGCCGGAAAAGCCACCGGGCGGATTGCTGAACGCCTTGGACGAAATTTCGTTCAGCATACCCTCGGCAATGGTCATTGCCTGCTTGATCACCAGGGGGTCGGAACTGGTTTGAATCGACAGTGGCATCACGCTCATCAAACCGGCCAGGCCG
>JANPAR010000076.1:0-48070 GCA_031430015.1 Burkholderiales bacterium
GGGATGCACCATGAACACATTGGGCACCGCGCCGATGTAAAAAATGTGCGAGAAATTTTTCACCGGGTCATACGTCATCTTGTCGAGCATGAAGGGCGAAATGCTGATCGGCGCGGTATTCGACAGCATCAGCGTGTAGCCGTCAGCCGGCGCATCGGCAACCATCTTCGCGCCAATCGTCGCGCCCGCACCGGGGCGGTTGTCGATGATGACCGACTGCCCGAGCTTCTCGCCCAGCAAGGGCGCCAGCACGCGCGCGACGATGTCGGATGAACCGCCCGGCGGAAACGTCACAATCAACTTGATCGGCTGGCGCGGCCACGCCTGCGCAAACGACACGGCCGGCAGGCTCGCAGCGAGCGTGATGACGCTAACAACGGCGATGAAGGACAAGGCTTTGACCAGACGCGACAGCGTCAAGCAGCGGATGCTCTGCATGAGTCTCTCCAAAAAATGGGCGTGAACAGCGGCTGGTTCGCCACCAGTGTTGTCGAGACTTGCAGACTCCGCCGCGCGATACAACATTTCCTTGATCGCGCCCGGGCAGGCGTCGGCGTCAACCCAGATCTGCAAGCTGCGCCGCCCCGAAAATTATTTCTTCTTAGCTTCCTCTTTTTTTGCATCAGCCGGCGGCATATCACCAATCACCGACTTGAGGGGGCACACCGAAAAGGCCGGGCACTTCTTGCAGCCAGCGACGATAGCGATAGGGCAGAGCGTCATGATGGTGTCTCCTTGAGTGAGGGGGCAGGATACACGACAACCATGCGCGCAAACCAATGTCCGGAAACCCCTGCTGGGAGCCGTTCTTTGGCGAACTCCCCTCTGACAGCCAGTGCCGCCATGCCACTTCCGCCCTTGCATGCCAAGTTAAAACCCCTTAACCTGAATACCATCGGCGATGAATCAGGAGACGAAAGATGAAAGCAAAATTGCACAGGCTGTTCCTCGCAAGCTGCATCGCGGCCCTCGCCAGCAGCACAGCACACGCGCAAACCTGGCCTGCCAAACCGCTCAAGCTGGTCGTGCCCTACGCGGCCGGCGGCTCGACCGACCAGCTCGCGCGCGCAGTTGCCGACCCTCTTGGCCGCGCTCTCGGGCAATCGGTAGTGGTGGAAAACAAACCCGGCGGCAACACCATCGTCGGCGCCGCACTGGTTGCCAAAGCCGCGGCCGACGGCTACACCCTCTTCATGGGTTCGTCAGCCAGCCTCGCCCTCAACCCGCTGCTCTACGACAAGCTGCCGTACGACCCCAAGGCCGATTTCGCCGGCATCTCGATGCTCGCGCAGTCACCGCTGGTGATGGTGGTCAACCCCACGCTGCCGGTCAAGACGGTGAAAGACTTCATCGCCCTCGCCAAGACCCAACCCGCCAAGCTCAACTACGCCTCGGTCGGCAACGGCAATCCGCTGCACCTGGCAGGCCTGCTGTTCGAGAGCGAAGCGCAAGTGAGCATGACCCACATCCCCTACAACGGCAGCGCCCCCGCGTTGACCGCACTGCTCGGCAACCAGGTGCAGGTGATGTTCGATGTCGTGCTCACGTCCGCCCCGCACATCAAGGCCGGCAAGCTCACCGCGCTCGGCATCACCGGCCGTCAACGCCTCGCGCTGTTGCCGGGTGTGCCGACGGTGATGGAGGCGGGCGTGCCCGGTTACGAGACCGGCATCTGGTTTGCGATGGTGGTACCCAAAGCCACACCCGCCGCCATCACCGCGCGCCTCAACACCGAGGTCACCAAAATCCTCAAGCAGGACGACATGAAGAGCAGGTTCGACGGCCTCGCGCTGGATCTGAGGCCGACCAGTGCGGAGGAAGTGAGCGCGTTCTCGGCGCGCGAGCAGAACAAGTGGGCGCGGCTGGTGAAGGAGAAGGGGATTCGGTTGGAGCAGTGATCGGTTGCGACTGCGATGAAGCCCAAAGGTCATTTCGCAAAAGAAGTGGATTGAATGCGAAAAAATAGCATTCATCGTTTGTTACTCACAAGGGAATGAATATGTCTGTCTCGACCAAGATCGTTAGCTTTGCTTGCGCATTTGTGCTCCTCTGCGGAGGGAGCGCAGCGCAGCAACCCAAACCCCTCAAAGACCAGATCATCGGCACCTGGGATTTCATCGTCGCCGAAGTCAAGGCACCGGATGGCACGAAGTCCTTCCCCTTCGGCGAGAAGCCGAAGGGCATTCTGGTCTTCACCCCCGATGGCCACTTTACGCAAATCCATGTGGCAAGCGATGTGCCGAAGATCGCTTCCAACAACCGCCTCACCGGCACGCCGGAGGAATACGCGGCCATCATGCGGCGCAGCATTTCGGTGTTCGGCACCTACAGCGTCGATGAAGACAAGAAGACGGTGACGTTCAAGATCGTGTCGAGTTCGTTTCCCAATTGGGAAGGCGAGGCGCAGACGCGCACGATCGACAAGCTGACTGCCGATGAATTGCAGAACACCAATCCCAACGTGGCGGGTGGACGCGGGTCGGCTTCGAATTTTTACAAGCGGGTGAAGTAGCCTCTTGACTATCGTCCTGCGAGGCGCTTCCACCAACGGTTTTCACCGCTCTTGCGGCGGCTTGAAAAAACTCTCACAATTGCTTCATGAAACTGCTCAGTCCGATGGCGCAGATTGAAACCATTGCGCAAGGACGCGGTATCCGCGAATATGGCAGGCTGGTAGAAAGGTTTGGCGGGCGAAACTGGAAGAAGTGCAAGGGCGTAGCCTCTGTGGAGATTGATGGCGCCGTGGGGCAGGCGGAAGTTCATTGGTACGAGTGCCACGGTGTTGGCAAAGTCAAAATGAAATTGAAACGGTGGCTATGAAAAAATTTGCGCTTTGCCTCTCCAATGATTTTGGCCCTGACTTTGACGGCGGTGATGTGTTGCCGGGCCTTACTTACGAGTTTCTCGGCGAAGAACGCAATATGGTGCGGGTCGTCGATGAGTCGGGCGAGGATTACTTGTATCCCGCGTCTTCGTTCAGGGTGCTGAGCGAAGCGGATTCCCGTCTGCTGGAGCAGAGCTTGGCGCGTCTGGCGGCCTGAGTGCGAGGAAGGGCCGATTGCGGCCCTTTGGAGGGGCGCTCCTACCAATGGTTTCAGACCTCAATGGCCTGTAGCCCGCCTCCACCAACGGTTTCTAGCCAATGATCTTGCGAAAAGCTGTTCTTGCCTGCGCCTGTGCGCTTGCTACTGCACTTGCCACGCTGCTGGCTGCGTTGCCGGCCAGCGCGCAAGAGCCTCTCTACCAGCAACGCCGCGCCAGCGCCGACGGCATCGGCAAGGTGTACATGGGCCGCGAGATTTCGCAGGTGATGGGCTGGCAGGGGGCGGCCTGGCTGGAGCGGGAGGAGCGTGAGCGCGAGGAGCGCACTGACCTGCTGTTGCCGATGCTGGAGATCAAATCCGGCATGGCGGTGGCCGATGTCGGGGCAGGGTCGGGTTATTTTGCGCGGCGCATCGCGGCGCGGGTGGGGCCGGGCGGGGCGGTGTACGCCGTCGATGTGCAGCCCGAGATGGTGCGCATGCTTGAAGCGCTGGCGCGGCAGCCGGGGCTGGGGCAGATCAAACCGGTGCAAGGCTCCGCCACGGCCGTGAAGCTGGCGGCGGCGTCCATTGACCTCGCGTTGATGGTCGATGTGTATCACGAACTTGAGTTTCCGCACGAGTTGCTGGCGAGCATCGTGCAGGCGTTGAAGCCGGGCGGCCGCGTGGTGTTTGTGGAGTATCGCGCCGAAGATGCGAACGTGCCGATCAAGGCGCTGCACAAAATGAGCGAGGCGCAGGTGAAGGCGGAGGCGGCGCGTCATCCGCTGACGTGGGAGCGCACCATCGGCGGTCTGCCGTGGCAGCATGTGGTGGTGTTTCGCAAGCGCTGAGGGCTTGCGGGAGTTGCCGTTGTCGCCGGACGGGCAAGTTATTCCTTATTCCAGCGGCTGCCACACCCCATCGACCAGGCCTTCAATCGGCGTGAACTTGGCCTTGTAGGCCATCTTGCGGCTGCCGCGGATCCAGTAGCCCAGATACAGATACGGCAGGTTGAGGCGGCGGCATTGCTCGATTTGCCAGAGGATGCTGAAGGTGCCGTAGCTGGCGCGTTCGTCGTCCGGCTCATAAAACGTGTAGACCGATGACAGGCCGTCGTTGAGGATGTCGACGATGGAGACAAGCTTGAGAACGTTGGTGGGAGCGGCTGTTGGCGTTGTGGCCGCGGTGTGGGTAGTGGCTGTTGACGCCGTAGTTGTCGCTTGGGCATCCGTGCGCACGCCAGCGTGGTTGGCAGCCGCGATTGCGCCTGCCTCACCCGCTTGCCCCGGCTCGCGAAATCCAATCATGCGGCTGTTGATGCGGCTTTGCAGGAGGAAGTGCGCATACTGGTCGCGCGAGTCTTGATCCATGCCGCCGCCGGCGTGGCGGACGGCTTGATAGCGCAGGTAGAGCGCGTAATGCTCGGCTGAGTAGCCGAGATTGGTGACGGCGGGTTGCAGGGCTTTGTGCAGGTTCCACGCGCGCTGCTGCGAGCGCGTGGGGCGGAATGCGGCCACCGGCACGCGCACGGGGATGCACTCGCGGCAGCCGTCGCAATGCGGGCGGTAGGTGAAGATGCCGCTGCGCCGGAAGCCCGCGCGTACCAATTCGCTGTAGGTATCGGCGTTGATCAGGTGCGAGGGCGTGGCCACTTGCGAGCGCGCGAGCTTGCCCGGCAGGTAGCTGCAGGGGTAGGGCGCAGTTGCATAAAACTGCAATACCGAAAACGGCAGGTCGCGCAGTTGGCTCATCGCGGGTGACTCATCTGGGTTGTCTCCTGCATTTGACCCAAGCCTCGCTCACGCTCGACTCATACCTGATCCACCATCAGGCCATAGCGGCGCGTGATCTGCTGCCAGCCGCGCATGGCCGGGGCGCGCACGAGTGCGTCGAGTGCCTGCACGAATTGCGCACGGGGAATTTCATGGCCGCCGAGTGAGGCGAGATGGTCGGTCTTCATTTGGCAATCAATCATGCCACATTCTTGTTCGGCGAGAAACGCGCACAGATGTGCGAACGCGATCTTGGATGCGTCGGTGCTGTGCGAGAACATCGACTCGCCGTAAAACATGCGGCCGATGGCGAGGCCGTAGAGGCCGCCCGCGAGTTCGCCGTCGATCCATGTTTCCATCGAGTGTGCGTGGCCGGCGCGATGCAGGCGCACGTAGGCGCGAATCATTTCTTCAGTGATCCAGGTGCCGTTCTGGCCGTCGCGCGGGGTGCCGGCGCAGGCGCGCATCACCGCTTCAAACGCGGTGTCGCAGCGCACCTCGTAGGCCTTGTTGCGCAGCACTTTGGCGAGCGAGCGCTTGGGCGCGAAGGTGTGCGGCAGCACGACCATGCGCGGGTCGGGGCTCCACCACAACACCGGCTGATCGTCTGAATACCAGGGGAAGATGCCGCTACGATAGGCGGTGAGCAGGCGCTCAATGGTCAGTTCGCCGCCGGCCGCAAGCAGGCCGTTGGGCTCGTCGAGTGCTGCGCTCAGCGGCGGGAACGGCGCGTCGCCTTCGAGCCAGGTGATCAACAGCGAACCTGCTGGCGGCAGTAGTTGTCGAGCTCGGTCACTGAGCAGGCATCGCCGGCGGCTTGCGTCGCGCGCCCGCCCATGTCGAGGGTGAGTTTCATTTCGTATTTGCGGAAGAAGGCGTTGAACATTTCCCCGCCGAGGGTGCCGGTGGCGTACAACTCGTCGGTCTTTGCGTCGTGTTCCAGCAGCACGGCGGCAAGCGGCTGCGGCGCCGGGCCCGCCAATACTTTTGCCCCCGCGGCGGGGTCGTATTGCGAATGTTCGGAGCAGCAGTGAATGACATCCGCATGCTTGTTGGCACCGCTTTTTCCTGCCCTGAAGCTGATGAAGCTGATGTCTTTGGTGGGGTAGGTGAGTTGGTGCGAGCAGATCGCCGAGTAAGCGACGATCGACTTGGCCGTGCCTGCGCCGCCAGGCCATTCATAGTCGGTGCCGTCAGAACCCTTGGTGGGAGCGGATTTCAGGGCTTTGCCCAGATTAAGCAAAAAAACCGGCGTGCCCTGAAACGGGTAGAAGAATACGTAGTTTTTGTTGACCGCGAGCTGCGCAGCTTTGAGCGGCGCGCCACCCGCCATGACGAGCTTGGCGCGCGGGTAGCGCTTGGGCTGCAGCGCGACTGCGCCCGCTTTTTCTGACGCAAGCAGAGTGGTGCCGGCCGGGCCGGCACCGGCTGCGCATACGCGTATGAATTGACGCCGTTCCATGGATTCTGATCTCTCCGCACAAGGGGGCCGGCGCGGGCGGCGCGGCTGCCAATACCGCACGCTAACGGGCTGGATGGCGCTTGTCAAACGCTTCCGCTTGGGTACAAAAAGCACAAATAAAGTGCACAAATTTTCATGTAAGCACTATAAAAATGCATATATCGGGGATTCGAAAATTTATTGCACCTAAAAAAGGCTTATTAATCATAAATATCACAATAATGGTGCAAATGGCTTGCTTGTTGCTAGGAGGTTTTCTATTTCACAGGAGGAAATGGAATGGAACAACTCAAAACGGGCGCGGACTCGCTGTTCATTTTGCTCGGCGCCATCATGGTCTTGGCGATGCACTCAGGCTTTGCGTTTCTGGAGCTCGGCACCGTGCGCCGCAAAAACCAGGTCAATGCACTGGTCAAGATTTTGGTCGATTTTTCGGTCTCGACGCTGGCGTATTTTTTCGTGGGCTATGCAGTGGCCTACGGCACGAGTTTTTTTGTCGGGGCAGAAACCCTGGCGCAGAAAAATGGTTTTGAGTTGGTGAAGTTTTTCTTCCTGCTCACGTTTGCGGCAGCCATTCCTGCCATCGTATCGGGCGGCATTGCCGAGCGCGCGCGCTTCGGCCCGCAACTGCTGGCCACCGCCGTGCTGGTCGGGTTGATCTATCCGTTTTTCGAAGGCATCGCGTGGAACCAGCAGTTTGGCGTGCAGGCGTGGATCAAGGGTGCGTTTGGCGAGGAGTTTCATGACTTCGCCGGGTCGGTGGTCGTGCATGCTGTCGGCGGCTGGATCGGCCTGATGGCCGTGTTGCAACTCGGGCCGCGCACCGGGCGCTACGGCAAGGATGGCCAGGTGACGGCGCATCCGCCCTCTTCGATTCCCTTCCTCGCGCTCGGCGCATGGATTTTGTCGGTGGGCTGGTTTGGCTTCAACGTCATGAGCGCCCAAACGATTGACAAGATCAGCGGCCTCGTGGCGCTCAATTCGCTGATGGCGATGGTGGGCGGCACGCTCGCCGCCACCTTGCTTGGCAAGAACGACCCGGGCTTCGTGCATAACGGCCCGCTGGCGGGTCTGGTTGCCGTGTGTGCGGGGTCAGACGTAATGCACCCGATCGGCGCGCTGGTGGTGGGTGTGGTGGCCGGTGGCCTCTTCGTGCAGATGTTCACGCTCACGCAAAACAAATGGAAGATCGATGATGTGCTCGGCGTCTGGCCGCTGCATGGCCTGTGCGGCGCGTGGGGCGGGATCGCGGCGGGCATCTTTGGCCTCAAGGCGCTCGGCGGCATGGGCGGCGTGAGCTTCATGTCGCAGCTCATCGGCACCGCACTGGGTATTGGGGTTGCGGTGGTGGGCGGCTACCTCACCTACGCCCTCATCAAGGCCATGATGGGCCTGCGTCTTGACGCTGAAGAGGAATACAACGGCGCCGATCTCACCATCCACAAGATCAGCGCGACGCCGGAGCGAGAGTCAAGCTGGTGAAATAAATGGCGTCGGGCTATATGTACCGTGATGCCCTGACAGTGTCAACGCGCGCGGTAATGCAGGTGGCGCGTCCATTTCGCATTCAGCGGCGGCAAAAAAAGGGACGCTGCGCATGCAGCGTCCCTCGTTCATTTGGCCGGATTGGCGGATCACTTTTTCAGGTCGGCTTTTAGTTCCGCCTTATCGGCCTCAATGGCTTTCTTGCCACCCTTTATGGCAATCTTGTCATCATTAATTTTTTGCGAATCTTTTGACTCAGCAGCCATTTTGCCGGAGGCCTTGTCGGCCTTCAGCTTTGCCTGGTCTGCCTTCAATTGACGTTTTTCGCGCTTGAGCGCAGCCCGGTCGGCGCGCTTTTGCGCAGAGCCCGACTTGTCGGCGGCAATTGCTTTTTTCTGCGCTGCAATGGCACGTTTGTCGTTGTCTACATTCTGCGAATCTTTCGATTCTGCCGCCATCTTGCCGGAAGCCTTGTCGGATTTCATCTGCGCCTTGTCGTTCTCAAGCTGCTTTTCATCGCGCTTGAGTCCGGCTTTGTCGGACTGCATTTGCGCCTTGTCCTGAATGACTGCAGGAGACGATTGGGCCTGCACGCCGCTTGCAGCAAAAACAACGGCCGCAGCGGCTGCGGGGAGACAAATTTTGTATATCGATTTCATGGTCATACCTTTCAGGTGAGCGCTGGTGTTCGGATTGGATGCAATGCGCATTTGTGGCCGATGAGATGACGGCACCGGTGGGCGGCCAGGCACCACCTCCGGACTTCAGGCGCGAGTGTGGGTTGTCGTGCGGTGACCCGTCTGTGTGGTGTCGCACATAGCGGGCGCTGTAGCCGTCGACCAGGCACGCCCCTGCTGGTCTTCCCCTTGAAAATAAGGACGGTCAGGACCCAAGTGGGGGCAGACCCCACTTGTTGTTCACTTATTTTTTGTCCAGAAACAGCGAAATGATCGCGCCAATCACCAGCAGGCCGGCACCATACAGTGCGCCAGTCTTGACGTAAGCGAGGCTCGAATACAGCAGCCAGGCGCAGGCGATACAAAACAATGCCGGCACCACAGGATAGAGTGGCACCCGGAACGGGCGCTCAACATTCGCATGCTTGCGGCGCAGGATAAATACCGACACACCGCAGAGCAAAAAGAAAAACCAGAACACCGGCGCGGTGTAATCGACCATGGTTTCGAAGCCCTTGCGGGTGGCGGCACCGAGTACGATCAATGCGAGGGCAATTACTGCCTGCACCAGCAAGGCGTGACGCGGCGTGCTGCCATCAGCGTTCCAGGCACCGAGGAAGCGGAGCGCGGGCCAATCGCGGCCTGCCGCGTAGCTGGAACGTGCGCCGACAATCAGCGTCGAGTTGATCGAGGTCAGCGTGGCGATGGCGACGATCACGCTCATCAACACCGCGCCGGTGGGGCCGAACGTGGCCTTGAGCACGTCGGCGGCGACAGCGCTCGACTTCGCCATGCCTTGCAAGCCGAGCGCCTGCAGGTAAGCGAGGTTGACCACCAGGTAGAGCACAGTCACCACGAGAATGCTGGCGATCAGTGCGCGCGCAATGCCGCGTTTGTCGCTCGACATTTCGGACGACACATAGGCCACTTCATTCCACCCACCGAAGGTGAGCATCACCATGACCATCGCGAAGCCGAAGGCGGCGCTGGTGCTGCTGGCCACAGCAGGTACGGCGGCCGCCGCCGGTGTGGCCATGAAGCCAGCCACCGCGACCAGCACGAGGCCGCCGATTTCAAGACCGGTCAGCCAGTTTTGCGTGGTGCTCGATGCGCGCGTGCTGATCCAGTGGATCACGGTCAGCAAGAGCACGACCAGGCACGCGTAGATCGCCGAGCCAAATTCGCCGAGCGGAAACAGTTGCGCGCAGTAGTCACCAAACACAAACGCGAGCAACGCGATGGAGCCGGTGGTGATTACGGTGGTGCGCGCCCAAGCGAAGAGAAACGCGAGGCGTTTGCCGTAAGCGAGATGCAGAAAGTGATAGTCGCCCCCCGCGTGCGGGAAGGTCGAGGCGAGCTCGGCATAGGTGAGCGCACCGAGCAAGGTGATGACGCCGCCCAGCACCCAGGCGAGGATCATCATTGATTCCGATCCGGCAGCGCCCGCCACCAGCGACGGTGCCTTGAAGATGCCCGCACCAATGACGATGCCTACGGTGAGGAAGATCGCGTCTTTGACCGTCAGCACGCGTTGCGGCATCCCCTCTGCGCCGTTGCTGCCGTTGTCGCCGTTGCCGTTGGTGTCGTTGGTGCCGGAGGCGGCGCCCAGCAGAGAGGTATTGATTACCGTGGTGGCGGCTGCCACCGCTTGCTGTTCGCTGGTACTCGCGCCTCTGCTCATTGCGCGTTCTTGGTGGCGTTAAACGCGACCGGCTGTCCGCCTTGCGGCGTGACGGTGCCGGACATGCGGTTGCCGTTGACGGTGCCGTTGAAGGTGTGCAATTTACTTTGCTCATCGACAAACGAAAAGCGGATCGCGGCGCCCGTGAGCACGGCATCGCGCAGGCCCATCTGCACCGGCCCTGGTCCGGCGTAGCCGGAGATCATCTGAAATTCCTGGCGCAGTGTGAGCGTGTAGTCGCGGCCGGGGAAGGACAGCTTCCAATCGCCCTCGACTTTGGCCGGCACCAGCCAGAAGTTGATGCGGCGGCCGCTTTGATCCGACACTTCGTCGGGCTTCCACTCGCCCATGTCGAATTGATGCGACACCACGCGAATGCCCGGCTTCATGTTGAGGATGATCGGACGCAATTTGACGTTCAGGTGCGGCAGCAGATACATGGTGATCACGGTCGCGTGCGAAAAATCCGTGTCAAAAATGTCGGCCTTGCGAAACTCGACCTTGCCCGCGACGCCGGCTTTCTCGGCTTCACGTTTGCTCAGCTCGACCATGTCGGGGTTGTATTCATAGCCGAAGGCCTTGGCACCAAAGTCTTTCGCTGCGGCAATCGTGATGCGGCCATCGCCGGAGCCGAGATCGACCACCACGTCTTGCGGTGTCACCTGGGTCATGCGCAGCATGCGCTCGATGGTCAGGGGTTGGGTGGGCACCCAGATCACGTCCTTGCCTTCCTGGCTGTAGGTCGGCTCGTAGGCCGGCTTGGCGGTCTGCGCCTGCGCGGCGGGCGCAAACAAGACGGCGGTGAGCAGCGCGGTAAGAGCGGCGGCGGCGATGGAGCGCTGTGAAACGGTCATGCTCAAATCCTCCAGAGATAAATGTCGCGATTGTCGATGTGGATGGTGCGTTCGGGCTTGAGATCGCCCATTTTGAAGCGGTGCGAAACGATGCGCGAGCCAGGTTTGAGCTGGGCTTTCAGGCGCGGCCACAGTTGCAGATTGAGGCGCTCGCTCAGGTAGAGCATGACCACGGTGGCTTCGCGGTAGTCCATTTCGAACAAGTCACCGCGCTCGAAGCGCACGCGGTCGGCCACACCGGCCTGGCGCGCGGCCACTTTGGCGTTGGCGATCAAGTCGTAGTCGAGATCCACGCCGAGGCCGCGCGCGCCGCGCTTCGCCGCAGCGATCACGATGCGGCCATCGCCGCAGCCCAGGTCATAGACGTTGTCGGCGGCGGTGACGCTCGCGAGATCGAGCATCACCGGCACGATGCTTTCCGGCGTGGTGATGAAAGGGGCTTCGAGCGCGCCCACCGGACGGCCTTCGCTATCGACCAGATTCATTTGCGCGAGTGGAGCGGCGCTGAACGGCGCGAGTGCTGTTGCGGCGAGCAAGCGGCGGCGTGTGAGCGCGCGATCTGGTGCGCTACCTGATGAGGGTGAATCACAGCCCGGTGAGGGACGTTCCGAGCCAGTGGTTTGGACCGTGGACGAAGAAGCGGAAACGACTTGATGCGGCATCTGACGGTGGCTCACGAAGTAGTGGCGGCTGAAGGCGAAACCGCGAGGATACCGAATTTCCTGGGCGCAGCCAGTGCGGCGCGCCAAAAAAAAGCGGCCCGCATTGAGCGGACCGCGTGAATCATCGCCAAGGAGGAGAGGCGATGAGGAGACACCAGGATGCGTGGGTTGGATAAGCGCGCCGCTTAGGCGTGTACTTCTCCGTCGAACGCAAATTTGGTCGTGGCGAGCATGCGGCGCGCAGCGGCCACATGCTTGTCGGCCAGCCAGTCGAGACCGCCAGCGCGGATCAGGACAGCCCATGCCGCGCCGAATGCGGCGAGCAGTGCCAGGGAAATCAGAATGTCGGACATGTCAGGCTCCTTTTTGAAAGGCCGCACAGCGGGTGCCGGGCGGTGCGCCTTGCGCGGGGCAGATTGCCGGTAGTACTTGCAATGCCCAGCGTTTGACGCTTAGTGCGACGCTCCCTCTATGGCGAGCGCCAGAACAATCACTGCCACACCGGCAGCAACCACACTTTGCAACATCGAGATCAGTTCCATTTGCATGCTCCTCAGGGCTTTAAGCGAATTTGATGGAGCGAACTATATTGACTAATCATGCTTTAATAAATGCATTGAAAGCTAATTGATTATTCGTATTAATTGATTAATAGAGCGGGAACTTTCGCCCATGGACAAACTGCATGCAATGGAAATCTACGTGCGTGTCGCCGAGCTGGAGAGCTTCGCCCGAGCGTCGGAGCGGCTCAACATGGCGCCCGCCAGCGTGTCGACCGCGATCCGCAATCTGGAGAGCCATCTTGGCGTGCGTTTGATGACGCGCACCACGCGCAAGGTCAGCCTTACCGATGATGGCCGTGCCTATCTCGAGCGCTGCCGCCGCGTGCTGGCCGAGATTGACGAAACCGAAGCGGCCCTAAAGCAGACCCAGAGCCGCCCGCAGGGGCGCCTGCGCATCGAGCTGCCGACCGGCCTCGGCCACATCTACGTGACACCGGCGTTGCCGGCGTTTTCGGCGCGCTATCCGGACGTGAAGGTGGTGATGTCGCTCGGCGACCGCTTCGTTGATCTCACCGAAGAAGACGTGGACGTGATCTTGCGCGTCGGCAAACTGGAAGACTCGCCGATGGTCGCCAAGCGTGTCTACGACGCGCGCTTCGTCACCTGTGCCGCGCCGGACTATCTGGCGCGTCATGGCAAGCCCAAGACGCCCGCGGAGTTGTCCAAGCACAATTGCCTCGGCTATTTCTCGGCAAGCCTGGGGCGCTCGGCGCGCTGGAACTATCGCAAAGGCGCGCGGGAAGCCGTCCACGCACCTGGCGGCACACTGCACACCAACAACCCCGAGGCGCTGACCGACTTCGCCATCGCCGGCGCGGGGGTTGTGTGCATGCTCGAGACCGGCGTGCAGCGCGCGATCCGCGATGGACGGCTGGTGCCGCTGTTGGAGGATTGGGAGTCACCCACCGCGCCGATCTCGGTGCTCTACTGGCCGAGCCGCCACCTGTCGGCCAAGGTGCGGGTGTTTGTCGACTTCATCGCCGAGCTGTTCGCCAAGCAGGTGCCGCATTTGAAGCCGGTGTATGGAAGAGGCGGGTAATACGTCCGCCGAATGCTGGACGCGGCGGTTGATGCGTCCGCCTGAATCGGGACGCGGCGGGTGAGGCATCTGCCGCAATCACGCAAGACGGTAATCGCGCGCAGAGCCGCTCTGGGAGCGGGTCTTGACGCAGTGGCGTAGCGCGTGCGCGTTAGCGCGGTGCGACAATCGGCACGGTGTGAAACCCGTACACGCCCTTTTTTCGATCTGCAAAAAAAAGCTTCAGGGTTTCGATCACGGTGCGAAACGCGAGGTCTTTCCACGGAATTTCCTCTTCCGAGTAGAGCCGCGTTTCCAGGCTCTCTTCACCTGACGAGAACTCGGGCGCGGCCAGGCGCGCGCGATAGAACACATGTACCTGATGCACGTGCGCCACATCGAGCAGCGCAAAGGCGTGCAGGTCAATGGCGGTGGCACCGGCTTCTTCGAGCGTCTCGCGCGCTGCGCCTTCGGCCGTGGTCTCGCCGTTTTCCATAAAGCCGGCCGGCAGCGTCCAGTAGCCGTAGCGCGGTTCGATGGCGCGCTTGCACAGCAGAATCTGCTCGCCATAGACGGGGATGCAGCCGACCACCACCTTCGGGTTTTCGTAATGAATGCCGCCGCAGGCCGGGCAGACCGCGCGCAAATGCGAGTCACCGGGCGGCACGATGCGCTCGATACGCGCGCCACAATTACAGCAATGATGCAGCGGCGGGCGGTGAATGTTGAACGGCGCGCCCGGTGCGCCGGTGATGGGGGTGCGCGCGGCTATCTTGGGGGAAACGGTCACAGCAGCGGTGCGATGTCAGTGAGGGAATGAATTGTGTAGTCGGGTGACGGGCCATGCAAATCAACGGGTGCGTTGAGGCGGTTGATCCAAAACACGGTGAAGCCGAAATTTTTGGCGGCAATGGCGTCCCAGCAGTTAGAGGAAACAAAGCCGACGCGCTCTTTGCTGACGCCGAGTTGATCGACTGCGAGTTGATAGACGTTCATCGCGGGTTTGAAGACGCGCAACGGGTCAACCGAAATCACGGCGTCAAGCACACCGTCGAGGCCGGAATTTTTCACCAGCGCGCCGAGCGTGCCGGGCGCGCCGTTGGAGAGAATCGCCAGCTTGCGCGCGGTCTTCAACTGCGCGAGCGCGCCTTTCACTTCGGCGAAGGTGTCGAGCTTGACGTATTGCGCAATCAGCGCGCTGATCTGCGCGTCAGAGGCATCGAGCTTGAGCGACGCGCAGGCGTAGCGCAGGCCGGCCGCGGTGACCACATCAAAATTTTCGTAGGTGCCCATGACGGTGCGCAGCCAGGTGTATTCAAGCTGCTTGGTGCGCCACAGTTGCGACAGCGCCGCACCCTTGCCGGGGAAAAACGATTCGGCCAATGCCGTCACTGAATGCACGTCGTACAGCGTGCCGTAGGCGTCGAATACGAGGGCGTCGATTTTCGGCATGGGTCTTCAATCTGAGGTTACGCGCGGCGCTGGTCCCTCCGGCAGGAATCGAACCTGCATCTGGCGCTTAGGAGGCACCCGTTCTATCCATTGAACTACGGTGGGCGAGAGCGCGGATTTTAGCCCAGCGTGATCGGCCCAGTTTGTGCTGCACCGCCGCAATGCCACTACAATGCGCGCCTCGTCGCGTCATGCACCCGGCACTTTGCACATTGGTGCCGCGCACATGCCGCCACGCTCCCGGCATCACGCTCGCGCCGCAACGCTGATGGCTGCTTTGCATTGATGGCCGCAGCGGCACCCACTCACTCACACCCATACTTCCATGATCCAAGCCTTCGACCACGTTGTCATGACCTGCGGCGACCTTAACGCTACGGTGGATTTCTACACTCGCATCCTCGGCATGCGCCTGGAAATCTTCGGCGAGCCGCCCAAGCCGCAGCGCAAAGCGCTGCGCTTTGGTGACCAGAAATTCAACCTGCATCAGGCCGGCGACAAAAACGTCACCGACATCTACGCGCGCACGCCGACGCCCGGTTCGCTCGATCTGTGTTTGCTCGCGTCGGTGCCGCTCGATGAAGTGATCGCCAAACTCAAGAGTGAAAACGTCGCCATCGAAGCCGGGCCGGACAAGCGCACCGGCGCACGCTGGCCGATTCGCTCGGTGTATATCCGCGACCCGGATCACAACCTGATCGAGATTTCCGAGCGCTGGACAGAAACGGCGGGGCAATAGCGTGGCCTTGCTGGTTCTCGAAAAAGCCGAACTCGCCTTCGGCCACGTACCGCTCCTGGACCGCTCCGATCTGTCGGTCGAGGCGGGCGAGCGCATCGCCCTGATTGGGCGCAACGGCGTCGGCAAATCGTCGATGTTGCGGGTGATTGCGGGGCAGACGCAACTCGACGATGGCCGCATCATTTTGCAGACCGGCCTGCGCGTCGCGGTGGTCGATCAGGAGCCGAAGTTCGATGCCGACAACACGGTCTACGCGGCAGTCGCTGCGGGCCTGACCGAAGAGCACGCGCTGATTGACGAGTACGAAACCCTGATCGCCAGCGGCCTGCACGACGAGGCCAGCATGAAGCGCCAGGGCGAACTCGAACACGCGCTCACCCTCGCTGATGCCTGGGGCACCGCGCATCGCATTGAAATGGTGTTGCAGCGCTTGCGCCTGGCGCCGCAGACGCGTGTCGGCGCGGCATCGGGCGGTATGAAAAAGCGCATTGCGCTGGCGCGTGCGCTGGTCGGCGAGCCGCAACTGTTGATTCTCGATGAGCCGACCAACCACCTCGATATCGAATCGATCGCCTGGCTCGAAGACGCGCTGATCGAACACAAGGGTGCGGTGCTGTTCGTGACCCACGACCGCGCGTTTCTGGATCGCGTCTCGACGCGCGTGGTGGAACTCGACCGCGGCCGTCTGCTCTCCTTCCCCGGCAACTACGCCGCGTACCAGACGCGCAAGGCCGAGCAGGTGGAAGTGGACCGCGTGGTCAATGCCAAGTTCGACAAGTTCCTGGCGCAGGAAGAAGTGTGGATCCGCAAAGGCGTGCAGGCGCGGCGCACCCGCAACGAAGGGCGCGTGCTGCGTCTCGAATCCCTGCGCAATGAGCGCGCCGCGCGGCGTGAGCGCGCGGGGCAAGTTAACCTCGCGGTCGATGATTCGACGCGCTCGGGCAAGGTTGTGGCCGAGCTTACCGATGTCGCGAAGTCGTTCGGCGAGCGCAACATCGTCAAAGGCCTCAACCTGCGCTTGCTGCGCGGTGACAAGCTTGGCCTGGTCGGCCCGAACGGCGCGGGCAAATCAACCATCATCAAATTGATCCTCGGTGAACTTGAAGCCGACAGCGGCACCGTCAAGCGCGGCTCCAAACTCGAGGTCGCCTACTTCGACCAGTTTCGTGACCAGCTCAACGATGAAGCCACGCTGGCCGACACCATCAGCCCCGGCTCCGAGTGGGTCGAGATCGGCAACAACAAGAAGCACGTGATGAGTTATCTCGTCGACTTCCTGTTCCCGGCCGAGCGCGCCAACGCCAAGGTATCGTCGCTGTCGGGCGGCGAGCGCAACCGCCTCCTGCTCGCGCGCCTGTTCGCGCGGCCGGCCAACCTGCTCATTCTCGACGAGCCGACCAACGACCTCGACATTGACACCCTCGAATTGCTCGAATCGCTGTTGCAGGATTACGCCGGCACCGTGATCCTGGTCAGCCACGACCGCGCCTTCCTCGACAACGTCGTCACGCAGGTGCTGGTGCATGACCCGGCACCGGACAACGCCGGCCGCTGGACTGAGAATCCGGGCGGCTACACCGAGTGGCAGGCCGTGCTCAAACGCAGGATGTCGATGGGCCAGCGCTTGCAAACCCAAGGCCCGCAAACCCATAGCCCGCAAACCCATGGTGCGAGCGGGTCTTCAGGATCATGGGCCAAAGAGCCGCCTGCACCAACGGTTTCCGGGCCGGTTCCGGGTCAGAAAAAGGCCAAGCTCAGCTACAAGGAAATGCGCGACCTCGATGCGCTGCCCGCGCAGATTGCCGCTCTTGAAGCCGAGCAGAAAATTCTTGAGGCCAAACTCGCTGACCCGTCCACCTATGCGCGCACCGACGCAGCGTCAGTGGCGGACGCAGCCAAACTCAAGGCACGTTTCGACGCCATCGAAGCTGAGATGCTGGCGGCGCTGGAGCGATGGGATGCGCTGGAGAAAAAGCGCGGTTGAAGCGAGCGGCGGTGCTGGCACGCGGCAAAGCCGTTGGTAAGTCTAAGTTGTTATTCCAATCTGCAATCCCCATCTGGGAGCGCAATCCCTGTTCTTTGCGGTTCGGGCCTTCCATAATCCGCGCTTTACATCGTTCGGGGCACCAGATGTTGACGATATTCGCGCTCGTATAATCTTCTCCATGCCTTCGTCGATTCAATCTGACTCGCTTGCCCCGGCGCTTCACGCTGAGGTGGCTCCGTTGCGCCTGCTGCCGCAGTCGCGTGTGGCACGCGTTGCGGTGTGGCTGGTGGTTGGTGCGGCAACCGCACTGGTGTTCAGCGCCTGGTTGCGCCCCAACATGATTTTCGATCTGGCCGACATGGTGTTCTGCAATTGAGGCGTGAATTGGTGTCTCTGCGTGCCCGTGCTCAAAATTGCAGCGCGCTACCAAGACCCTTGTCCTGCCTTGTTGTCCCGCTCTGTCAAGAGCCTGTTGTCCACGGAAACTGTGGATAAGTATTTTTGAATTTCTTGCGGTTTTGCGCTTGACATTGCACTCCCGCACACTTGCTACGACGCAACCTGATACGAATTCAAGACACCATGGCTACAAAATCCTCCTATAACGAAGCCTCGATCCGCGTCCTCAAGGGCCTGGAGCCGGTGCGCGAGCGCCCCGGCATGTACACGCGCACCGAGAGCCCGCTGCACATCATTCAGGAAGTGCTCGACAACGCCTCCGACGAAGCACTCGGCGGCTACGCCAAAAACATTGACGTGATCGTCCACAGCGACGGCTCGATTTCAGTGAAGGATGATGGCCGCGGCATTCCGGTCGGCCTGCACCCGGAAGAAAAAGTGCCGGTGGTCGAGATCGTGTTCACACGCCTGCACGCGGGCGGAAAATTCGACAAGAAGAGCGGCGGCGCCTATGTATTTTCCGGCGGCCTGCACGGCGTCGGGGTGTCGGTCACCAATGCGCTGTCGAACAAACTTGAAGTCACTGTCTGGCGCGAAGGCGGCGAGCATCGCATCGTGTTTGAAAACGGCGGCGACGTCACCGAGCGTCTGAAAAAAATCGGCAAGACCGATCAAAGCGGCACTCTGGTGCGGGCCTGGCCGGCCGCAAAATATTTTGATTCTCCCCTCGTGCCACCGGAAGAACTCAAGCGTCTGCTGCGCTCCAAGGCGGTGTTGCTGCGCGGTGTGACGGTGACGCTCACCATCGAGAAGACCGGCGAGAAGCAGACCTGGATGTACAAGGAAGGCTTGCGCGGTTATTTGCAGGAGGCGCTCGATGGCGCGGAGCCGTTGATCCCGTGGTTCGAAGGCGAAAAATATCTCGAAGCTGCCGATGACAATTTCGCCGAGGGCGAGGGCGCGCAGTGGGTGGTGGCGTGGACGGAAGAGGGCGCGATCGCGCGCGAGAGCTATGTCAATCTGATCCCCACCCCCGCCGGCGGCACCCACGAGTCGGGGCTGCGCGAAGGCCTGTTTGGCGCGGTGAAGAGTTTCGTCGATCACCACTCGCTGCTGCCCAAGGGCGTCAAGCTGTTGCCCGAAGACGTGTTCGCGCGTGTGTCGTTTGTGCTCTCGGCCAAGGTGCTTGACCCGCAGTTTCAGGGGCAGATCAAGGAGCGTCTCAACAGCCGCGATGCGGTGCGCCTGGTCAGCTCAACGACGCGACCGCCGCTGGAGTTCTGGCTCAACACGCACGTCGATCAGGGCAAGAAGCTCGCCGAGTTGGTGGTGCGCCAGGCGCAAAGCCGCATGAAGGCCGGGCAAAAGATTGAGAAGAGAAAAGGCTCGGGTGTGGCGGTGTTGCCGGGCAAGCTGACCGATTGCGAATCGAGCGAAGTGGCGCGCACCGAAGTGTTTCTGGTCGAGGGCGACTCGGCCGGCGGCAGCGCCAAGATGGGCCGCGACAAGGAGTTTCAGGCGATCCTGCCGCTGCGCGGCAAGGTGCTCAACACCTGGGAGACCGAGCGCGACCGCCTGTTCGCCAACAACGAGATTCACGATATTGCGGTGGCGATTGGCGTTGACCCGCATGGCTCCAACGACACGCCCGATCTTTCAGCCTTGCGCTACAGCAAGATCTGCATCCTGTCGGATGCCGACGTCGACGGCTCGCACATTCAGGTGTTGCTGCTGACGCTATTCTTCAAGCACTTCCCGAAATTGATCGACGCCGGCAATGTGTACGTCGCGCGCCCACCGCTGTTTCGGGTCGATGTGCCGGCTTCCGGCAAGCGCGCCATGCGCAAGCTCTACTGTCTCGATGAGGGCGAACTCGAAGCGGTCGAAGACAAACTCAAAAAAGAAGGCGTGCGTGACGGCTCCTGGCAAATCTCGCGCTTCAAGGGCTTGGGGGAAATGAACCCCGAGCAACTGTGGGACACCACCATGAACCCGGACACGCGGCGCCTGTTGCAAGTGCGCTTCGGTGACCTCAGCTTCGCCGGCACCGGTGAAAAATTCAACATGCTGATGGGCAAGGGCGAAGCCGCAGCGCGGCGCACCTGGATTGAACTTCACGGCAACGAAGTGGAAGCGGATATTTGATCTGGCATCGGCCTGAGGGCCGCTCTGGTGGCTGATCTCGGGTGCCTTCCGCGGGAGACCGGCTCCTGGAGCGGATCTCAGGTCAATTGATTTTCGGCCAGCGTACCGCGATGCGGCGCATCAGTCTTCGCCCTGCACCACCAACATGTTGAAGTCCGCCGCGCCAATGCGCTTGGACTTCGCCGCCTGATACTCGACTGAGTGATAGAAGGCCTTGGCGGCGTCAATCGTCGCGAAGCGGTTGATCACTACGCGATTGCAATCGAGCTTGCCTTCGAGAAATTCAAACTGGTTGCTGCGTGCCAACAGCGTGCTGTTGTACTGGCCATTGACCGGCGCGGCGAGGCGCGCGTATTCGGCGTAGGCCTCGGGGTTGGTGACCTTGATGATGGCGATGACGTAAGCGCTCATGACTGTTGCCCCCGTGAATTGTGCGAACCGCAGATGGTAGCGCGCAGAATGAACCTCGGTGCGGTATTCCGTAGAATGCGGTGATGAATTCGCTCTACCAACTCAAGCCAGCATTTCAAAATCTGCTGCGCCCGCTGGTTGTGCAGATGGCGCGCACCGGCGTCACGGCGAATCAGGTCACGTTGGCTGGCTTGGCGCTGTCTGCCGCCGCAGGCTTGGCGTTGATCACCTGGCCGCGCGACGTCATTGTGCTGCTCGGCGTACCGGTAGTGATGTTCGTGCGCATGATGCTCAACGCCATCGACGGCATGCTGGCGCGCGAACACGGCATGCAGACGGCACTCGGCGGATTTCTGAACGAACTGTGCGACGTGGCATCTGACTGTGCGCTTTATCTGCCGTTTGCCCTGGTTCTGCCCCAAGCTGCCGTCTGGGTGGTGCTGCTCACCGTGTTCGCATCACTCACCGAAATGGCCGGCGTGGTGGCCCAAGCGCTTGGCGGCAGCCGTCGCTATGACGGGCCGATGGGCAAGAGTGATCGCGCCCTCCTGTTTGGCCTCATTGCCTTGCTGCTCGGTGCGGGGGTGTTGCCGGGCGTATGGTGCACTGTCTTGCTGGCCGCCGGTTGCGCCATGACGGTGCTAACCTTGTTCCGGCGCATCAAGATGGGCAGCCGCGAGATTGAAGCCGCCCGCGACAAGCAGGAAACCCAGCCATGAGCAACGAAGCCGGTCCGGTCAAAAAAACTTTCGAGGCTTCGCAGCAGGCGCTCAAGCACACCATCGAGGTGGTGCCGCGCAAGGTCAATGAGGCAATTCCGAAGCCGCATTTTCCCGAGGCGGTGGGCTACGCCTTTCTGGGGGCGTATCTGATCCTGATGTTCGCCACGGCGCTGGTGTGGGTACGCAAGCGCCGCTACCCGGAGCGTGACTACTCTGAGCTCAGGCTGCGCATCAAGACCTGGTGGCTCATCGTGGTGTTGACCACGTTTGCACTTGGCTTCAACACGTATTTCTCGATCTTCTGTCTGGCGTTTTTGAGCTTCCTCGCGTTCAAGGAGTATTTGTCACTAGTGCCGACGCGACGCGCCGATCATCGCGTGCTGCTCTGGGCCTACATGGCGATTCCGGTGCAATACCTTCTGGTGGGGGTCGAGTGGTACGGCGTGTTCCTGATCTTCATTCCGGTGTATTGGTTTTTGATCATGCCGATGCGCATGGTGCTGATCGGCGAGACCAAGGGTTTTCTTGCTGCGGTGGGCACGTTGCAGTGGGGGCTGATGACCTGCGTCTTTTCACTTTCGCACATGGCCTATCTGCTGGTGTTGCCGGCCGCTGGCAATCCAAATGGCGGCGGCGTGGCGCTGCTGTTCTATCTGGTATTTCTGACCCAATTCAACGATGTGGCGCAGTACGTCTGGGGCAAGCGTTACGGGCGTACCAAGGTGACGCCGACGGTCAGTCCGAACAAAACCCTTGAAGGACTGATCGGGGGCGTGATGACCACCACGCTGCTGGCGCTCGCGCTGGCGCCGTGGCTCACGCCGATGGGCCATGTGCAGGCGCTGGCGATTGGCGTGCTGATTGGCTTTGGCGGGTTTATTGGCGACGTGACGATCTCCGCGATCAAGCGTGACCTTGGCATCAAGGACAGCGGTTCACTGCTGCCGGGCCATGGCGGCATCCTTGACCGCATCGACAGCCTGACGTTTACCGCGCCGGTGTTTTTTCACGTTGTCTATTTTCTGTATTACTGACATGGCCGGGCACCATGCGCTGATGGCGCGCTTAAACGATTGGCTGCGTCCCTGGCTGCGCCGGGCGTTCGCCGTATGCGTCGCGTGGCCGATTTGCCTCGTGGTGCTGGGCATGAACATCCGCCACCGCAACCGGTTGCCATTGAAAGGCCCGGCGATCGTGACGCCGAATCACAACAGCCACCTCGACACGGCAGCAATGCTGACGGTTTTTCCGGTGAGCGTGATCCCGCAGGTGCGCCCGGTGGCGGCAGCCGATTACTTTCTGAAGTCTGGCCTGATGGCCTGGTTTTCGCAAAACTTTGTCGGCATCATCCCCATCGTGCGGCGGCGGCCCAGGCCCGTCGATGACGCCAACGCGGGAGCCAGCGGCGCGGCCACACCTGAAGAAGATCCGCTGCAAGGCTGTTATGACGCGCTCGAGCGCGGCGAGATATTGATCATCTTCCCCGAGGGCACGCGCGGCGAACCCGAACGCATGCAGGAATTGAAATCCGGGGTGGCGGTGCTGGCATCGAAATATCCATCCGTTCCCGTGGTGCCCATCTTCATGCACGGCCTGGGCAAGTCGATGCCCAAGGGCAGTTTCATCCCGGTGCCGTTTTTTGTCGATGTTTACATTGGCACACCGATGACCTGGCACGATGTGGTGGGCAATGCGCCGGACGGCGGCGGCAAAAAGACCTTCATGGCAGAGTTGAGCAGCCGCATGAAAATTTTGATGGAAAAGTATGAGCGGCCCGAATATCAGCAGTGATCCTCTCGTGCTGCCCGACTGGCCGCTCCCCGCGGCGGGGCATGGGCAGCCTGCCTGCTGCTCCCGTTCTCCAGCCTTATGGCCTCGTTGGTGATCCCTGTTGGGCCAAGCCACCGCCTGACCCCATGACCATTCTCGTCACCGGCGGCGCCGGCTTTATCGGCAGCAATTTTGTGCTCGACTGGCTCGCGCAGCGTGACGAGCCGGTAGTCAATCTCGACTTGCTCACCTATGCCGGCAACCGGCAGAATCTGGCTTCGCTGGAGGGCGACACGCGCCATCTGCTGGTGCAGGGTGATGTCTGCGACGCGGCGTTGCTCGCGGCCCTGTTTGGGGAGCACCGCTTTCGCGCTGTCGTGCATTTTGCTGCGGAGTCGCACGTAGACCGCTCGATTCACGGCCCCGCCGCGTTCATCGCCACCAACATCGACGGGACATTCCGGTTGCTGGAGGCCGCGCGCAGCCATTGCGCCGCGCTGGCCGCGCCACTGCGCGATGCCTTCCGTTTTTTGCACATTTCGACCGACGAAGTGTATGGCTCACTCGGCGCAACCGATGCGCCGTTCAGTGAAACCAGCCGCCACGAGCCCAACAGCCCCTACTCGGCGAGCAAGGCGGCAGCAGACCATCTGGTGCGTGCCTGGCACCACACTTACGGGTTGCCGGTGCTCACCACCAACTGCTCCAACAATTACGGGCCGTACCATTTTCCCGAGAAGCTGATACCCCTGTGCATTCTCAATGCGCTCGCTGGCCAGCCCTTGCCGGTGTATGGCGACGGCCGGCAGATTCGTGACTGGCTCTATGTGCAGGATCACTGCGCAGCACTGCGGCGCGTGCTCGATGCCGGACGGTCCGGCGCGACCTACAACATCGGCGGCGCGCAGGAGAAGGCCAACATCGACGTGGTGCGCAACGTGTGTGCGCTGCTCGATGAACTGCAGCCGCGCGCCGATGGGCGACCGTATGCGGAGCAGATCAGCTTCGTCAAGGATCGCCCCGGCCACGACCGCCGCTACGCCATCGACGCGCGCAAGATCGAGCGCGAACTGGGCTGGCGGCCGGCGGAAACCTTCGAGTCCGGCCTGCGCAAGACCGTGGTGTGGTATCTCGCTCACCGCGCCTGGAGCGCCAGCGTCACCAGCGGCGCTTACCGTGACTGGGTGGCGCAGCAGTACGCGTAACCGCGCGGGTAACAGCAGTCAGACCGCCTGCTCAAAGAACAGGCGGTCTGACTGCGTGCGCCGGGACGAAGCTATCGCTATCCATGCGCTTCTTCGCCCTATGCCGCCTTGGCCAGGTTGATCGTCAAGCGCATGCCGCAGGCCTGCGCATACTTGCGCAGGGTTTCAAGAGACGGCGAATGCTTGCGGCTGCCCAGACTGCTTTCAATGCGCGCCAGCGATGCGGGGTTCATGCCCATGCGGACAGCCACCTGCGCCTGAGTCAGTCCAGCCGCCTTACGGGCGCGCAACAAAACATCGAGTGCACTAAATTCGTCTTGCAACGCCGCAAAAGCCGATTTGAACGCCGCATCTTTGGCGCTGCGCCGCTTGACGTAAGCGGCGGGATCAAACGCCACCGGCACGAACGAGTCATGTGGTTTTGACTTAATCACGATGCAACTCCTTCAATCAAACAAGCCCTCACCCATGGCGCGGGTGTAGGGCAGACCCAAATTGGGGCCATGTTCCACCATGCGTTGCGAAATCGCAGCGATACCGGCAGGCCATTCAAGCATGCCGGCCTGCACGGTCGGACTGTAAAACTCTATGCGATAAGGCATCGCTCGGATATTAACATTAATGTTAATCGCACCTCTACAAATAGTCTCTTTCAACGAGGCATGAGCCTGGACGGAGTTCCGCAGCGATATCACCAAACAGATGACCAACCAGTTTGCCGAAATCAAGCAGCGCTACCGCGTCCAGGAGCACCAAATCATGGGGCTGAAACGCGACGAAGTGGCAGCCTCGAAATATTCGGACGCGCCGGGCGGTGGCAAAAAAGTGTTCATGGCCGAGTGAGGCAGCCGCATGCACATTTTGATGGAAAAGGTCGAGCGGCCCAGGTTTGAAAAGCCCCGGCAGCGGGTCGCTGATACAATTTAGGCCCATGCCTTGGAGGGCCTGAACATGCGCACTGCATCCGAGATTTTTGCCAAGCCAGCGAAGCAACCATCAGCTCGCAAGCCAGCGGCAAAAAAACCGGTGGCACACTCCCGCCGCGCCGCTCGCAAACCAGATCGCCAAACGCTCGAATTGCTTGAAGCCATTCGCTCGTTAAAGGGCCTGATTTGATTTACTTGCTTGACGCCAACGTGTTCATGCATGTGGCGAACAAAGCATCTGGATACCTTCGGCTTGAGCAGTGCATTATCGACGCCGGCGCGGCCTCGTTGCGGATCTCTGCGGTCACGTTGGCGGAGTTGCGATTCAAGTTGTTGCGCGGTGAAGGGCGCGTCAAAAAGGAAAGTCTACAGGCGCTGGCCTTGATCGTTGGGCGCGTCAAGGTAGAGCCTTTCACAGCCAGGGCTGCGGAGTGCGCCGCCCTGGTGATGCATGCTCTGGAGCGCGGCGGCAAGGTCAACAACTGGCCTGACGTGATGATTGCCGGGCAGTCGATCGCGGCAGGGCGGGTGTTGGTCACGGATGATGCAGCGCTGCTGGCACTGCCGCAGGTCAAGGCGGAAAACTGGCGTGCGTCTAGCGACCATCCGGTATAGCGGCGCATTTGCGCAGCCAAAATCCGCCAGTACCACAAGGCGCGCCAATTCGGCATCACGTGCGCGCAGATCGGCTCGCGGCTGTCCACCCGTATTGAGGGCCGCTGCATCAAACACAACATGGGCGCGGCCAGCGTAAAGGTCTACGACAAGTTTGGCCGGTTTCTGCGGATTGAGACGGCCATCAACGCCGTCTCCTTTTTTAAGCACCACCGCAAGGTGGAACACCGGGACGGACCCGCTACCCGCGAACTCGCCCCGCTCACGAAGTCGACCGCGAAGGGCATCCAGGACTGGTGACGGCATCTGGGCGCCATGCGGCAGGGCAGAACTATGGCGTCCTCAACCCCGGCGTTTTGTCCAACCCGCGACACCACTGCCAATTAACCTACCGGCTTGCAGGCCGCCGCATCGTGATTGAAAAGCCGCCGGGCGTAGCCTGGATGGAAATCGCCATCGCTGCGCTTTGAGGCGTGATGCCGATCAGCCTGTCGATATCCTTGCCGTACCGCAGTGCCGCCTCCGGCCGGCGCGAAATAGTTTTGGCCTACAATCCCGCGAAAGGAGACTGTCATGCCCGACACTGTTGCCGACCTGACTCTGGAACACTTGCGCCTGGTGCGTGAAGAACTAAGCCTCATGCGAAAAGAAATGGCCGACTTCCGCGCGCAAATGATGGCGGAATTCGGCGAATTGAAAAAACGATTCCGCACGCAAGAACATCACATCGTCGGACTGCGCCGGGACGAAGCTATCGCTTCGGAAGAAATAACCGACCTGCGGCACCAGATCGACGGCTTGGTTGCCCGCCTTGAAACGCTTGAAGCGCGCGCGCCCCATTGAGCGCCACGAAGCGCATCCGGGACTGGTGACATGCGCACTGCATTCGAGATTTTTGCCAAGCCAGCGAAGAAACCCGTCGCCAAAAAGCCTGCCGCCAAGACACCCCCAGTCAAGCGCGGCAGCAAGCGCACTGAAGAATTTCTTGCCGCCATCGTTGGCCTGCGGTTTAAGTGAAATTCCTGCTCGACACCAATGTCTTCGTACATCTCGGCAATCAAAGCCGGGGCTGGATATTGGCCTGCCTGACTGCGTGATTGCGGCACAGGCGCTGGGAGCGGGCCTATCGTGCGTGACGGCAAACCGCAAGCACTTCGACCGGATCAATGGCCTGGCGGTAGAAGACTGGTCAAGCGCTGCGTACCAGCCGGTATAAGGGCTGGTTGGCGCACCCGAAGTCCGAAAGGCGGAGCAGGCGCGCCATCTCGGCGTCACGCGCGCGCAGATCGGCCTTTAGCTGATCGATGAGCTGTCCGGCCATGCGTGACATATTCACGCTCCACACCTGATTAAGCTATCGGCTTGACGGCCACCGCATCGTGATTGAAAAGCCGCCCCGAGCGGCCTGGATGGAAATCGCCACTGCTGCGCTTTGAACCCGGCACGGCCGAGCCTGGGAAGACGGCGTGGATGCGCACGCCGTGCGCTGCCTGTTCGTGCGCGAGCTAAGCGTGTGGGCGGCGGAAAAATATCAAATTGATATAATTCGCCACATGCACATCATCTCTCTCAAGATGCTCCGTACTTTTTGGGACCTGCATCCTGAGGCAGAAACAGTGCTGCGCGCTTGGCACACAGTGCTCGAACAGTCAGAGTTGGATAATTTCGCCGGTCTCAAAGCGGCATTCAGAAGTGCTGACTACGCTGCGCCGTACACGATTTTCGATGTGGGCGGCAACAATTACCGCGTCATCACGGTGGTGCGTTATCGGGCCGGAAAGGTGTTCATCCGGCGGGTATTGACGCATCGCCAATATGACCAGTGGAACAAGCTCTATAGGAAAGACGAGGTGTGATGATGCAAACCGCCGCCGCCAGCATGGATATCAAAGGACTTCAGAAAGCGTGGACAGCGTTTGACCGCATTGCACACCTTCGCCCGATTCATAACCACACGGAATACCAGCGAATGGTCGTCCTGATGAATACGCTGCTCGATGCGGCCGGGGATGATGAAAATCATCCACTGTCCGGTTTGCTTGATCTGGTCAGCGATCTCGTTGAAGACTATGACACTGAGCATTTCAAACTGCCTGCTGCGGCGCCCAAGGATGTGTTGCAGCATCTGCTCGATGCACGCGGTCTGCGCCAAAGCGATCTTGCCGCAGTGATTCCGCAAAGCAATCTGTCGGCAATTCTGGCCGGTAAGCGCAAGATCAGCGCGGCGCTGGCAGGAAAATTTGCGAAATTCTTTAATGTCAGTCCGGCGCTGTTCATTTCCGTGGCAGGGTCAGTTGGTTGAGACCTTGATCGGCCGCGCGCTGCATCGCAGCATAGGCACCCGATGCCCCACAAGAAACTTTTGTTCGCGTTGCTAAATTGCAACAGGCCAATCGAGTGACTAATGTCACGCTTGACCCCGAGCCGCCCAGTTGGGTTATTATTCTCCAGTTACAAACGGATTTGTATGCAAGTGTAAAACGAAGAAAAAAGCTGATTGTTTGGGTTTCATGAAACCATGTAACCAAAGCAATCCGCCTCGATCTACCTACCCCCCTCCGGAGGAAACAAAATGAAGCGTCAAGATCGGCAATTTCGTATCACCAAATTTCAAGGCAAGGCAATTGCCGTAGCAATCAGCGCCTTGTTTGGTGCGATGGCAGCGCCGGCTGCATTCGCTATTAATGCACCAGACGGCGGTACGGTGGTGGTTCCTGCCGCCGACGTCGTCGTGTTCACCGGCGCCGCCGCCAGTCTGACCGGCATTGCCACCGTTGCTGATGGCAACACGCTCGGCGCGGTGACAGTGACAAACAACAACGCTGGCACATTGACATTCCTGGGCGCAGCGACCGGCACGACCGTCGGTGCCGCCGGTAACATCGTCGGCTTGGTCAATTTCAACGGCGTGGCCGGCAAAACCGTCGCCCTCACCGGCGCCCTGCTCGCCACCAACGTGACGATGGGTGCTGGCACCTACACTTCGGGCGGCAACATCACCTCCGCAGTTAACTTCGCAGCCGATGGCGCGATTTCACTGACTGCTGCCAATGCAGTGCTGACAGGTGCTGTGACCAACACCACGGCGGGACAAGGCACCTTGACCTTTACCTCCACCACCGCGAACACTACGGTTGCCACGGCTGCTATTGGCAACACAGGCACCGGCCTGAAGGCAGTGAATGTTGCTCCGGCCACTGGCATTACTGCTACCTTTGCTGGCGCAGTTACGGCGGTGACGGTTACCAATAGCGGGGCGGGTACCGCACAATTCAATGGCGATGTTACTGGCGCGGTGAGCCTTACTGGCTCAGGTACGGCCTTGGTTGCAGCCGACAAGAAAATTGTGGGTACCGTTGGAACGGGTACCGATGGTACCGGTACACTGACTTTCGCCACTACGACGGCAGCGAATACCGTGCTTGTCAGCGGCGCTGTCGGCGGCACGACTACCGGCACCAAAGGTCTGTTGGCAGTGAATGTGGATAACGGCGGGGTGGCGGTGTCTCTTGGCAGCACGGTGCGCGCCAGCACCGTGACCCTGACTGGTACAGGTACCACTTCGGTTGCGGGAAACATCAACGCCTCGACGAAGGTCCATTTTGCTTCAGACGGTACTTTGGCAATGGCTGCTGACACGAGTATTTTCGGCGTCGGCGGTCTTACGGCTGTGACGACTGCCGCCACCAATACCGGTACGTTGACCTTTGGCACGACAACTGTTACTGGCACCACGGCACTGGGTACCGGCGGTCTGGTCGGTACGCCGATGGTCAACGGCACCGTCGGTGCGACCGGCCTTCTGCTCAAGCAGGTGACGGTTGCCAACGGCGGCAAGACTGTCGGATTTGGCGGCGCGATTTTTGCCACCACTGTCACGTTGGGCGGCACGGGCATCACCGGGGCTAACGATATCACCGGCACGTCGGTCAATTTTACGGCTGATGGCTCCTTGAATCTTGCTGCTAACGCCAAGATCGCGGCTGCGGTAGACAATACGGCGGCGGCTGGCGGTACGGTGAACTTTTCAGCCACCACGGCAAATACCACTCTCATTAGCGGCCAGATTGGTGCTACCAACGCACTCAAGGCCATCAACGTGGCGCCAGCCACCGGCATCACTGCAACAATCGGTGGCGGAGCAACAGCCAATGCTGTAACGACATTGACCAACAGTGGTGCCGGCACGGTGGCCCTGGCAAGCACGGGAACGCATACTGGCGCGATCAGAATTTCCGGTGGCGGCACGGTTACTGGTGCGGGCGCCATCACTGGCACCGTTGATAACACCGGTACGGCAGCAACTGGTACCTTGACCATGGCTGCCGGCAAAGGCGTCTCGGGCGCAATCGGCACTACTGCGGCTCTCGCAACGGTCAATGCCGACAGCACGGGCGGCGTTACCTTCGGCGGCATCGTCAAAGCGACCAACTTCAATCTGGCAGGTACTGGAACCGCTACACTGAATGGCGACGTGACGGGCGCGGTCAACCTGAACGCTGACGGCACCGCAAGCGTCGCTGCTGACAAGAAAATCGTCGGCACCGTTACTACCGCCACCGACAACACCGGTACCCTGACGTTCGGTACCTCGACGGCCAACACCACGCTGGCCAGCGGCGCAATCGGTACCTCAACCAAAGCCCTCAAAGTGTTGAACATCGACACCGGCGCGCTCACCGACACCCTTGGCGGCGACGTGTTTGCCAAGAGCGTGAAGCTGACCGGTACCGGCACGTTGACCGCTTCGGGCAACATTACCGGCGCCGTCAACTTTGAGAACGGCAACGGTACGATCTCCGTCGCTGACGGGAAGAGCATCGTCGGTGCGGTAACCAACACCACGGCCAATCAGGGTAAGTTGAATTTCCTGGGCGGCACCACCACTGGCGGTGACATTGGTGTCACCGGCGGTGGCAAGTTGAACGCGGTGACCTTCAATGCTGGCGCTGTCAGCATCGGCCACAACATCACGTCTGACACCATCGTGTTTGGTGGCACCTCCACCAGCACCTTTACTGCGGCCAAGACATTGGTTGCGGCAGGCGGTGTGACCACCGCAGCTGGCGCCACTCTGGATGTGGGCACGGTTGGCACGACCATCACGGGTAACTTCACCACCGTTGCCGGTACCACCCTGAAAACCTCGCTGATCTCGGCAACCACCACTGGCGCGCTTACCGTCAGCGGTACGGGCACCGTGGTGGCGGGCACCAAGGTGTTCGTCAATGTGGGTAGCATTGCGGTGGTTGACGGCCAGAAATTCAAGTTGGTCAATTCGGGCGCAGGTGCTGGTGCAACAGACCTGACCGCAGGCAACGTCACGACCAACAGCGCGGTGCTGAGCTTCACCGGCAAATCCGGCAGCGATGCAGGCGTCTTGGCCGTTGGCGCAGAAGACCTCTTCTTGGTCGCTACCCGTGCTGCGGGTGGCTTCACCGGTGTGTCTGGCATCTCCAGCTCGGCACCTGGCGCATCGGCATTGACGGCTCTTAACGGCGTTGCGCTGTTGCCACCGGCCGTTGGCTCGGACATGGCGACTGTCGTGAATACCTTCAACGGTTACACGGCTGCCCAGTTGTTGTCCGAGGCGCCGAAACTGGCACCGACCACTGGTGCAGCACAGATTGGTGCCGGCATCGGTACCGTCGGCCAGTCGCTCAACGTGGTCTACACGCGCATGGCGTCGATTCGTGGTGATTCTTCACAGTTGGCCAGTGGTGCTGCAGCATCCGGCGTTGCTGCCGGCTCGGCTCCTGGACGTGAAGTCTGGGTCAAGGGTTTCGGCAGCAACACGTCGCAGAACAGCTATGACGGCTTTTCGGGCTACTCTGGCCGCAGCTACGGCTTGGCATTCGGTGCTGATACCGACGTGGGCAGCAACACCCGCCTGGGTCTTGGCCTGAGCTACGCCAAAACCAACGTAGGCTTTTCCAATGACGGCAGTGCGGGCGCCGGCAGCAATGTGAGCGTCAACACTTACCAGATCACCGGCTACGGCACGCGTGATTTCGGTCAGGCTTATGTGGATGGCTTGCTGTCCTACGCACGCCACAATACCAGCGGCAACCGCCTGGTGGCCCTGGCGCGTCAGGCAACCTATTCGACCAATGCCAACCAGTGGAGCGCGCGTATCGGTGCGGGCTATCATATCCCGATGTCGGGCAAAACCATGTTCACGCCTCTCGCTTCGTTGGAGTGGACCAACTTCAACCAGAACGCCTACACTGAGTCTGGTGCGGGTGCTCTGAGCCTGAACGTGGATGGGTTGCGCGTCAACCGTACCAAAGGCGGTGTGGGCTTCCGTGTCAGCGGCGAGAGCACCATGGCAAGCGGTACGGTGTTCAAGCCCGAGTTGCATATGGGCGTGTACAACGACTTCAACAACGGTACTGTTGCTACCACTTCCAGCTTCACGGGCGGCGGCGGCAGCTTCTCGACCAATGGCCAGTCGGTGCAGCGCACTTCGTACAACGTTGGTGCCGGTGTGACCTTCATGCAAGGCCGCAGTGGCAGCGTCGGCGTGGTGTATGACTACGAATCGCGCAGCAGCTTCAAGGGCCATAACTTCCAGGTGCAGGGCCGCTGGGCGTTCTAAGCCTGATGGTAAGCGCGGGGTAGCTTGGGGAGAGAAACCTTCCCAGGCAACGTCGTAGTAGCTGATGTTGAAAAAAACCCGCCGCATGGCGGGTTTTTTTTGGGGCACCGAGCGTCACACCTTCGCCCTCGGACATTTATTGCCGACGCCTGGGCCCGGCCAGGCTCAAACGCATCGCCCGCCGGCTGACTCTCGCGTTCACTTTAAAATTCAATGGCATGATCACTCTCTTGGAAAAAGCTGGTTTTCGCGAGATTGCAGTACCTTCGGTGCTGGATGACCGCATTGATTTGTTCGGGCAACGTAAGCCATTCTCAGAGACATAGATGAAGGATTCTGCGCTGCTACCCGGCGATTACCAATTGTGGCTGGCAACGCTCAAGCAACGTGTCCGATCCGCGCAACAACGTGCGGTCCTCTCGGTCAATCGCGAACTGGTCCTGCTTTATTGGCAAATTGGGCGTGACATTTTGGATCGGCAGCAAGCCCAAGGCTGGGGTGCCAAGGTGATCGATCAGCTTGCCGGCGATCTCACCACTGCCTTTCCTGACATGAAAGGCTTTTCACGCCGAAACCTGCTCTACATGCGCAGTTTCGCCGAGGAGTGGCCGGAATCCGAATTTGTGCAACAGGCTGTTGCACAATTGCCATGGGGGCACAACCTGCTGTTGCTGACCAAGCTAAAGACCCGTTCAGACCGGACGTGGTATCTCGCCAAGGCCATCAAGCACGGCTGGTCGCGCAACGTGATGTGGCATCACATATCCACGGCGCTGCACTTGCGCTCCGGCAACGCGGTGACCAACTTCGAACAACGCTTGCCGGTACCGGACTCCGAACTCGCGCTGCAAACGCTGAAAGATCCTTACATCTTCGATTTTCTCGGTGTGTCCGAAGATGCGCTGGAACGCGACATCGAGGGGGCGATGGTGCGCCATGTAACCAAGCTGCTGATGGAACTGGGCGAGGGCTTCGCTTTCGCCGGCCGCCAAGTCCATGTGGAGGCGGCGGACCAGGATTTCTACATCGATCTGTTGTTCTACAACTACCGCCTGCACCGCTTCCTGGTGGTGGAACTCAAAGGTGGTGCTTTCAAACCGGAACACGCCGGTCAACTCAATTTCTACGTCACTCTGGTCGATGAGCATCTGAAAAGCGTTGATGACAAGGCCACCATTGGCTTGCTGCTTTGCAAGCAGCAACACCGCATCGTTGCCGAATACGCGCTGCGCGGCATGACGCAACCGATTGGCGTGGCGGAATACAAGTTGCAATTGCCGGATGAGTTGGCGCGCTATCTCCCGAGCATTGATCAGATTGAATCCGGGTTGCAGGACGCGGCATCGCCGGGTGGCGAGGACACGCCAGCGTGAGCCAGCAACCCATCGACAGAGCGCTTGCCAAGGCTTGCTCCAGAAATTCAATCGTCTTGCGGCGCCGAACCGGGTTGCTGCTGGCTTTTGTCCTGCCCTTGCTCCACCTGCTGGCAGCCTGCGCCCCCGGCGCGCGGCGCGTGGACATTGAGACTGCGCAGACTCTGGCAGCCCCCGCAAGGCTTGAAGAACGCCTGCGCCGCAGCGGACAGTTTGTGCTCACTACGCGTGAACGAATCGACCGGCAAGGCGCCGATATCACGATCTATATCGAGGGTGACGGCTTTGCGTGGGCCACGCGCTCCCTGCCATCCAATGATCCGACGCCGGATAACCCGGTCGCACTGGCGCTGGCGGCGCTCGATCCGGCACCAAACGTAGCCTGGATTGCGCGGCCTTGCCAATACACGCCACGCACGGAAAATCCGGCTTGCGCGGAGTATTTCTGGACACATGGGCGCCTGGCGCCGGAAGTGATCAGATCCATCGATGACGCCGTCACCGCCATCAAGGAGTCAGCCCGGGCGCCGCGCGTGCATCTGGTGGGCTACTCGGGTGGGGGCGGGGCAGCGGTGCTGGTCGCCGCCCGGCGCAGCGATGTGGGCTCGATCCGTACGCTGGCCGGCAATCTGGAGATTGATGCTTTCACGCGCCTGCACAAGGTGTCGCCGATGACGGGTTCGTTAAACCCCGGCGCAGCCGCCAAAACGGTCGAGCGTGTTCCGCAACAGCACTGGGTAGGAGGTGCCGACACCATCGTCCCGGTGGCGATCAGCCGCGCCTATCTGGCGGCCATGACGCGCCAACATTGCGCGCGTGTGACGGTGTTGCCCGGTGTTTCCCACTATGATGGCTGGCCGACAGTATGGCGCACTCTGGTGCCCACGCTGCCCGCCTGCGAGCCCACCCCTGCTGCAAAATAAATCGCTTTATCCCAACTTTTTCGACTTCTCCACTGCCCCCACCCTTGCCATGACCGCCAACGATCCCAACAATCCCTACGATCAGACTCCCTATCCAAGCTATGCCGTAACGGCTTCGCATCCGCGCCATCTGGCGGCGATTGCCGGGCTGTTCGGGCATCCCTCTGTGCCGCCGGCGGCGTGCCGCGTACTGGAGATCGGCTGCGCCAGTGGCGGCAATTTGCTGCCAATGGCGGCGGCATTGCCGCAGTCGCACTTTGTCGGGATTGACTTTTCACAAGTGCAGATTGATGCTGCAAAAAAAGCGCAGGCGGCGCTCGGCCTGACCAATATAGAATTCATCTGCGTCGATATCCGCGCCGCCGATGCTGCGGCGCTGGGGCAGTTTGATTACGTGATGGCGCACGGCATTTATTCCTGGCTGCCGCCCGATGCTCAGGCGGCCATGCTGACGCTGTCGCGCGCCTGTCTGTCTCCGAGCGGCATTGCCTACATCAGCTATAACACCCTGCCCGGGTGGCGCATGCGCGGCATCATCCGCGACATGATGCTGTATCACGCCGAACAGCATGCAGAGCCGCAGGTTCAGGTCACGCAGGCGAAGGCGCTGCTCGATTTCATGGCGACCCATGTGCCGGCCGAAGGCAACCCCTATGGCCAGTATCTGCGCAGCGAACTGCAAATGGTCACGGCGGTGGATGAAAATTATCTGGCGCATGACCATCTGGAGGTGCATAACGAGGCGCTGTATTTCCGTGACTTCATGGCACGCGCCAATGCGGCGGATCTCGACTATCTCGGCGAAGCTGATTTTTCGACCATGACCGGCAGTGGCCTTGCGGCACCGGCGCTGGAGAAGTTGAAGGCGGAGATCACCGATATCGTGCGCCTGGAGCAGTATTTTGACTTCATGCGCAACCGCACTTTCCGCATGACATTGCTGATATGGCGCGGCAGTGCACTGCGGCGCCATATCAGCGCCGCCGCGCTGATGCCCCTGTACGTATCGGCCAGCCTCAAGACCGATGCCGCCCCTGATCTGAACAGCGCCGCGCCGGTGCTGACGACGTTTGTGTCTGGTACCGGGACCAACCTGCAGACCAATACTTTGGTGACCAAGGCGGCGTTCCTGGTATTGGCCGAGCAATACCCGCAGTGCCTTGCGTTCCCCGCTTTGCTCGCAGCAGCACGCGCGCGCCTGCCGGCGCAGCACTGTGCGGCGGTTACCGAAGCGGCCGACAGCGAAGCGCTCGGCAATGATTTGTTGGTGGCCTATTCCGTACCCGGCCTGGTGCAGTTGCACGGCGCCGATCCGGGCGCGGTGCGCTACACCGGCGCAGCCGGCGAGCGCTTGCGCGCACCGGCCTATGCGCGCTGGCAGGATGCGGCATCGGTGCTGGTCAACCTGTATCACGTACCGGTACAGATGAATCAGACCGGTCGCCTGGTGCTGGCGCTGCTCGACGGCACGCGCGACCGTGCGGCGCTGCTGACGGCCTTTGAGCAACTCGTGCAGGACGGCAAAATTGTCCTTGAACAAGAGGGCAAACCGGTTGCACCGGCAGACCGGGGCGCGCTCATCGGCCCCGCCCTGGATGCGGTACTCCGCGAATTGGGCGCGCAGGCGTTCTTGTGCAGGAGTGACGCGGGGTAGTTGAGGGCGCTGCCCGCTGCCGCTACTGCACGCGGATTTCCTTGAGCATCTTGTCGTCAATCACCGGCGGCGAGCGTTGATTGATCGCATCAATGAGACGCTGGCGGTTTTCCAGAAGGCGCGCGTCGCGCAGGCCTTTGACGATGGCATCGCGCACCTCGGCCAGCGGGCGCACCGCCGCCGCGCGGCGCTCCAGCACTTTGACGATCTGCCAGCCGAACGCGGTCTTGAGGGCGCGGCTGACACCGCCGGGTTTGAGTGCAGCGGCTTCCTCGCGGATCAGCGGGCTGAGATTGGCTTCGGCAAGCCAATCGAGTTCACCGCCTTTGTCCTTGCTGCCCTGATCTTGTGAATATTGCCGGGCCAGTGCGGCAAAGTCGCCTCCTGCACTGAGCTTCTGGCTCACCTCGCGTACCGTGGATTCAGCGCGTTGCACTTCGGCAGCGGGCGGGTTTTCGGGCAGGCGGATCAGTATCTGCGCCAGCCGGATCAGCGGAGGTACCTGAAACTGGGCAATATTTTTTTCATAGGCCGACTGAATGTCGGCTGCGGCGGGATAGGCTGCTTCCGGTTCGGCGCGCGCGTTCAGATAGCTCTCAATCAACGCCTGCTCTTTGGCGCGCTCGATGGCGATGGCAATGTTGGCGCGCTTGTCCCAGCCGGCCTGGCGTGCTTCACCCAGCACCGCGCGGCGCAGCAATTCGGCGCGGATCAAATCCTTCATCGTGTCCGGCTGGGTCGCCAGCGCATTGCGCACCTCCGGTGTCTGGGCGCCGATCAGATCGGTCATCTGGTCCACGCGCACCTCGGTGACGCCCATGCGTCCCACTACCGGACTTGCGGGCCCGGTCGCGGCCCATGCAGGCAGTGTCGATGCTGCGGTGATCGCGGCCAGCATTAGTGAAGAAAAAAGCGGTGAAGATAAAAACGGTCGAACCATACGTCTACCTCGTCGGTGCCGGGGGAATCCAAGTGGGTGACAGCAAGCGCGCCGCGCAAATTGCCGGATGGCGCGGCGCTCACGCTGGATTTTATGCCGGGATTTTATGTCGAATCCGGGTGACCGGGATGTGCATGCGAAAATGCGCGTGCGACATTGGACCGGCACCGCCGGCGGCGTTGCCTATCGTGATTGAATCGGGACGCATGAAAATTTTGTTGCTGGGCAAAAGCGGCCAAATTGGCCGTGAATTGCAGCGTGCGCTGGCACCGCTGGGCGAAGTGATCGCGGCCGGCCGTGCCGATGCGGACCTTACGCAGTTCGACCGCCTGCGCAAGCTGGTGCGCGTGACCGCGCCGGATGTGCTGGTGAACGCTGCGGCCTACACGGCCGTGGACCGCGCCGAAGCCGAACCGGAACAGGCACAGCGCGTCAACGCTGGTGCGGTGCAGGTGATGGCGCAGGAAATGCAGCGCTGCGGAGGCTGGCTGGTGCACTACTCGACCGACTATGTGTTTGACGGCACTGCCAACGCACCCTATCGCGAAACCGATGCGGTGGGGCCACTCAATGTCTATGGCAGCAGCAAACTGGCGGGAGAAGAGGCGATTCGTGCATCCGGCTGCCGCCATCTGATCTTTCGCACCAGTTGGGTGTACTCGGCTCACGGCAGCAATTTCGTCAAGACCCTGTTGCATCTGGCACGCGAGCGCACTGACATCAAGGTAGTCAGTGATCAGACCGGGGCACCCACGGGCGCCGATTTGATCGCGGATATAACAGCCGCGGTGATAAAACGCCTGCGCGCTGATGAAAATCTGGCCGCTCGCTCTACCGGCACGTATCACCTGACAGCAAGTGGTGCCACCACCTGGCACGAATACGCCTGCCTGCTGGTTCGCACTGCGGCGGCTGACGGTGCCGGGATGCGCGTCTCACCGGAGCAGCTGGTGCCCATCCCGGCAGCGCAGTATGCCGCAGCCGCGCTGCGGCCCGCCAATTCGCGGCTTGACACCGCCAAGCTGCGTGCGGCGTTCGATCTCCCCCTGCCGCCCTGGCAACCGGGGGTGTTGCGGCTTCTCGCGCAACTCCGTTCCGCCCAACCGGACCTGCGGGCGTGCCGCTGACCCAGCGTGAGCCGGAGGGGCTGCCGTGCACATGACGCCCCTGACACTGGCCGGCGTATTCGTGATCGAGCCGCAGGTGTTCGGCGATGCGCGCGGTTTTTTCTTTGAGAGTTTCAACCGGCGAAAATTTGAAACCGCGCTCTGCCGGCCGCTCGATTTCGTGCAGGACAATCATTCGCGCTCGGCGCAAAACGTGCTGCGCGGCCTGCACTACCAGATCCGCCAGCCACAGGCCAAGCTGGTGCGGGTGGTGGTGGGCGGCGTTTTCAGTGTGGTGGTTGACATCCGCAAGAGTTCTCCCGGCTTTGGGCAGTGGGCCAGTGCCGTGCTGTCGGATGAAAACAAAAAACAACTATGGGTGCCGGAAGGGTTTGCCCATGGATTTCTGGTGCTCTCTGACTGCGCTGAAGTGCAGTACAAATGCACGGACTATTGGGCGCCGGAACACGAGCGCACCATTGCCTGGGACGATCCCGCACTTGGCATTGCATGGCCTCTTTCCGGCATGACCGGTACGGCGCCAGTGCTGTCAGCCAGGGATCGTGCCGGTGTCCCCTTGTCAGCGGCTGAATTGTTTGCATGATGTGATCACGTCAAGGATTTGCTGACCACCTCAAACGTATCCTTGGACAGTCCGGCCTGCCCGGCTACACGGTCGAGTGCCGCATGCAGCAGGGCACGCCGGCCGGGCTCCAGTTTTTTCCACTGCGCTGCCGCGCGCGCCAGACGCGCCGCCACTTGCGGATTGATCGCATCAATCTCGATCACGCGTCCGGCCCAGAAGGCATATCCGCTGCCGTCGTTCGCGTGAAAGCCGGCCGGATTGCCGTGGCAAAACGTGCCGATCAGCGCGCGCACCTTGTTCGGATTGCGCAGCGAAAACGCCTCGTGTTTCATCAGCGACTGCACGCGTGCCAGGGTAGTGGCACCGCGCGCGCCCGCCTGCAAGGCCAGCCATTTGTCCACCACCAGCGGGTCGCCTGAAAACTGCCGGTAGAACGCATCGAGCGCCGTGTTGCGCGCTGCCGCTTCAGACAGCATCAGCGCGCCAAGCGCATTCATGCGGTCGGTCATGTTGATGGCACTGTCATATTGCCGGATTGCGATCGTCAGCACGTCTGCGGCATCGAGTTCCATCAGCAAGCCAAGTGCAATCCCCTGCAACGCACGCTTGCCTGCAAAGACCGGATCAGGCCGGTACGGCCCAGCCACAGCATTGGCTTTCCATGCAGCAAGCAACTCACCCTTGCACGCGCGTGCCAGTGCACGCCGCACAAAGACCCGTGCCGCGTGGATCGCGCCCGGATCGACTTCGTGCATCTGCTCGGCGATGGTGATCTCCGAGGGAAGCGACAAGGCCTCGGCTTTGAACGCCGCATCAATCTTGCGATCGAGCAGTACCGCGCGAAATGCCTTGATGATGTTCGCGGGCACGTCAAGAACCTCTCCCCGCAACGACGCTCGCGGCTCCGCCGCTCCCCGCAACGACGCTCGCGGCTCCGCCGCTCCCGCTGACGCTTTGCGCGCCAATGCCGTCAAGAGGCGCATGAACAGGCGCTGTCCGGCCTCCCAGCGGTTGAATGCGTCGTCATCGTGGGCCAGCAGGAAGGCGAGATCAGCATCGCTGTAATCAAATTCAAGCGCGACTGGCGCGGAAAATTCGCGCAGCAGGGATGGCACCGGCGCCTTCGTCACGCCCTCGAACACGAAGACGTTGTCTGTGCCGCTGCACAGGAAGGTAGCCTCATTGCCGTGTGCGCCGGCTTCGCCGGCCAGCTTGAGCGGGAGTGATTTGCCGTCCTTGCCGAACAGGGCAAGAGTGAGGGGTATCACCAACGCCTTTTTCTCCGGCTGACCCGGGGTCGGCAGGCATGACTGACGCACACGCAAGGTGTAGGTTTTTGATGTGGCGTCGAAACTGCCATTGACCGCGACGCGTGGCGTACCGGCCTGCGCATACCAGCGGCTGAACTGCGTGCGCTCAAACGCCGAGAGCACGCCTGCGTTGGCACCGTCCATGGCGGCAAAGAAATCATCACAGGTCACGGCCTGCCCATCATGCCGCTTGAAATACAAATCCATGCCACGCCGGAAGCCCGCGCGCCCGAAGAGGGTCTGGACCATGCGCACTACCTCAGCGCCCTTCTCGTAGATGGTGACGGTGTAGAAGTTGCTGATCTCCATGTAGGCGTCCGGCCGCACCGGATGCGCCATCGGCCCGGCATCTTCCGGGAACTGCGCCGCGCGCAGCACGCGCACATCGCCAATGCGGCGCACGGCGCGGCCCGACGCGGTGCCGCTCATGTCCATCGAAAATTCCTGATCGCGAAATACCGTCAGACCTTCTTTCAAGGACAACTGAAACCAGTCGCGGCAAGTGACGCGGTTGCCGGTCCAGTTGTGAAAATATTCGTGCGCGATCACCGACTCGATGCCGTCATAGTCAGCATCGGTGGCAGTGGCCGCATCGGCCAGCACGTATTTGGTGTTGAAGACGTTGAGGCCCTTGTTTTCCATCGCGCCCATGTTGAAGTCGCCGACGGCGACGATCATGTACTGGTCCAGATCAAGCTCCAGGCCAAAGCGTTGCTCGTCCCAGCGGATCGAGCGGATCAGCGAATCCATCGCGTGCTGTGTCTTCGGCAAATCGCGCGGCTCAACATAAATTTGCAGCAGTTTCTTTTTGCCGCTGCGCGTCTTGATCGTCTCTTCAAGCTTGGCCAGATTGCCGGCCACCAGCGCAAACAAATAGGACGGCTTGGGGAAGGGATCCACCCAGCGCGCCATGTGCCGCCCGCCATCGAGGTCACGCCGCTGCGTGCAATTGCCGTTCGACAGCAGCACCGGGTACTTGGCCTTGTCGCCAATTACGGTGACGGTGTACACCGCCATCACGTCGGGCCGGTCGGGGAAGTAAGTGATCTTGCGAAAGCCCTCGGCTTCGCATTGGGTGAAGAAATTGCCGTTCGAGACGTACAGGCCCATCAACGAGGTATTGGCTGCGGGCGCAATGCGCGTCGTGATGTCGAGAATGAACGAAGCGGGCAGGCCGGCAATCGACAGCGATTCGTTCGTTTGCACATACTGCGGCGCGCCCAGCGGCTGGCCGTCGATGGCCACCGAGATCAACTCAAGGTGCTCGCCGTTGAGTACCAGTGGCGGCTTGGCGGGCGGTGCGGCATGGCTTCGCGCGGCGGCAGTCGCGCCAGCCGCCGCGCCGCTGCTCACGGCAGCGGCCACGCCACTGCGAGAATTGCGCCGCACGGCAATCCGTGAAGTGACCAGCGTCGCGTCCGGATCGAGCTCAAACGTCAGCTCAACGGTATCGATCAGATACGCAGGGGGTGTGTAGTCGGCAAGAAAAATGGTTTGCGGCGCGGGGTTGTCCATGCTCTGTTAAATCCGGAATCAGGTAAAACCGGATTATCCCAGCAAGGCCTTGATGCCCGCCTGCGCGATCTGCGCGTCTTCCGGCGACTTCACGCCTGATACACCGATGGCGCCCACGCACTGGCCGTCGACCATGATGGGTACGCCGCCTTCCATCATCGCGCCGCGTATTGCGGTGGCGCTGCCTGCCGAGAGAAACGAGAAACGGCCGCCGTTGATCATCTCTTCATACACCTTGGTCTCGCGCCGTCCGAGTGCCGCCATGCGCGCCTTTGCCGGGCCGATCTCGGCGCTGGTCGGGGGCGCGTTATCAAGGCGCTCGTACCACATCAGGTGGCCGCCATCATCGACGATGGCGATGCTCACGGCCCACTGGTTGGCGAGGGCAACAGCTGCGCAGGCTGCGGCCATCTTTTGACAATCTTCACGGGTGAGGCAGGGTTTGGTTTTCATGGTGTGCTTTCAGGTCAGAGTGAAAACTGCGTTGACTTGTTCATGCGTATGGTCACGGCTTTGCTCAAGGCACCGCGCGCCTGGCGCGGCGCGACGCAAGCCACTCGCGCACGCCAACGTACACCGCAGGCAGGCCGGGCAGAATGATCAACGCCAGGATGATCTTGGTCAGATTTTGGCTCACCCACGGAATGTTGCCAAACCAGAAGCCGGCAATCACCAGGGAGGCCACCCAGAAAATGCCACCCGAAATATTGAACAGCGCGAAGCGCGAATAGGTCATCTTTGCCGCACCCGCGACGAACGGTGCAAAGGTGCGCAGAAATGGCAGGAAACGTGCAATCACGATGGTCTTGCCGCCATGCCGTTCGTAAAACGCATGGGTCTTGTCAAACAGGCGCTTGTTGAACCAGCGCGAGTGTTCCCAGGCGAACACCTTGTCACCGAAATAGCGGCCAATGCCGTAGTTGACCGCGTCGCCGGCTATCGCCGCCACCGACAACAGCACGATGATGATCGTGACGTCCATGTCGCCGCGCGCAGCGAACGCACCGGCCACAAACAGCAGCGAGTCGCCCGGCAAAAACGGCATCACCACGAGGCCGGTTTCGACAAAAATGATGGCGAACAAAATGCCGTAAATCCACACGCCATATTCGCGGATCAACTCCGCCAAATGGGCGTCGATGTGGAGGATGAAATCGAACAGAGCGAGTATCAGGTCCATGCCATCTGCGCAGCCAGTGCGCTTCTTGTCAGAGCGGGCGCATGATACCCGACCGCTATAATTTGCCCGATGTTTGCAGTCTCTTCACACACTTTGCACGCTGACGATCGGGCGGCTGCGCGCGTGATGCATGCGGCGATCCGCCTGCTCCCCGATCAGCTCATCAGCCAGATCGCCGCGGGTGAAGTGGTCGAGCGGCCTGCATCGGCCCTCAAAGAGTTGCTGGAAAACGCGCTCGACGCCGGTGCCACCGCGATTGACATCAAGCTCGAAGCCGGTGGTGTCAAGTTGATCCGCGTCGCGGATGACGGCGGCGGCATTGCGCAGGACGAGCTTGCATTTTCGCTCGCGCGACACGCAACCTCGAAGATTGCCTCACTCGAGGATCTCGAGAACGTTGCTTCGCTCGGCTTTCGCGGCGAAGCGCTCGCGTCGATTGCGTCGGTGGCGCGCCTCACGCTCACCAGCCGCCGCACCGGCAGCGTCAGCGCTTTCGCAATTACGGGCAGCGCCAGCGCATTCGCGCCCACCGGCGGCAACGCTTCCGCAGTGCGCCCCGCTGCGCTCGCTGAAGGCACGGTGATCGAAGTGGAAGAGTTGTTTGGCAGCGTGCCGGCGCGCCGCAAGTTTTTGAAGAGCGAAGCGACCGAGTTCGCCCATTGCGCCGAAGCGGTGCGCCGCATTGCGCTGTCGCGCCCCGATGTCGCGTTCACGCTCAGCCACAATGGCCGCGTCACCCTGCATCTGAAAAACGAATCGCGCGCGCAGCGCATCGCGCACGTGTTGGGCGAAGAATTCGCTGCGGCGGCGCGCATTGTGGATGTGGCGGCTGGTGCGCCAAGCGATGCAACAGCAGCGGGGCAGTTGACGCTCGCGGGCCTCATCGGCAACCCGGCCGATGCCAAGCTCTCGCGCGATGCGCAATATTTTTTCGTCAATGGCCGCTTCGTGCGCGACAAGGTGTTGCAGCACGCCGCGCGCGCTGCCTACGCCGACGTGCTGCACGGCGACCGGCAGCCGAGCTTCGCACTGTTTCTCACGCTGCCGCCATCGCGCGTCGACGTGAACGTCCACCCGGCCAAAACCGAAGTACGGTTTCGCGACAGCCAGTCCGTGCATCAGTACGTGATGCGCGCGCTGCGCGTGGCGCTGGCCGGCAGCGCGGCACAAACTCCGATACCTGATGCCGCGAAAACCCTTGGTGCGCCTGCCTCGCAGGCTGATGATGCCAATAGACTGGCTTCCACCAACGCTTACAGGCCGGTGCCCTTGTTCAATTCGGCCGCGGCGGGCCACCCGAATGCCTGGGCGCGGGACACCACCGCCTACTACGCGCTGTTTGCCCAGCGCCAAAATAGCGAACCCGGCAACGAGGCCAATGCCGCCGCAGCGCAACACGCAATGGAAGCGCCCTCAGCGCCGTATGGTTCTGGTGCTGATGGGGGAGCGCCAGCGTTCTCCACCGCATCCGCGTTCAGCGCAGGTGGTCTGCGCGCAGGCGAACTGCCTGAAGGCGACATGCCCCTCGGCCACGCGATGGCCCAACTGCACGGCATTTACATCCTCGCGCAAAATCACGCAGGCCTCGTGCTGGTGGACATGCACGCCGCGCACGAACGCATCCTCTACGAGACCTTCAAGCATCAGTTGGATGCGCAGGGCAGCGCCACGTCAGCGGCGCGCATAGCCACCCAGCCGATGCTGATCCCGGTCACCTTCAACGCCGAGCGCATTGAAGTCGCCACTGCCGAAGACTTCGCCGAAGCGCTCACCGCGCTTGGCTTCGAGATCACGCCGCTGTCGGACACCAGCCTTGCGGTGCGCGCCGTGCCGGCCTTGCTCGCCGATGCCGACGCCAAAGCACTCGCGCGCGCCGTGCTCGCCGAGTTGCGCGAGTTCGGCTCCGGTGAAGTGCTGACGCGCCATCGCGACGAACTGCTCTCGACCATGGCCTGCCACGCCGCCGTGCGTGCCAATCGCAAGCTCACCCTGCCCGAGATGGACGCGCTGCTGCGCCAGATGGAAGCGACCGAGCGCAGCGGCCAATGCAATCACGGGCGGCCCACCTGGTATCAGTTCGCGATGAGCGATCTCGACAAACTGTTCATGCGCGGGCGTTGAGCATGTTGTGCCCCTCGCAGTCTCCTCCATCGTCCGCGCAAATGCGGTTGCTGCAAAGGCCCTTGCAATGATTCGCTGTGTCCTGTTCGACCTCGATGGCACCCTCGCCGATACCGCGCCCGACCTCGCTGCGGCGCTCAACAAGATGCGCACTGATCGCGGTCTCGCCAGTCTGCCGCTCGACCCGCTGCGGCGCATGGCGTCGAGTGGCGCGCGCGGCTTGCTCGGTGTTGGCTTCAATCTGAAACCGGGCGATGCAGATTACGAAGCGCACCGCGTCGAGTTCCTCGCCAACTACGAAAGCGCTCTGCACGTGCATACGCGCCTGTTCGATGGTGTCGAAGAGTTGCTCTGCGCCATCGAGACGTCACAAGCAGGTGCAGCCGCGCGCAAGTGGGGCGTGGTCACCAACAAGGCCAAGCGCTTCACTGACCCTTTGAGTCTGTCGATCGGCTTCACCGGACGCGCCTCTTGCGTCGTATCAGGCGACACCACGCCGCATGCCAAGCCACACCCGGCGCCGCTGCTGCACGCGGCCGACGTATCTGGCGTCGCCGCGGCCGAATGCATTTATGTCGGCGATGATCTGCGCGACATTCAGGCGGGCATTGCCGCCGGCATGAAGACACTCGCGGTCACCTGGGGCTACCTCGGCGACACCGAGCCGCCAGACACCTGGGGCGCGGATGCGGTGATTCACCAGCCGCGCCAGGTGCTTGACTACCTGTGAGGCAGTCCCGGTGACGAGGCGGTGATGATGCGACGAGCCGCCCTTGCCGCCTTGATGGCATGTGATCCAGTGCGCAAAGTGGCGCTGACCCATGCCGCCTGGCTTGTCACACAGGGCCCGCAAGATGGTCAGGAAGTCAGGCAGGAAGTTGGGCAGGAAATTGGGCAGGACATTGGGCAGGTAGTTGGTCGCGAAGATGGCCGCAAACCCTTGGTGGATGCGGCTCCCAGCCTTGCCGTTACTTCGCCGGGGCGTCCCGTCAAGCCGGCACTGCTGCATCCCGCCACCATGCCGCGCCGCCGCCTTGGCTCGTCCGCGGGCCGCGCGGCGCTGATCCACGCCATCACCCACATCGAATTCAACGCCATCAACCTCGCGCTCGACGCAGTGTGCCGCTTCGCACACATGCCGGACGATTTCTACCGCGACTGGATCAATGTGGCGAAGGAAGAGGCCACTCACTTCACCTTGCTCTCGCAGCACTTGCAGACGCACTACGGCCACGCTTACGGCGATTTCCCCGCGCACAACGGCCTGTGGGACATGGCCGAGAAAACGCGTGACGATGTGCTGGTGCGCATGGCCCTGGTGCCGCGCATCCTCGAAGCGCGCGGCCTCGATGTCACGCCCGGCATGCGCGAGCGGCTTGCGCATCATGGCGATCACGCGGCTGCTGCGATCCTCGACATCATCCTGCGTGACGAAGTAGGGCATGTAGCCGTAGGAAACCGTTGGTACAAGGGTCTCTGCGAGCAACGTGGCCTAGAACCCGCATCCACCTTTGTTCTTCTGATGGAGCAGTACGGCGCGCCAAAGATTCACCCACCGCTCAATCGCGCCGCGCGCCTGGCCGGTGGCTTTAGTGCGGCCGAGCTCGATGCGTTCGAGCTTGCCGCCACCGCTCCGGTCTAGCAGTCACCGGGCAACTCCACATGGCCGTCCTGATCCCCAGCATCGGCAGTTGCGCCGGCCGCATGACCAGCGGCGAGAAGCGCCTGGCGCAGCGTCTCGAAGCCAAGCTCGAAGACGATTACCTGTGCTGGTACGACGTGGCGATAGGCCCGGCCAATGCGCATCCCGATTTCGTCATCCTGCATCCGCGCCGCGGCCTGCTGATTCTCGAAGTCAAGGATTGGAAGCCCGACACGCTGCAACGCGTGACCAAGGACGATGCAACGCTTCTCACTGCCAGCGGGCAGGTGACGGTGATGAACCCGCTGGAACAGGCGCGCGTTTATGCACACGCCGTCGTCGATGCATTGCGCGCCGACGCGCAACTGGTGTTCGCCACCGGCAGTCATCAGGGCCGCCTCACGTTTCCGTGGAGTTACGGCCTGGTATTGCCGAACTTCACACGCCTGCAATTTACGCGTGCTGGCTTGACTGATGTGTTTCCCGCAGCGCGCGTGATCTGCTCGGACGAGATGACCGAGAGCGCCGATGCTGAAGCCTTTCAGGAGCGCCTGTGGCAGATGTTCCCGCTGCGTTTCAACGGCGCGCTCGGCTTGCCGCAGATCGACCGCATCCGCTGGCACATGTTTCCCGAGATCCGCTTGCCTGCGGGCCAAGCAGAATTGTTTGCCGCAGCCACAGACGCTGAACCGCCAGATTTGATGCGCATCATGGACCTGCAACAGGAGCAGCTTGCGCGCTCACTCGGCGACGGCCACCGCGTGATCCACGGCGTGGCCGGCTCGGGCAAGACCTTGATACTCGGCTATCGCGCCGAGCAACTGGCCAAGGTGTGCGCGCGGCCGGTGCTGGTGCTTTGCTACAACACGGTGCTGCGCAAGCGCTTGGCGCAAACCATGCGCGCCAAGGGGCTGGATCAGAAAGTGGACGTGCGCAACTTTCACAGTTGGTGTGCGCAGCAACTCAAGGCGTTTCATGTCGCGCCGCCGCGCGAGGGTGGCAGCCGCGCGCAGTTTCATGCCGCGCAAGTCGAAGCGGTGATTCGCGCGGTGAGTGCCGGGCAGATTCCCACTGGCCAGTACGATGCCGTGCTGATCGACGAAGGCCATGATTTTCAACCCGAGTGGCTGACCTTGGTGACCCTCATGGTCAACCCGGACACACGCTCGCTGCTGGTGCTGTATGACGATGCGCAGTCGATTTACGAGCGCCACAAGCGGCGTGAGTTCAGCTTCAAGAGTGTCGGCATTCAGGCCGCCGGGCGCACCACGATTTTGAAACTTAATTACCGCAACACCAAAGAGATTCTCGACTTCGCGTCCGCGGTGGCGCACGACGCGCTGCACGCCAGCGACGCGGGTGAAGACGGCGTGCCGCAACTGGGGCCGGTGTCCGCCGGGCGCAGCGGCACGCGCCCGCTGGTGATCAAGCTGCCGACACTGCCGGCGCAGGCCGCAGCGCTCGCGCAAAAACTCCGCGAGGCCCATTTGAGCGGCACGCCGTGGCGCGACATGGCGGTGCTGTATCGCCACTATGATCCTGAATGCAAGGCGG
>JANPAR010000077.1:0-14879 GCA_031430015.1 Burkholderiales bacterium
CCCGGAACCGGTTCGCACCAAGGGTTTCCTGGGTACGTGGTGAATTGCACTAAATCCCAAAACGGGACTATACTTTCGCGATGCGAGTGTTTTCTCTTTCAACCCTGAAGGCGTATTGGGAAACCCATCCTGAAGGCGCAGGCGCAAAAGGCGCTGTACAGGCTTGGTACCGGCACACGCTCAAAGCTGACTGGGCGTCACCAGCGCAGGTGAAGGCTGACTTCGGCAACGCCAGCATCCTTCAGGATGGCCGCGTCGTCTTCAACATCGCTGGCAACCACTACCGTCTGGTGGTGTGGATCAACTACCCGTACCGGGTGGTCTACATCCGCTTCATCGGCACCCACGCTGCCTACGATCGCATCAACGCCCAAACCATTTGAACGAGGTCAATCATGGACATCAAACCCGTCAAGACTAAAGCCGACTACCGCGCTGTGCTCAAGGAAATTGAAACCCTGATGATGGCCAAGGCCAATACGCCAGAAGGTGAGCGGCTCGACGTGCTGGTCACGCTGGTCGAAGCCTATGAGCGCAAGCATTACCCGATAGACGCGCCTGACCCCGTGGAGGCGATCAAGTTCGAGATGGAGCGGCGCGGCCTGACGGTGAAGGACCTCGTGCCGATGATTGGCGGTACCAACCGCATCTATGAAATTCTCAATCGCAAGCGGCCCCTGTCGCTCAAGATGATCTGGCGCCTGCACAAAACTCTGGGTATTCCGGCGGAGAGCCTGATCCGGCCGATGGAAGAACAAGTGGTGGCTTGACAATGGAACACCTCTGTCACCCAAGCTCTGGTTGAACGCACTCACAGGCTCGCCATGAACAAGTCGACCGACTCGCTGAAGCAGTATCTGGAGCGATTGCGCAATGAAGTCCGCTTTGTGGACTCCAGAGGCGTATTGCAGTGTTGACGCCAGCCGAAAATCGACCATCAAACCTACGTAATTCCGGTTGAAAATTGACCAGGGCATTTGACCCACTTGTCGGCGCTGCGGTGGCGTTCGGTCTCTGGTCAAAATTCAACCGGTGCAGGTGGTCAATATTCGGTCGGAGCCAACACACGCGCAAGCATGGCCACGTCACCACTTTCACCCTTGGCACGCGCCTGCAAACCTGCCTGGCCGAATTCAACCGGGTTTACGCGCGCCGCGTGCTCACCGGCAATGCCTCGGTGCTGCTGTTTACCGACGGGTTGGAACGTGATGACGGCGGCAGCCTGGGTGAGGAAGCGCAGCGCCTGCGCCGCATGTCGCGCAGCATTGTCTGGCTCAATCGTTTGCTGCGTTTTTGCCGGCGCACAACCTCGACTCATTGCGTGATCTCGCCGTGGCGATAACACGCAGCGAGCCGGGCACCGCCCGATCCGCGCGCCGGGATGCGCAGTGGGGACTGCACTGATCTAATGTCAGTCGGACTCCGTTACCGCTGGTTGAAGCAGACGAATAACGTCTTCTTGTCCGGCTTCGGGAGAAACGACCTGAAATGGCAGGCGCCCTGCGGCATCGGGAATGTCTTTTCTAGCACCAAGCGCGAGGAGAATCGAAATTGACGCGAGCTTCTCGGCCACTCTACTCCGCGAGAGCCACCTCTGCACCCCTTGTCCTCTTGAGGAAGGTGCAAGAAACCACACCGGTTTGGATGCGAGTAGGTGGAGGGCCGTATTGCCTGCCGGCGTTTTCGCATCGAGCGGAAGTCGCTGCCACGCGATGACTTGCAAACCCGAAGTGGCCGCAAACTGCGCTGCCAAGTGCAGCGCCGTCTCTCCCCCGGCATTGATTGACTCGATTTCCACACCACACTTCCGAAATGTCTCCATGACATCGGCAGGAGCCACCCCGAATCTGATCGTGTGATGCAGAAAAGATTCATGCTCTAGTCCAACTCTCTGTTTGCAGTCGACACCTGCATCGACAAGTGCCTTGATTGCCGACGCGTTCTTCGCGCGGATGGCGTGACTGATTGGGCCCATCCCCGATGAATCGAGCGCGTCGGGCCTTGCCCCGCGCTGCACCATTGCCAGCACCATAGCCCCGTCAATCTTTCGCACTTGGGCAGCCAACGGCGTGTGCCCCGACTGGTCACTCGCGTTGACTTCAATGCCTTGATCAAGCAGCCAATCGAGCACCGCCTCGGAGTCGATTGAAATAGCGTGCAACGCAGTGGATCTAGTCTTCGACAGCACGTCGAATCTCGCGCCCCGTGACCTCAGCCACTCCAGAAAGCCGATATCCGGCGGAGCGCTGAATACAGCCGGTCGACGGTCCATGTTGCCTGATTCGAATTCAGCCCCGAGGGAAAGCAAGCGTAGTACCTTGGCTCGATCTGATTTCTGCACTGCGCATGCCAAAGCAGAAACATCCTCGCCGCGGAGCGCATAGCCAACGGACGCCAGCCAATCAAACATTTCATCAGCGCGCGGTCGAGTAGACCTGTCCGCGCATGCCGCCTTCGAATACAAAACCGGAGGAGATTCACGTAGAAAATAGCGGATGTCACTCTGCGGAAAATTTTGCAATAGATCCGGGCGCAACGCTTGCACAAGTTCGCCAAATATCTTTTTGCGGTCCTCTGGCAGCAGGCGCGCCAAGTGCTCTCTCGAAAGAAGTACTTCGAGAGCAGACTGCTTGCCTAGGTCAGCCGCGTATCTTATGTACGCTGCCCAATAGCGCATGGACTCTTTGTGCCATGAGGTACGAACCAAGCTCCGTAGACCGGAAATGTTGTTTGCATCTATCGTTGCGATTACGGCATCGCACTCCCCCATGGACGGCTTCTGTCGTTGAGGATTTCGTGCGTAAATCAATTCAGCCTCTACGCGCCGGTTCTTCGCTCGCCCCGCAAGTGTCCGGTTGTCGGCGACCGGCTGTTTGGCTCCTTTTGCTTCAACGTAAATTCGATTTTCCGGAAAACCCGCTTCAATCAATGCACGCTTGACCGAATTTGCGCGGGCCAACGACAATGAACGCGGGTTCTTTTCTGTTGCATCCGCATGACCCACCAATATCATCAAGTCGCGGATGAGGTGCCTCGACTCGCATTCCAGAGTAGCTGCGTGGAAAGTCCATGGCGGAGTCAGATTAGAACGGTGGGACGCAAACAGAAAATCCGTAGCAACAGTTCCATTGCAGACCTGCGCACCGATGGCGCAAAGACCAAGCAGCACAATGCGTATTGTTTTCCTTGCTCGCCCAAACCATGCTCGGATCAACCCAACCTCCGATGCCCACTGACACGGACAAATTCCATGCTTCATTTTCACGCAGCGCCCGGTCGGGGGCAATGCTGGAAAACCCTGCATCGGAGGATAACCCATACGAGGGAATCACTACCGTTGGCGCAAGCGGTTCGTAGCCGACCCAACCGCTGCAACCTTTGGTGGGAGCGGTTCTGAGGGGATTCCTGGCCGAGTTTGAGGCCAGCAGGTCGCATGCGCAGCCACCTTGCCGAATGATGGATTCCGGTCAATGCATGATCGGCCATTTGTCGCAATGCTATATACTATTACAGTACAAAAGGCAGGGCTGGGCGGCGCATAGGCAAGCGCCGCCATCTGAATAGAGACGCGGGTATGAAAACGGGAAAACCCATCAGACTGGCTGTTTTTGATGGACAGCAGATCAGAAAAGTCCTTCACGAGGGCGAGTGGTGGTTTTCGATCATTGACGTAGTCGAGGTTTTAGTCGGGGGCGGCCGGCCGCGCAAGTATTGGAACGATCTCAAGAAAAAGCTGGCGGCGGAGGGATATTCCGAAGTGTCCGAAAAAATCGGACAGTTGAAAATGGCCGCGCCGGATGGCAAGCAACGGCTGACCGACTGCGCCAACACCGAGACGCTGTTTCGCGTGATTCAGTCCATACCTTGACAGACGAGTGGAAACAGCGCGGCGCGGCGACCAGACTCGAATTTGCCATCCTGACCAACGAACTCACGCAAGGCACCTTCGGCCTCAAGGTGGACGAGTACAAGAAGGTGAAGGCCCTGGCGCGCGAGAATCTGCGCGACCATATGACCGATATCGAACTCATCCTGACCATGCTGGCCGAGGCGACAACCACCAAGCTGCACCGGGACCGCGATTCGCTGGGCATCAAGCCGCTCAAGAAAGACGCACGGGACGGTGGTGCGGTGGCCGGACGGACCCGCGCGGATATTGAGCGACAGTCGGGAAAGCCGGTGATCTCGCCAAAGAACTTCAGTCGGTTGACCAGCAACAGTAGGTAGGCGAGGCCCTCAGGAGCGATTCCAGAAATCCGCGTGAGGTTTAAGTGTCCTGCCTCTGGTCAAAATTCAACTGGAACACGTGGTCAATATTCAACCGGCGCCAACAACCATAGCCTGAAAGCCGCTTGCACCAACGATTTTCAGTGATGGTCTTCCATAAACCGTTCCCACCAGAGTTCTCCGCCCATACGCCTCGCGATTTGTTGAGCCAGCCCGTTGACCTAACTCAACAGCCGAGGAGGTTTGCGCGGTAAGCTGCGACTCTCCAGTATCTGTTCGGGAGCCTCGATGACGTCCATGGGTACGGTGTTGTTTTCGGGTGTATTCGATTTGTCGTGGTGGCAGCTGATCCTGGTTGCGCTTGGGCTGACACATGTCACGATCGTTGGCGTCACGGTGTTTCTGCATCGCTGCCAAACCCATCGCGCCCTCGACCTGCATCCGGCGCTGAGCCATTTCTTTCGCTTCTGGCTGTGGATGACCACCGGCATGGCGACGCGCGAGTGGGTCGCGATCCACCGCAAACACCACGCCAAATGCGAAACCGCGGATGACCCGCACAGCCCCCAGGTGCTGGGCATCAACCGCGTGCTGTGGGGCGGCGTGTTTCTGTACGTGAAGGAATCGCACAAGCCGGCCACCATGGAGCGCTATGGCGCCGGCACACCGGATGACTGGCTGGAGCACCATGTGTACTCAAAATATGTGCTCCTTGGCCTGACCCTGACCGGCGTGATTGACGTGCTGCTGTTCGGCATCGTGCCCGGGGTGTTGATCCTCGTCACGCAAATCGTCTGGATTCCCTTTTGGGCAGCGGGCGTGATCAACGGCGTCGGTCACTACATCGGCTATCGCAGCTGGCCGGTGGCGGATGCCAGCACCAACATGTTTCCCTGGGGCATCCTGATCGGCGGCGAAGAGTTGCACAACAATCATCATGCGTTTCCGAGCTCGGCGCGGCTGTCGTACAAGTGGTACGAGTTTGACATTGGCTGGCTCTACATCCGCATATTCGAGATGCTCGGGCTGGCGCACGTCAAACGCCTCGCGCCGGTGCCGCGGTTCACCGCCCCGAAGGAGCAGGCCGACCTCGCGACCTTGCAGGCGGTGCTGGTCAATCGCTACGACGTGCTGGCGCGCTATGCGAGCGCGACCCGGGCCGTCACTGCCGGCGACCTGCCGCGCGTGCACGCCATGCGCGACGAGCTGGTGGCGCTTTGGGGCCGCTCGTCTGCACCCCAGGACCAGATCGTCAGGCAGCTGCAGACCTGGTGCGCGCGCGCTGAAGCAAGCGGCATCGCGCAACTCGCGGCGTTCTCGCGGCGCCTGCGCAGCTACGCCTGACTGCCGGCGCCCGGTGGCCAAAGCATGACGCCCGGCGAGATCGGACCCCCAAGCACTGCGCGCCAGCCTTCGTTCTGGGCGCCGTTCGCACAACCCACCTTTGTGGTGATCTGGAGCGCGACCCTGCTCGGCAACATCGCGACGGCCATGCGCGAACTGGCGGCCGCGTGGCTGATGACGTCACTGTCGATAGCGGCGGCGGACGTGGGCATGGTCAAAGCGGCGGCGGCGCTGCCGGTGTTGCTGCTCGCCCTGCCCGCTGGCGCCTTGGCCGATACCTTCAATCGGCGCACGCTCAATATTTCGGTCAACAGCCTGCTCGCGCTGGTCACTGCCGGGATCGGACTGGCAACCTTCAGCGGCGGATTGACCCCACCCTTGCTGATTGCGGCGATTTTTCTGACCGGCATTGGCTCGGCAGTACTGCAACCGACACAGCAATCGCTGGTGCCCTTGCTGGTGGAGCGCGCGCAACTGGAGCAAGCGGTGGCGCTCAATGGCATGGGCCTGAACCTGTCGCGCGCGGTCGGTCCGGCGATTGCCGGCGTGCTGGTGGCCGGGCTGGGCACTGCCGCAGCGTTTTTCGCCAACGCGTCCGGCTACCTGATCGTGATTGCGGCGTTCATCTGGTGGAAGGGCGCCGCCACCCCTGCGGTGGCTGGTGCCCAGGAGCGGATTCCCGGTGCCATGCTCGCCGGCCTGCGCTTCGTGCGGCATGCCCCGATGCTGCGCCGCGTGTTGGCGCGCCTGGCCTGGTTTGTATTTATAGCGAGTGCCTATTGGACCTTGCTACCGCTGCTGGTGCGGCGCGAGCTGGCTGGCAGTGCCGGTCTCTACGGAAATCTGCTCGCCGCAATCGGGATTGGCACGGTGCTCACCACCCTCGCCTTGCCGCGCTTGCGTGACCACCTGTCGCCCGAGAAAACGTTTCGGCTTGGCCTCGCGGTCACCGCGATCGTGCTGGCAATGCTGGGGTGGGTCAGCAATGTGGTTCTCATCGCGCTCGCCGCAGTACTGGCCGGGGCGGCATGGCTGGCGGCGTTGACGGTTGCCAACGTCGCCGCACAAGCGCATTTGCCGGACTGGATGCGCGGGCGCGGCATGGCGATTTACCTGGCGATCTTCGCTGGCGCGATGACCGTCGGCAGCATCGCATGGGGCTGGGTCGCTGACCATACGTCGCTGCGCGAGGCCTTCGCCGCCGCCGCGCTCGCCGCGGCAGCCGGAATCGTCTACGCGTGGCGCTACCCGCTCGCCGAAACGCTGCCAGACCAGCGCCCCGGGCTCCATTGGTGGCCGGAACCACATGTGCCGCAAGTCATACCGGCAGGTCGCGGCCCGGCGCTGGTATCGATCGAATACCAGATCGATCCGCAGAACGCATCGCCATTTCTGGCGCTGGCACGTGAGCTCTCGGAAGAGCGCCTGCGGGATGGCGCCTACCAGTGGGGGATATTTGAAGACGTCGCGCTGCCGGGGCGGTATGTTGAGACCTTCTTGATTGCGTCGTGGGAAGACTATGAAAGGCAGTATCGGCGGCTGTCAGCAGACGGCGCCGAACGGGAGGCTAGGGTGATGCGCTTGCATCTTGGCCCGGCAGCGCCGCTGGTGCGGCACTGGATTGCCCCTGCCGCAACCTGAACTGCCAGAACCCCTCATGTTTCGCGACCACACCAGCATCATGCCCGAGCCGCTTTCCAGTGCACGTCGCTTTACACCGGTACACCGTAGCGCTTGATCACAACCTTGTTGAAGGTCAGGCCGAGCCCGGGCTTGTCGGGCACCGTCAATTTGCCACCGACCGGCTGCGGCACCTCCTCGAACAAGCGGCACGACCACGGCATATATTCCACCGTCAGGCCATTGGGAATCGCCGCGATCATGTGCACATGCACTTCCGGCAGCAAATGGCTCACGACCGGCAGGTTGAAGGCCTGCGCTATTGCGGCAATCTTCATCCATTGCGTGATGCCGCCGGCGCGCAGCACGTCGATCATCGGAATATCCACCGAACCGGCTTCCATCATGTGGCGGAACGGCGCCAGCCCGTAGAGATACTCGCCGCCGGCCAGCGGCGTGGCAAGCGCGGCGGCCACCCTGGCGAGGCCCTTGAAATCGTCACAGGCTGCCACGTCTTCGAGCCAGTAGAAGCGCACTTCCTCGAGACGGCTGCCAATGGCAATCGCCTGACGCACATCCCAGCGCTGGTTGATGTCGCACATCAGGTCAACAGCGGGGCCGACGACGGCGCGGATCGCGCGCGCGCGCGCCACTTCGATGTCGGGTGAGGTGGCACCGGGCAGGGCCAACTGCATTTTCATCTGCGTGAAGCCGCGCTCGACCAGGCGCGCTGCCGAGCGTTCCAGCACGTCCTGCGGGGTCGAGCGCATCAACGCGCCGCTGGCGTAGGTGGGCACGGATTGGCGCAGGCCGCCGAGCAGCTTCGATACCGGTACGCCCGAGGCTTTGCCCTTGATGTCCCACAGCGCAATGTCGATCGCGGAGAGCGCGAGGGTATAGATGCCGCCGGGGCCGGCCGAACCGGCGGCTGCGGCGAGCGTTTCGGCAACCAGTTCCCCCTTGAGCGGGTCCATACCCACCGTGAGCGCGCCGAGCGCATCGACTGCCGCCTTCAGGGCACCGGTCAGCGCGCCGCCGAAGAAGGTGACACCGATGCCCTCGATGCCTTCGTCGGTGCCGACGCGCAGCGTGACGAAGTCGTAGGTCGGGCCGAGAGTGGGTGGGCCGTCGGCCAGCGGTTCTTCCGCGGGCAGGCGGACGATCTGCGAGTTGATGTGGGTGATTTTCATGTGGGTCTCCGGCTCTGTTGTTTGTTAGGTGGCAGCGCAGTGAATCGTCTTCGCACGAACGCAGACGGTACGCGTCTGAACTGATGAACCCACTGGCTGTTTCGACTCTATCCCGGCGCAGGTGTGCCCGCCTTTAGCCAAGATTGCGCCGGAACAATGCGAACAGCCGCTCCCAGTGCCGCTCGGCGGCAACCTTGTGAAAAATGCCGGCACGCTGTGGAAACGCAAAGCCGTGCTCGGTGCCCGGATACCACTCCACGCGCGAGCGCAGGCCGGGCACCGATTTCAAATGCGCTTCCAGCTTGTCGATCATTTCCTTGGGTGCGTATTTGTCGGTCTCGGCGCAGCCGAAGTACAGCTCGCCCTTGACCTTGTGCGCATCGCGATGCGGCGAATCGGCATCGTCAGTGGCGAGGCGCACGCCGTAGATTGACGCGGCGCACTTGACGCGCTCGGGATACTGCGCTGCTGCGGCAAACACGAACGGGCCACTCATGCAGTAACCGACGGTACCGAGCTTGCTCGCATCGGCCTCCTTGCGGCCATCGACGAAATCAAGCAGCGCCTGGGTGTCACGCATCACCAGCGGCGTGGTGACGTGCGCCATCATCGCGAACATGCGCTTGAAGCCTTCCTCGTCACGCACCATGACGAATTCGCGCGTTTGCCGGTAATAGAGGTTCGGCAACACCACGTAGTAACCGACGGTGGCGATGCGCCGCGCCATGTCGTGCAGCTCCTCGCGCTTGCCTGGCGCGTCCATGTAGAACAGCACGACGGGGTGCGGGCCGCCTTCTTCAGGATGGGTGATGAAGGTGTTCATCGCGCCGTCGGCGGTTTGAATGTCGATGTGGTGTTCGATCATGGGGGGCTGCCCTCTACCGTTTTGTTGTGTCGTTGAACAAGTTGGGTACCGGGCGTATCGCGCTCGCAGGCTGCCGCTCGTCTATCCACCATCCGTCGGCCTGAGAGCCGCTCCCACCAAGCATCCTGGCGATTAAGCCGCCAATAACCGCTCCCACCAACACTTTCCAGCCTATGCCCTAACGAATTTTCTTGAGCAGATCGTCCAGATGCTCGTAATTGGAATAGGCAATCACGAGCTTGCCACCCTTGCGCGCGGCTTGAATTTTCACGGTGGTGCCGAGACGCTCTGAGAGTTCCTCTTCCAGACGCTGGGTGTCTTTGCTGTTTTTCGCAGCGGCTTTTTTCTTGCCGCTGCCCGCAATGAATTTGCCGCTCAACAGATGGTGCGCGAGGGTTTCGGCAGCGCGCACTGACAGGCCCTTGTCCTTGATCTCGCGCGCCGCCTGCAATTGCTTGGCTGGATCAAGCGGCAACAACGCGCGCGCGTGGCCCATATCGAGCTCGCCTGCGTGCAGCATGTCCTGCACCGGCTTGGGCAATTGCAGAAGGCGCAGCAGGTTGGTCGCGGCACTGCGCGAGCGGCCTACTGCCTGGGCGGCTTGTTCGTGCGTCATGCTGAACTCATCGACCAGGCGCTTGATGCCTTGCGCTTCTTCGAGGGCGTTGAGGTCTTCGCGCTGGATATTTTCGATCAGCGCAATGGCGAGCGCGGCTTCGTCGGGCACGTCGCGCAGCGCGACCGGTACTTCGTTGAGCCCGGCGATTTGCGCGGCGCGAAAACGCCGTTCGCCTGCGAGGATTTCGTATTTATCGCTCTGCGGGCCACCCACCTTGCGCACCAGGATCGGCTGGATGATGCCTTGCGCCTTTATCGACTCGGCCAGCTCGTTGAGTGATGCGGCATCCATGCGCGTGCGCGGCTGGTATTTGCCCGGCTGCAGTTTGGTGACGGGCAGCGATGTGAGGGTGTCAGCCGCGCTCGCGTCGGCGCGGTCTGCTTCGGCATTGCCCGCGAGCAATGCGTCAAGGCCGCGACCGAGGCCGCGTGATTTGGGTTTGGTCGCCATGGTTGTCAGTAGGATTTAACGCGCTCAATCATTTCAGCGGCAAATTGAAGATAGGCTTGCGCGCCCTTCGAGGCCTTGTCGAAGGTCACGCCGGGCTGCCCATACGACGGCGCTTCGGCGAGGCGGATGTTCCGCGGAATGATCGCCTTGAACACCTTGTCGCCAAAGTGTTGCTCCAGCTGCGCCGACACCTGCAGCGAGAGCGTCGCGCGCGGGTCGAACATCACGCGCAGCAGGCCGATGATCTTGAGATCCTTGTTCAGATTGGCGTGCACCTTCTTGATCGTGTTGACCAGATCGGTGAGGCCTTCGAGCGCAAAGTATTCGCACTGCATCGGGATGATCACCCCGTGCGCGGCGCACAGACCGTTGAGCGTGAGCATCGACAGTGAGGGCGGGCAATCGATCAGGATGAAATCGTATTCGTTGCCCACCAGGGCGAGCGCTTGTTTGAGGCGCGTCTCGCGGTGATCCACATCGACCAGTTCAACCTCCGCACCCGCGAGTTCACGGTTTGCCGGCAGCACGTGATAGCCGTGTTCGGTGACGGCGCGCGCACCGGCCACGTCGACTGATTCGAGCAGCACTTGATACACGCTCTGCGCGAGCTTGCGCTTGTCGACGCCGGAACCCATGGTGGCGTTGCCCTGCGGGTCGAGGTCGACGAGGAGCGTGCGCTGGCCTTGCGCAGCGAGTGCGGCGGCGAGATTGACCGTCGTTGTAGTCTTGCCGACGCCGCCTTTTTGATTGGCGACGGCGAATATGTGCGCCATGGTTGCTCGCTCCGTGTGCTTTGTAGCTCGGTTGCCTGGGCCGCGCGCGACCTTAGGCGCGCTTGAGCAGTACGAGATGCCGCGCTGCTTCCAGCCCCGGCACCTGGAGCGGGATCACCTGTTCGAGCCTGCACTCGGGCGGCAATTGCGCAATCTCTTCATGCGGATGCACGCCCTTCATCGCCAGCCACACCGCATCGGGCGCGGCCACCGGGGCCGTAAGATGAAAAAATTCGTAGAGGTCGGAGAAGGCGCGCGAGACGATTTGCGAATATTTCACCGGCGGCTCCCAGGCTTCGACACGCTCGCCGCTCACGTCCAGATTGGTCAGCTTGAGTTCGGCTTTGGCTTGACGCAGAAACGCCGCTTTCTTGTGGTTGGAGTCGAGCGCCGTGATCTTGAGGTCAGGCAAGGCAGCGGCGGCCCAGATCGCCACGGGAATTGACGGCAATCCACCGCCCGCGCCGACGTCGATCAGGTTGCCGGGTTTGAGATAGCGCACGATGGCGAGTGAATCGAGCAAATGCGCGCTCACCATCGCTTCCGGGTCGCGGATCGCGGTGAGGTTGTAGGTGCCGTTCCACTTAGCGAGCAGCGCGATGTAGGCGTTGAGCTTGTCGCGGGCGTCGCAAGGGAGGGCGAGACCCATTTTGTCGAGGCCGGCGTCGAGATTTGCATTGGTTGACGCTGCGCTACTGACGGTGAGGTCGCCTTTTGCCGCAGTGTTGGCCGCCGTGTTCCCTTTGGTCGGCGCGCTTGCTGTGTTCATGCTGCGATTCCTTCTTGCGCGAACTTGACGCCGCGCCTTTTGAGATGCACCAGCAACAACGCAATCGCCGCCGGTGTAATGCCTTGAATGCGCGAGGCCTGCCCGATGGTTTGCGGGCGCTGCTGGGTGAGTTTGGTTTGCGCTTCGCGCGTCAATCCGCGCACCTGGGCGTAATCGAGATCGTCGGGCAGCACGGCGTTTTCCTGCCCGGCCTGGCGTTCAACTTCTTCGGCCTGGCGGGTGATGTAGCCCTGGTATTTGGCGCGGACTTCGATTTGGCCGATCACTTGAGCGGCGATGTCGGCATCGAACTGGCCGGGGCCGATTGAGGTCGCGGTGGTGCCATTGCCCGCGGCAGCCGCGCCACCAGCAGCCGCGCCAAACACCATGCCGGTAACCCCCGCGTAGTCCACCGCCGGGCGTTTGAGCAGATCAAGCAGGTTGTGCTCGCGCTCGATCATGGTTCCCAAGACCCGCTCTGACTCTTTCTTATCGAGGATGTGAGGGTTCACCCACATGGATTTGAGGCGCTCTTCTTCGCGCGCCACGGCGTCGCGTTTGCGGCAATAAAAATCCCAGCGCGCATCATCCACACAGCCGAGTTGGCGGCCAATTTCGGTGAGGCGTGCATCGGCATTGTCTTCGCGCAGGCTCAGGCGAAACTCGGCACGGCTGGTGAACATGCGGTACGGCTCGGCGACGCCGCGCGTGATGAGGTCATCGACCAGCACGCCCAGATAGGCTTCGCTGCGCTTCGGACACCAGGCGTCGCGCCCCCGGATTTGCAGCGCGGCGTTGAGGCCCGCGAGCAGGCCCTGGGCGGCCGCTTCTTCGTAGCCGGTGGTGCCATTGATCTGGCCGGCGAAAAACAGCCCGGCGATGGACTTGGTTTCCAGCGAGGCTTTGAGGGCGCGCGGGTCGTAGTAGTCGTATTCAATCGCGTAGCCGGGGCGCAAAATCTGCGCGCGCGCGCAGCCCTGCATCGAGCGCACCAGCGCCAACTGCACGTCAAACGGCAGGCTGGTCGAGATGCCATTGGGGTAAATCTCGTTGGTCGTGAGGCCCTCGGGCTCCAGAAAAATCTGGTGGCTCGACTTGTCGGCAAAGCGATGAATCTTGTCTTCGATGCTCGGGCAGTAGCGCGGCCCGACGCCTTCGATTACCCCGGTAAACATGGGTGAGCGGTCGAGGCCGCCACGAATGATGTCGTGAGTCTGCTGGTTGGTGTGCGTCACCCAGCACGGCAACTGGCGCGGGTGCATGCTTGCTCGGCCGAGGAACGAGAACACCGGCACCGGGTCGTCGCCCGGCTGCACGGCTAGCGCGGTAAAGTCGATGGTGCTGCCGTCGAGGCGTGGCGGCGTGCCGGTTTTGAGTCGCCCCTGAGGGAGTTTCAGTTCCTTGAGCCGCGCGCCAAGCGATTTGGCCGGCGGATCACCCGCGCGCCCCGCTTCGTAATGGTTGAGGCCGACATGGATCAGGCCGGAGAGAAACGTCCCCGCTGTCAGCACCACCGTGCGGCCCTTGAAGGCGATGCCAAGCTGGGTGACTGCACCGGTCACGCGCTCGGCCCCATCGACGGTCTCGACGATCAGGTCGTCGCAAGCTTGCTGGAACAGCGTGAGATTGGGCTGGTTTTCGAGCCGTGTGCGGATCGCCTGCTTGTACAACACGCGGTCGGCCTGCGCACGCGTCGCGCGCACGGCCGGGCCTTTGCTCGAATTGAGAATGCGAAACTGGATGCCGGCTTCATCGGTGGCAATCGCCATCGCGCCGCCGAGAGCATCGACTTCCTTGACAAGGTGCCCCTTGCCGATGCCGCCGATCGACGGGTTGCAACTCATCGCCCCGAGGGTTTCGATGTTGTGGGTCAACAGCAGCGTCCTGGCGCCCATGCGCGCCGCCACCAGCGCGGCCTCAGAACCGGCGTGACCACCGCCGACGACGATGACGTCGTAGGTGTCCGGGTGGGTGTAGGTGATGCTGGCGGGCATGGCGCGAGGCTTGTGGCAGGACTCGGTGCGGAGTGGATTTGACCAGGATAAACTGCGGCGCAATTCTGTACACGGTACCGCAGTTTGGGGAGCGCGATTATACCTGCGCACTTGTGGCGGACAGGCTGTTTCGAGTCTGTGTATCAGGTCTGCGCAGCGCGCCAGCCCGGTGCGGAGCCGTGATGCTGTTTCACGTGAAACAGACCATTTCAGCCGCGGTTGACGCACCGAAAAGACCTGGCGTGGGCAGCGTTGTTTCACGTGAAACCACCGCAAACCAAGCTCTGGGCCAACCGCAAACCAGTCCGCCTGCCCGTGCCACCCCGCCACCGCGCCCTAGCGCCGTCCCCGAAATTCTACTAAGGGAGGTAGAGCATGGTGCTCCAGCCCACCATCCCTAGCGTGCACCCTAACGCGTCCCCTAACGTGTCCCGATGCCCGCCCCGCCGTTCTTCATCGCAATCCGCTGCTTGGTATCGACCACTTTGCCATTGCGGATTGCAAGCACCTGCAACTCCTTTTGTTCCTTGTTCTGCACCAGCATGGTCTTGCTGTCTGGGGAGAAGGCAATGCCCTGGGTCCACACCCCGGTCGAGACTTCGGAGCTGTAGGCCAATTTCTTGCCCACCACCTTGTAGAGTTTGAGCACACCGAAGGCGTTGTAAAACGGCGAGGCGATCGGTTTGTTGCTGCCGTTCATCACGGTAACGGCCACCCAGTTGCCATCCGGGCTCATGGCGATGCCTTCGGGCGTTTGACCGACGCTGATGGTCTCGACCACGCGCGGCGGGTTGAGCGACAGGTCGATCAGGCTGACCGTGTCGGCGTCGCCTTGGCCGATGCCGATGTTGGCCACCACCGCCACATTGCCCTTGCTCGAAATTTGCACGCCGTAGGGGCGCAGGCCAGAGTAGATGTCACGCTTGGTGTAGACCACACCAGTCTGCTCAATCGCCAGCACCGACGTGCGGCTGTCGCCGTCACGCGTCACCAGTGCCATTCGTCCGCCGGGGCTGATCGCCACGCCA
>JANPAR010000078.1:0-26795 GCA_031430015.1 Burkholderiales bacterium
ATGCTGGGCCGCTACCAGATCGAGAAGGAACTCGGCAAAGGCGCGATGGGTGTGGTCTATCTGGGTAAAGACCCGAAAATTGGCCGTGCAGTAGCGATCAAAACCATGGCGTTATCCGCTGAGTTTGAGGCGGATGAACTCACCGAAGCCAAAGAGCGTTTCTTCCGCGAAGCTGAGACGGCAGGCCGGCTCAATCATCAAAATATCGTCACGATTTATGACACAGGCGATGAGCACGATCTCTGCTACATCGCGATGGAATTGTTGAAGGGGCAAGACTTGGTGCCCTACACCAAAGCTGAAGCCTTGTTGCCGATATCGCGCGTGGTTTCTATCTTTGCTCGAGTGGCGGATGCGCTTGGCTATGCACACCGCCAGAATGTGGTGCATCGTGACATCAAGCCAGCCAACATCATGTACGACTTGGAGGGCGATAACCCCAAGGTGGCGGACTTCGGCATTGCGCGTGTCACTGACTCCTCCAAGACCAAGACCGGCATGGTGCTGGGAACCCCGTCTTACATGTCACCGGAGCAACTGTCGGGCAAAAAGGTGGATGGCCGCTCCGACCTGTTCTCCTTGGCCGTGAGTATTTATCAAATGTTGACGGGGCACCTGCCTTTTGTCGGTGACTCGATGGCGCAGTTGATGTTCAAGATTGCCAATGAAGAAGCGGCGGATATCCGTACGCTCAATCCGGCGATTCCGGAAGGCTTGGCGGCAGTGCTGGTGCGCGCCATGGCCAAGGATGCGGATCAGCGCTACCAGACCGGCGAGGAGCTGGCTGCAGCGTTGCGCCCGTTTGGCGAGCAAGCGGCAGGTTCCACCGGCATGAACATTCCGGCGCCGCCGCCAGCGCGTCCGGTCACACCAGCTGCGCCGCAGGCACCCAATCCGCACGCCGGCGGCACAGTCCAGATGCAGGCACCAACGGTTGCGGCCGCAGCAAGTGCTCCGGTGGCATCAGCAGTTGCCGATGCCGACAAAACGGCGATCCTGCCTGCTGCGGGGGCTCCAAAGCCTGCGCCGGGTAAGGCCGATGATGTTGATATTTCACTCTAGGAATGCCAAATGAGCCTAGCTGACGCGATTGAGATCGTTGGCCATACCGACCCAGGTATGGTGCGTTCACACAACGAAGATTCGATCGCCAATGACGTTCGTTACGGCCTGGCCATTCTTGCGGATGGCATGGGGGGCTATAACGCAGGTGAAGTAGCCAGTGGCATGGCGACCACTGTGCTAATGACTGAACTTCAGCAAGTGCTGACCAGTACGCCACCGTTTGAGGCTGATGAGCACGGTGCGGAAGCGCATACAGCAGCGGCACGGCTGCTGCGCGAGCAAATTACAAAGGCGAACACGGCCATTTTTTCGGCATCGCAATCGCAACCGCAGTATGCTGGCATGGGCACGACTCTGGTCATGGCCGTGTTCTACGACAACAAGATCACTGTGGCGCATATTGGCGATTCGCGCCTCTACCGTTTTCGCGCCGGTCAGTTTTCGCAAGTGACCCGTGACCACTCGCTGCTGCAAGAGCAGATTGACAGCGGCATGATCACGGAAGAAGAAGCCAAGCATTCGCAAAACAAAAATCTGGTGACGCGTGCTCTTGGCATCGATCCGACGGTGGAAGCGGAAGTCCATGACTACGACACGCAGGCCGGAGATATCTATCTGCTGTGCTCGGATGGGTTGTCCGATATGGTCGAAGACCCTGAGATTGGCCTGACGTTGGAGACGCTGGGCGGCAATCTCACACTGGCAGCCCAACAGCTGGTTCAAATGGCGAATGACAACGGCGGGCGTGATAACGTATCTGTGCTCCTCGTGAAGATATTGAAGGAATACCCGGCGGCGAAGGGGCTGTTCGGCAAGTTTTTGGGATGGTTCAAGTAAACTAGCTGGTAACGAAAATACGCGAATACGCGAACGAAAAAGGATCGGGCTATGGCAAAGCTAATTCTCAGCATGGACGGCTTGGTACTCAAGGAAATCAACTTGAGCAAGGAGCGCACGACCATCGGGCGCAAGCCGCACAACGACATCCAGATCGACAATCTGGCGGTGTCGGGCGAGCATGCGGTGATAGTGACGATACTCAACGATTCTTTTCTGGAAGACTTGGGTTCGACCAATGGCACGCTGGTGAACGGGCAGCCGATCAAGAAACATTTTTTGCAGCCCAATGACGTCATTGAGCTCGGCAAGTACAAACTCAAATACATCAACGAAGCGCCCAAGGTGGCGGCTGCGGCTGATTTTGAGAAGACCATGGTGCTGCGTCCCGGCGCGATGCCAAAAGCAGCGCCTGCACCGGCTGCGGCTGCCCCCAAAGGAGAAGATGACCGTACCGTCAAGAATCCTGGCGGTGCGCCTGCACCCGCAGCACCGGCACCAGTACCTGCCAGCCCGGCCATTCCGGCTCGCCAAGGAGCTATCCAGTTGCTGTCCGGTGCCAACGTGGGCAAGGAGTTGATCCTCACCAAGGCGCTCACCACATTGGGTAAGCCGGGCGTGCAGGTTGCAGTGATCACGCGCCGCCCGCAGGGATTTTTCATCACCCACGTCGAGGGCGCGAGTTTTCCTGTAGTCAATGGCAAGACGCTCGACGCGCAGGCGCATCCGCTTAACGATCACGACGTGATCGAAATTGCCGGTACCAAGATGGAGTTTTTCTACAAGTAACTTTCACATCAGCGTGGGTTCGCGCTCACGTGTGCGAAAGATTTGATCGGGAGACTCGGCTTGAAGCAGCATATCGTCCGGATCAGCCTCGGCATCGCGGTGCTTCTGATTTTCCTCGCGCACGCTGCCGAGGTGTTCAATATACGCTTGATTAGCCAGCTTGACGCCATCATCTACGATGCGCGCTTGCGACTGACGATGCCGCGCAAGCTTGACGAACGCATCGTTATTCTGGATATCGACGAGAAGAGTCTGGGCAAACTCGGGCGCTGGCCGTGGAACCGCGACAAGATGGCCACGCTCATGAACAAACTTCTGGGCAGCGGGAACGATGATTACGGCGTAGCATTGATCGGCTTTGACATAGTGTTCGCCGAGCCTGACACCAGTTCCGGTCTCGGCAAGCTGGAGAGCTTGGCCAAGGAAGAACTTAAGGATGTGCCGGAGTTCCAAGCGAAGCTACAGCAGATTCGGCCCTCGCTCGACTTTGACGATCAATTTGCCAAGGCCATCGTAGGCAAGCCGGTGGTGTTGGGGTATTACCTGTCGAGCGAGGAGAGCGCTGAAAAAAGTGGCGTGCTTCCCGCTCCTGTGTTCCCCAAGGATCACTTCAAGAATCGCTCCATCGAATGGTTCAATTGGAACGGTTACGGTGGAAACCTGCCGCAATTTCAAAAAACAGCGCTGTCGGCCGGCTTTTTCAACCCGGTGTTAGACCTCGATGGTGTTGTGCGGCGGGTGCCTATGTTGCTGGAGTACGAAGGGCAATACTACGAATCCCTGTCACTCGCCATGTTTCGTGCGATGCTCGGGTCGCCCAAAATTGAACCAGGGTATCCGCCCGAACGCTTCCTGTCCAAGGCCTATTCCGGAATGGAGTGGCTGGAGTTAAAGGCAGGGAATCGCATCGCGCGGATCCCGGTGGATAGAACGGCCAGCGCACTAGTACCCTATCACGGCCTTGGCGGCCCAGCGCGGCTGGACGTAAAAACCAGAGAGATGGTGCCGCAGACGTTCCGGTATATCTCTCTTGGGGACGTATGGGACGGGAAAGTGCCCAAAGAGCAGCTGCGGGGCAAAGTCGCCATTATGGGTACCACGGCGCCTGGCTTGAAAGACTTGCGTTCCACCCCGGCGGGAGAAGCCTACCCAGGCGTGGAAATTCACGCCAACCTGCTTTCGGGAATGATGTCTCAGTCGTTCAAGGAAAAGCCTGCGTATGTTGTCGGCGCAGAAGTTGTTCTGCTCTTGCTGGGTGGCGTGACGCTTGCCATACTGATGCCGTTTCTCTCGCCCCTGCGAGCAACCATCGTTGCGCTGGCGGCGATGTTGTTGATCATGGGCTTGAACTACTTCGTCTATACGCAGGCGGATATCGTCATTCCGCTTGCAGCATCCCTGTTGATGACCACCGCCTTGTTTACGCTAAACATGGCGTATGGCTATTTTGTCGAGAGCCGCAGCAAACGCCAGTTCACCGAGTTATTTGGCCAGTACGTACCGCCTGAGTTGGTCGACGAAATGGCGCGTGATCCCGAAAAATACAGCATGGAGCCGACGGAAGCTGACCTCACTATTCTGTTTTCCGATGTGCGCGGATTCACCACCATTTCGGAGAGTCTTTCTGCGGCTGACCTATCGCTTTACATCAATGAGTTTCTGACCACGATGTCAGCAATCATCTCGAAGCACCGCGGAACGCTGGACAAGTACATTGGTGATTGCATCATGTCGTTTTGGGGGGCACCGGTCCCGGATCCGGAGCACGCACGTCAGGCTGTCTTGAGTGCGTTGGAAATGCAGGTGGCTTGCACGCAATTGCGGCAGAAATTCATTGCCAAGGGATGGCCCGATCTTAAAATAGGCATCGGCCTTAACTCGGGGCATGTCCGCGTTGGTGACATGGGTTCCAAGGTGCGCAAGGCTTACACTGTGATGGGTGACCCGGTCAATTTGGCATCGCGCCTGGAGGGGCGTACCAAGGAATACGGCGTGGGAGTCATGGTGGGTGAAAACACTGAAAAGATCGTCAAGGATTTTTTGTATCGTGAGCTTGATCGGATTCGTGTAAAAGGCAGGAACGACCCGGTCGCGATATTCGAGCCGCTCTGCCTGGAGGCCGAGGCAGACAAGAAACTGAAAGATGAAATCAAACTTTGGCGCGACACCCTCAAGGCTTATCGCGGGCAGCAGTGGGATCAGGTCGAGGTTGGATTGCTCAATCTGCAGCGGATCAATCCTGACTGCTACCTGTACGAGATGTACGCCAAGCGTGCAGTTCACTATCGTAATAATCCGCCGGGTCCGAATTGGGACGGCGTGACCAACTTTGACGAGAAATGACAGGCCAAGTGCGATGAAAGTCAAAGTTCTCGGCTGCAGCGGTGGAATCGGCGGCAAGCACCTGCGCACCACCTCTTTGCGTCTCGACAATGATGTGCTGATTGACGCAGGTACCGGCGTGACCGATCTTTCACTGACTGAGATGTCGATGATCGATCACATATTTCTTACGCACTCCCATCTGGATCACATCGCGACAATTCCGTTCATTGTCGACACGGTGGGTGCGATGCGAGATCGTCCAATTACGATTTATGCGATAGAAGAAACGCTTGATACGCTCAAGAAGCACATTTTCAACTGGAGCGTGTGGCCTGACTTCACGGCGATTCCCACTGCGGAAAAGCCGTTCATGCGCTACGAGCAGATCAAGGAAGGTCAAACGATTTCGCTCGGCGGCCGCAACCTAACGGTATTGCCCGCCAACCACACGGTGCCCGCAGTGGGGTATCAGATCAATAGCGGGCAGGCGAGTCTGGTATTTTCTGGGGATACCTTCACCAACGATCCGCTCTGGAAAGTGGTCAACCGGATTCCGGATCTCAAGTATCTGATTATCGAAACAGCGTTCTGCAACCGGGAGCGCCAGCTTGCGGTAGCGTCGAAACACCTCTGTCCAAGTTTGCTCGCGGAAGAGCTGGGCAAGCTCGAGCGTAGCGCGGAAATTTTCATTACCCACCTTAAGCCGGGCGAGATTGAACTGACGATGCAGGAAATCGAAGAGTTTGCCGGTGACTACAAACCGCGCATGCTCCAGAATGGTCAGATTTTTGAGTTTTGAGCAGACATGAGCGTTGTTTCTGTCGAGGTGCTGCGCCGGTTCGAACCGCTGTCTACCCTGTCGGACGCGCGCCTGAAGGAGTTTTCCGAATTGTGTTATGTCGAAAGCATTCCCGCAGGCATGGATCCGTTCCGCGCGCGCGCGCCGGGTGAGCAGATGTCATTCCTCGTGGCAGGTGACCTGACGCTGACATTGGCTGACGGGGTGGAAGAAATCCTCAAGGGAGGATCGCCAGCCGCGCGCAATGCCGTCAAACGCGATTCTGGGGTGGTGGGCGCGAAGGCGCTGTCTGACGCACAACTGATCAGGATCGATCCCGACCTGCTGGACATCATGCTGACCTGGGATCAACTGGCGGCGTTTGACTCCACCCGTACGGGAAGATTTCAGACGCTTGGCAATGGCGCAGCTGTCGTCGACGGCAAGAATGCAGTGCCTCCCAGCTGGAACGTGATGTCGGGTGTCTTCAGTGTGCGCAACTTGCAATCGGGTGCGTTTGCCAATCTCCCGCCGGCTCACATTGGCGAGTTGCTCAAACGGTTTGAGCGCGTGGAAGCGAAGGCTGGCGAGCGGGTTATCTCCGAGGGTGATGAGGGGGATTACTACTACGTGATCGAATCAGGCCGTGCGCAAGTGACCCGTACGGTGGGCGGTGTCATCGTTACCTTGGCTGAACTCAAGAGCGGTGATGCTTTTGGCGAGGAAGCGCTGGTGTCAGAAGCGAAGCGCAATGCATCGGTTGCCATGAAGCTCGACGGCGTATTGCTGCGTCTTGCCAAGCGGGATTTCATTGCCCTGCTCAAAGAGCCGCTGCTTAACCGGATTTCCATGGCCGCAGCGACGGCCAAGGCCGCGGCGGGTGCGCAATGGCTCGACGTACGTTACCCGTCCGAGTATCAGTACGACCGCATGCCCGGCGCGATCAACGTGCCGCTTGCTGAGATTCGAAACGCGTTTTCCGTACTCGACAAGGCGCGCGAGTACTTGGTGTATTGTCAGAGCGGGAGACGCAGTGCGGCAGCTGCGTTCCTGCTGGCGCACCGGGGCTTTCGGGTCGCCTTGCTGGATGGCGGCCTGTGGGCCGCGAAAAGCGGCGGGGCAATTCAATCGGTTCAATAGCTCGTTTCGGGTGTAATTGCAGTGTTCACCGCGTGAGGTTTATATGAGTGCAGTCTTGAGTCCCAAACCGGCCACCCAGGGGCCGGATGTCAATCTGAAACTGAACTTTCAGAAAAACTTGCAGACCGTCACCAACCGGATTCATGCGACGAGCAATGTTGATGAAATTATGCTGGAAGTCAGCCAGGAGATCTGCAATCTATTCAATGCAGACCGCCTGACTATTTACTCTATTGGCGAAGACAAGGCATCTATTGTCTCGAAGGTCAAGACCGGCCTCAATTCATTCAAGGATCTCAAACTTCCCATTGCGGAGCAAAGTATTGCGGGCTATGTGGCGTTGTCGCGCAAAATCACCAATCTGAAGGACGTTTACGACGAAGTTGAGCTGAAGTCGCACAATCCGAACTTGCGCTTTTTGCAGGAGGTGGACAAGCGCACGGGATATCGAACCAAACAGATGCTGGTGGCGCCAGTGGTGGATGCCCAGGCTGGCGAACTTATTGGTGTTGTTCAGATCATCAATAACAAGTCTGGACAGCCGTTTGGCACGCTCGAAGAAGAAGGCGTTGGCGCACTTACCCAAACACTTGCGATTGCGTTTCGCCAACGCCAAAAATCTGGTCAGCCGGTCAAGACAAAGTATGACTATCTGGTGGCGGATGCCGTGTTGTCGGCGCAGGAGTTTGATTTGGCGACGCGCTCGGCACGCCGCAAGGGCACCGATATTGAAGACATTCTGATTTCGGAATTTCAGGTCAAGCTGCCCGCGCTGGGCGCGGCCTTGGCCAAGTTTTTCGCCGTGCCGTACGAAGCTTTTAAGGCCGACCGCATCAAACCCGTCGACCTGCTCAAAAACCTCAAGCGGGACTACGTCGAATCGAGCGAATGGGTGCCGATTGACGACACCAAAGAAGGGTTGGTCGTACTCTGCCTCGATCCGGAGCGCGTCAAGAGTTCGCGTATCGTGACCAATGTGTTTCCACGTGCATCGAAGATTGTGTTTCGCGTGACGACACGGCAGGAATTCAAACTGACGCTCAACTCGTTGTTCGGTGATGTAGCAGATACCAGTTCCATCGACGACTTGCTTTCCGGTATGGATGATGACGAGGCGGTTGATTCCCTCGGCAATTCGGCGGACGATGTAGATGCCGCCGCAGACAATGAGTTGGTCAAACTGGTCAATAAAATCATTGTTGATGCCTACAACATGGGCGTATCGGATATACACATTGAACCCTATCCAGGCAAGGCCAAGACCGAGATTCGCTTCCGCAAGGATGGCTCACTGATACCTTATATCGAAATTCCGGCAAGTTATCGGGCAGCTATCGCCGCCCGGCTCAAGATCATGTGCGATCTTGATATTTCCGAGAAGCGCAGGCCGCAGGACGGCAAGATCAAGTTCAAGAAATTCGGCCCCCTCGATATCGAGTTGCGGGTTGCGACCATCCCGACCCAGGGCGGTGTGGAAGACGTAGTCATGCGTATTCTGGCGGCCGGTGAGCCAATCCCAATCGACAAGCTCGGTCTCACCAAATACAACAACGACAACCTCAAGAAAACCGTCAGCAAGCCCTACGGATTATTTTTCGTGTGCGGGCCGACCGGCTCCGGCAAGACCACCACGCTGCACTCGGTGCTCGGTTTTCTAAATACACCCGATACCAAAATCTGGACAGCGGAAGACCCGGTCGAAATTACGCAAAAAGGCTTGCGCCAGGTGCAGGTCAACAAAAAGGCCGGGCTCGATTTTGCGGTGGTGATGAAGGCCTTCTTGCGTGCGGACCCGGACATCATCATGGTCGGCGAGATGCGCGATGCCGAGACCACCGGCACCGGCATTGAGGCTTCGCTCACTGGTCACTTGGTGTTCGCCACCCTGCACACCAATAGCGCGCCGGAGGCAGTGATCCGGCTGCTTGACATGGGCTGCGACCCGTTCAACTTCGGCGACGCGCTTCTCGGCATTCTCGCGCAGCGGCTGGCCAAGCGCCTGTGCGGCGACTGCAAGGAGTCCTATCATCCCGAGGCTGGTGAACTCAAATCGTTCATCACGGAGTACGCCGAAGAACTGGTCAAGACACCGGCGTGGAAAGCCGATGCGCAAGGCTCGTTCAAGAAGTTGTATGACCGTTGGATGACCGAGTATGGCAAGGATGGCAAGCTGACCATGTTCCGCTCGAAAGGTTGCGACAAGTGCTCCAACACCGGGTATCGCGGCCGCGCCGGTCTGCACGAGCTCATGATCGCATCGGAGCGCATCAAGAAAATGATTCAGGAGCGTGCGCGGGTCGCAGAGCTGTTTGTCTGCGCCGTAGAAGAGGGTATGAACACCCTCAAGATGGACGGCATGGAAAAAGTGCTGATGGGCTTGACCGATCTCAAACAGGTTCGCACGGTCTGCATCAAGTAAACGATGTCTGTGGTTTCTGTCGAGGAGCTGTTTAAGCGGCTTGAGCAGCTCAACGCGGTGGGCGCGGCCCTGTCGCAGGAGCGCGATATCAATGCGCTGCTCGACAAGATTCTCAACGCGGCAAAACACATCACCAATGCGGACGGTGGCACGTTGTATCGGGTGGCCGATGGCGATACCTTGACATTTGAAATCCTGCTCAACGACACCCTCAACATCCGCTTGGGCGGCACGTCGGGCAACCCGATCACCTTTTATCCGATCAAACTCTACGCCGAAGACGGCAGCCCCAACCGCAACATGGTTGCGGCCTACGCGGCGCTCACCGGCGATACGGTCAACATTGCCGATGCCTATACGGCTGAGGGCTTCGATTTCAACGGCACGCGAGCGTTCGACAAGAAGACCGGCTATCGCTCGACCTCGTTTCTCACAATCCCGATGCGCGATCATGAGAATGAAATCATCGGGGTGCTGCAACTGCTTAACCGCAAGGACCCAGTTACCGGTGGCGTCACCACGTTTTCCGACGCCGACCAGCGCCTTGCCGAAAGCTTGGCCTCTCAAGCGGCAATCGCGCTCACCAATCGCAATCTGATCCTGCAGCTAGAGCAACTGTTTGAGTCGTTCATCAACGTGATGAACACCGCCATCGATGAAAAATCACCCTACACCGGCGGCCACTGTCAGCGTGTGCCGACGCTCACCATGATGTTGGCCGAGGCAGTCAATCAGACTACGGTCGGGCCGCTTAAAGACTTCACCATGACGGATCGTGACCGCTATGAATTGAAGATTGCCGGCCTGTTGCATGATTGCGGCAAGGTGACCACACCAGTGCATGTGGTCGACAAGTCCACGAAGCTCGAAACCATTTTTGACCGCGTTCATTTGGTGGATACGCGCTTTGAAGTGCTCAAACGCGATCTTGAAATTGCAGTGCTGAAGGGGCAGATGACGCAGGCAGACGCCGATGCGCGCACGGTCGAGTTGGATAGCGACCGCGAGTTTCTGCGCCGCGCCAACGTCGGCGGCGAATTCATGAAAGAAGAAGACATCGCGCGCGTCAACCGCATTGCCGCCTACCGCTGGCGCGATGTGAACGGCGTCGAAAGCAGTTTCCTCACAGACGAGGAATTGAAAAACCTCACGATTCGTGCCGGTACCTTGACCGCGGATGAGCGCCAGATCATCAACCATCACATCGTGGCCACCATCAAGATGCTCGAAGAGTTGCCGTGGCCCAAGCATCTCAAGAATGTGCCCGAGTATGCCGGCGGCCACCACGAGCGCATGGATGGCAAGGGTTACCCAAAGGGCCTCAAGCGTGATGAGATGAGTGTGCAGGCGCGAGTGATGGGCATTGCCGATATTTTCGAAGCGTTGACCGCACGTGACCGCCCCTACAAAAAAGGCAAGACCCTCACCGAGTCACTCGACATTTTGGGCAAGTTCAAGCTCAATGGGCACGTTGACCCGGATTTGTTCGACGTGTTCATCCGCGAGAAGGTCTATCTCAAATACGCCGAGCAATTCATGAATCCTGAACAGATCGACGATGTTGATTTGTCCAAGATTCCAGGCGTTATTCTCTAGCGGTTTGTTGCCACCCCGCTGACGTACCGGGTAATGGTGCAGGGGTCCAACGTCAAGCCGCAGCGCGCATAGTCCTTTTGCGGCCTTGGCCCGTACTCGATTTTTGCGAGGCGGCCACCGAGTTGGCCACGAGCGTCACGTCAATTTCGGGACTGCCAACGCGTACGTTGCGAGAGAAGAGTTCGTCGCGCCGGAAGGCATGCACCTCGACTGATGCGCCAGCGGGTTTGCGCGCCAGATGATGATCGAATACGGGCTGGGTGACCTTCAGTCGATCCACTGCAACGATCACATCGCCCGCCGAGAGGCCCGCGGCCTGCGCGCCGCCGCCATCAAGCACGTGGGTCAGCTTCACGCCATTGGCAGCCGCAGCCGTGCGTATCCCTAAGCCAGCGCCGCTGCCGGCGCGCGCATCCAGGGCAAAGCCTGCGTCTTTGAGAAGTCGCTGCAAAGGCAGTGGCGTAGTACTACCCACCACGTTGCGAAAGAATCGCTGTAGCTGCCGGCGCAGCGCCCGCACCTCCGCAGCTGTGCTTGCGCTGCCCGCCGCAGTACCCGCGACAACCAGCACCGCACGCTCGATGCCATCCTCTGGCACGCCAGTCTGGTGTATGCCGTACTCGTGCCACAGCAAGCGCATCACATCGTCGAGCGAGCGCCGCCCGCGCGTACCCGCGCGCAATGTCAAGTCCAGACACAACGCGACCAGCGCCCCCTTCGTGTAGTAACTCACGATGCCATTGGGCGCGTTCTCGTCTTGCCGGTAGTACTTGATCCATGCATCAAAGCTCGACTCGGCCACGCTCTGCTTGTTGCGTCCTGCACCCCGCAGCACCTGGCGAATCGTGCGGGCCAGCAGGTCGAGATACTCCTGTAGCGAAATCACGCTCGCGCGCAGCAGCATCAAATCATCGTAGTAAGACGTAAACCCCTCGAAGGCCCACAGCAGGCTCGTATAGTTCTCCTGTGTCAGGTCGTATGGCGTGAAGGCTGCCGGCTTGATGCGCTTGACGTTCCACGCATGAAAGTATTCGTGGCTGCACAGACCGAGAAAGGTGCGGTAGCCTTCGCTGCTCTCTTTGAGGCCCGCGTGCGGCAAATCATTGCGCGTGCAGATGAGCGCCGTGGACGCGCGGTGTTCGAGGCCGCCATAGCCATCGCCGACCGCGAGTACGAGAAACAGATACGTCGCAAAAGGCGCGTCCTTTGCCGTAGCACGCGCACCGTGAAACAGACGAATCTGCGCTTCACAAATGCGCGTCAAATCGGCAGCGAGGCGCGCGCTGTCGCAATCGTGCCGGCCAGTAATCGCCACCGCATGCGGCACCCCGCAAGCAGCAAACTCGACCAGCGTGAACGTGCCCATTTCGACCGGATGATCGATCAGCGCGTCGTAGCTCTCAGCCTGGTAGGCGCCAAAGCCATAGGCCGTCGTGCCAAGCGCACGCGGCAATGACGTCGCAACGCGCCACGCACCATAGCCGCGGCCCGCTGGACGCACGATGTCCACCGCGTGCGCCACCGTCTCCTGTGCGTGCACGCGCAGAAACACGCTGGTGCCATTGAAGAACCCATGCGTCTCGTCGAGATGCGCGGCGCGCACCGACAGATCCCAAGCGTAAACCTCGTACTCGATGACGAGCGCGCCCGTGCACGGTGCTGCGCGCCAAGTGTGCTTGTCGAGCTTGGTTAGGGTGATTGCACGGCGGCCACTGCTCGCGCGGATCCGCACAATATTGCGAGCGAACTCCCGGATCATGTAGCTGCCCGGTATCCACGCCGGCAACGAGACCACGCAACCAGCCGGATCCGGTTCGGCAATCGTGAGGGTGATGCGAAACAAATGCGCGCCCGGGTGGGCGCAAGTGATGCGATAGTGAATGGGCGACGTCATGCCGCAATTGTAGCGGCAGCATCGGCTAAAAAATAACCAATGCTCCACAACCCTTGGTGGCCAAGGGTTTCAGCCGACAATCTCCTGGAATTTGCTCTGTGTGGGGCTTAGCGGGGCAGGGTCAATTGAAAATCAGCCCTCACAGCTTGAACCTTGCACCGCTGCGCCGGCGCCGCGTGCCTGCGGCTCCCACCGTTCAGTCGATTCGCTCGTAAGCCGGCAGCGTCAGAAACTCAACGAAGTTGTCATCAAGGCACATCTGCTCGAACATCTTCGCCGCTTCTTCATACTTGCCCAAAGCCCAGCCGGCATCACCGAGGTACTCACGAATTTTCGGCAACTCCTGCGGCACCATCGACGACAGCATCTCGCGGTTGATCTTGCGTCCATCGTCGAGCTTGCCTTTCGGGCTGCGAATCCATTGCCAGATTTGCGAGCGTGAGATCTCTGCCGTCGCAGCATCTTCCATCAGGTTGTAGATAGGCACGCAGCCATTGCCGCCGAGCCACGAACCGATGTACTGAATGCCGACATTGATGTTCATGCGCAGACCAGCTTCGGTGATCGGACCTTCCGGGCCGAAGTTGAGCAGGTCTTTGGCCACCACATTCACATCATCACGCTGGCGCGAAATCTGGTTTGCCGATTTCATTACCGCATCAAACTCGGCCTTGGCAATGCCCACGAGGCCGGGGTGCGCGACCCAGGTGCCATCATAGCCATCGGTCGCTTCGCGCTGCTTGTCGGCCTTGACGCGCGCCATCGCCGCGTCGTTGGCCGCCGTGTCATTCTTGATTGGAATCTGCGCCGCCATGCCGCCCATCGCAAACGCGCCGCGCTTGTGGCAAGTCTTCACCAACAGCAGGCAGTAGGGGCGCATGAAGGGCGCAGTCATGGTCACCTGTGCGCGGTCGGCGAGGCAAAAATCCTTGTTCATGCGCAGTTTTTTGATCGCGCCAAAGATGTAGTCCCAACGGCCGGCGTTCAGCCCCGCCGAGTGTTCCTTCATCTCATACAAAATTTCATCCATCTCGAACGCCGCGAGCAACGTCTCGATCAGACACGTCGCCTTGATGGTGCCGCGCGGAATTCCAAGATCATCTTGCGCCATGCAAAAAATGTCGTTCCACAAACGCGCTTCCAGATGCGACTCCATCTTCGGGATGTAGAAGTAGGGGCCGCTGTGACGCTTGATCAGTTCTTTCGCGTTGTGAAAGAAATACAAGCCAAAATCGAAAATGCCGCCCGACACCGGTGCACCATCGACCAGCATGTGCTTCTCGTCCAGATGCCAGCCGCGCGGACGCACGATCAGCACGGCAGTCTTCTCATTCAATGAATAGGACTTGCCCGCTTCATTGGTAAAGCTGATGCTGCGGCGAATCGCGTCGCGCAGATTGATCTGGCCTTCGATCTGATTGGTCCAGGTTGGCGTGTTCGAATCTTCGAAGTCCGCCATGAAGGTGTTGGCGCTGCAGTTGAGCGCGTTGATCACCATCTTGCGATCGACCGGGCCGGTGATTTCCACGCGGCGATCCTGCAAGTCAGCCGGGCACGCATTCACGCGCCACGAGTCATCCGCGCGAATGTGCGCGGTCTCGGGCAGAAAATCCGGCAACTTGCCGGCATCCCAATCCTGCTGGCGCGTCGCGCGCGCCGCGAGCAATTCGGCACGGCGCACACCAAAGCCACGCTGCAGTTTTGCGATGAACAGCAGTGCTTCTGGCGTAAGTATCTCGGCAAACGCCGGGCTAATTGGCGCGGTGATTTCAATGCCGGGGGCGTAGATCGATTGCGGGGCGTTCATGGCGTGCAGCTCCTCAAGTGTTTACGAAATCTCATTAAATAAAACGATATTTCACTATGTGAAATATAGTGCAAAGCATCATTTTTGTCAATATACACCTGTCGAGTGCTGCGTCTAAAAGCGCGCATCCCCGTGCGAGCTGCGCCCAAACTCCCTCTTAAGTAAGCACTACATTCACGCCGTATCGTGACACGAAGTTAGTCCGCAGGCGAGATGCTGCGTGACAGCAATTCGTAGGATTTGAGCCGCACGCCGTAGTCCGGTGCGACGCTCAAGACCACTACTTCGTCCGCCACGAACAACTCGGCCAATTCGGCGATGCGGTCGGCCACGAAGTCCGGTGTGCCAATGATGGCGCGCGGGCGTTCGCGTTCGATCACCATGCGGTCGCGGTCGGAAAAGTGCTGGGCGCGGGTGCGCGCTTCTTCCAGCGAGGGGATTGGCGCGTTGATGCCGTAAGCCATCTGCACCCGGCGCACGTCCACTGCTTGCGCATAGATGTCCGCTTCGGCCTGCGTGTCCGCGCAAATTGCAAACACGGCAATCGCCAAATGCGGCACCGGCGTCACCGCGCCGCGCGTACTTGCCACATGCGGTGCTGGTGTGAAATGGTCGCGATACGCCTGCGCCACCGGTTGCCCGCCGAACGCATTGATGAAATGCGCAAACGCAAAGCGCAAGCCCATATGCGCAGCGAGCGCACCGCCGTAGTCGCTCGACCCCAGCACCCAGATTTGCGGTGCCGTGGGCGCATCGGGTTGCAACGCGACTTCTGCATAGGGGTGCTCCGGCGGCAACGCGCCGTCGAGCAGCGCAATCAGCTCCGCCACCTGCTCCGCGAAGCGCTCAGCGCCATCGTAGGCGCCACCTGTAGTCCAGCCGCTTACCGCGCGCGCAGTTTTCAAGTCCCCGCCGGGCGCGCGCCCAATGCCCAGATCGAGCCGGCCAGGGAACAAGGTTTCGAGCATGCGGAACTGCTCGGCCACCTTGAAAGGCGCGTAGTACGGCAACAGAATGCCGCCGGTACCAATGCGAATCTTCTTCGTCAGTGAGCCGATGCGTGCCAGCAAAATTTCCGGGCAGGGGTCCGCCAGGCTCAGCAGGCCATGATGCTCGGCGAGCCAGAAGCGTTGGTAGCCAAGGGTTTCGGCGGCCTGTGCCAACTCGAGCGTGGCAGCGATGGCGTCGGCTGCGCTGTGCCCGCTGATGATCGGGGATTGGTCGAGGACAGAAAGCTTCACGCGTTCTTTCGGCAGTGGATCGGGCGCAACGCGCATGGCGGTTGCGCGCTGGAGAGACGTCAGCGCGCCCTTGAGGTGACGGCGCGGGCAACGCGGTCAATGATCTGCCGCGCGAGCAGGGTCTTGGGCGCGCGTGGCAGCGTGTGGGTGCCCGCATCATCGAGCAACACGACATCGTTCTCGTCGGCGCCAAAAGCGGCTTGCGCAACGTTGGCGACCAGCAGTGGCACTTTCTTGCGCTTGCGCTTGTCGTCAGCATGCTCCAGCAGTTTCTCGCTCTCCGCGGCGAAGCCGACGCAATACGGTGCGTCCGGCAGCGCGGCCACGTGCGCGAGGATGTCGGGGTTCTCGGCCAGTTCAAGGGTGAACTTGCCCGAGCCGTCTTTCTTGATCTTCTGCGCACTGCCGTTGATGACGTGATAGTCGGCAACCGCCGCGACCGCGATGAAGATGTCGCATTGGCTGGCACGCAGTTTCACCGCATCAAACATTTCGCGCGCCGTCTGCACGTCGACACGCGTTACATTGAAGGGCGTCGCCAACCCTACCGGGCCGCTCACCAATGTCACATCGGCACCAGCAGCACGTGCAGCGTCAGCCAGCGCATAGCCCATCTTGCCGGAGCTGTGATTGGTGATGACGCGCACCGGGTCGATCGGCTCCTGCGTCGGCCCCGCCGTGATGAGTACGCGCTTGCCGCTTAACAATTGCGGTGCGAACAGGGCCTCAATGCTTTGAAAGATTTCTTCCGGTTCGAGCATGCGCCCGTCACCGGTTTCACCGCAGGCCTGATCGCCACGGCCTGGGCCCAGCAAGGTGATGCCGTCGGCGCGCAGTTGCAGCGCATTGCGTTGCGTCGCCAGGTTTTGCCACATCTCGACATTCATCGCCGGCGCCAGCAGCAAGGGGCAAGCGGGCTGGCGCGCCACGATCATGGTGGAAAGCAGATCATCCGCGCGGCCATGCACCAGCTTGGCCATGAAGTCTGCAGTGGCCGGCACCACGACGATGGCGGCGGCCCGCCCCGGGTTGGCGCGCGTGAGTTCGATGTGCGCCATGTTGTTGGGGATCGAGGCATCCCACAAATCGGTGTAGACGCGGCGGCCGGAGAGCGCCTGGAAGGTGACGGCGCTGACGAAATGCTCTCCTGCCTGGGTCATCACCACGTCGACCGCGATACCTGCCTTGACGCACAGACGCGCCAGTTCACAGGCCTTGTAGGCGGCCACACCGCCAGTGACGCCGAGGACAATGCGCCTTTCAGTGTACGTTCCAGTCATGACCGGATCAATCGAGCTTGATGTTGTTCGCCTTCACAATCGGCAGCCACTTGGCTTTTTCATCACGGTGCGTGGCGCGGAAATCATCTGACGAGCCCGGCGCCGGCAACGCTCCCTGTGCCAGAAACTGCTGGGCGATGTCCGGCGATTGCAATGCCGCCACCGCTGCTGTGTGCAGACGCCTTTGTACATCAGCTGGCGTCGCACCCGGCGCAATCAGGCCGTACCAATTGTCCGACAACACTTTTGGGTAACCCACTTCAGCGGTGGTCGGCACATCGGGCAGCATCGGCACGCGCTTGGCGCTGGTGATCGCGAGCGGCTTTAACGCGCCCGAGCGAATGTGCTGCAACACCGCCGGCACGTCGGCAATCGTGAGTTGCACCTGTCCGGCGAGCAAGTCGATCACCGCCGGTCCGATGCCCTTGTAGGGCACATGCACGATGTCAACGCCGGCTTCAACCTTGAACAATTCGACCGCCAAGCGGATGATCGAACTCGCGCCTGCGGAACCGTAGTTGAGCTTGCCCGGGTTGGCCTTGGCGTAAGTGACGAGGTTGGCCGCGGTGTTGAATCCGAGTTTCGAATTGGCCACCAGCACTTCCGGCACGCGCACCACGAGAGTCAGGTGCGCGAGATCACGGTCGGAATCGAAGGGCATCTTGTCGGTCATGAATTGCGCCGCCGACATGCCGGTCGCATTGCCCAGGCCCAGGGTGTAGCCGTCGGGCGCGGCCTTGGCCACTGCGTCAATGCCGATGATGCCGCCCGCGCCGCCACGATTTTCAATCGTGATCGGCTGCCCCAGTTGCACCGTCATGCCCTGCGCGAGGATGCGCGCCATCGCATCGGCCGAGCCACCGGCCGCGAAGGGCACCACGATCTTGAGCGGCTTGGAAGGAAAGGCTTGCGCGAATGCAAGGCCGTGTGCGAGCGGCGCCATACACACCGCCACCAGCAACTTGATCAACATCTTCATGAGTATTTCCTCAACTTATCTTTTTGCAAAACGATAAAAGCCGGCAGGGTTGTCGACCAGTAAGGCCTGCAGCGCGGCGCTCGATGGCGCAATCTCGGCGAGCACATCAGTCAATGCGCCGTCGTCTGGAATCGCATTCAAGTTGGGATGCGGCCAATCGGTGCCCCAGAAACAGCGGTCGCCAAATTCGGCGACGAGTTTGGCCGCGAAGGGCACCGCATCACGCCACGGCGGCGCTTGTTTGGAGTTGCGCTCCGAGCCGCTTACCTTCATGCGAAATTTGGCATCGCGCATCAACTCAAGCAGGGCGCGAAAGTCTTTGCCATCGATGCCTTGCGAGGGATCAATGCGCCCCTGGTGGTCGATCACCACCGGCACCGCCGAGCGTTTGAGGATGGGGCCGAATTCGTGTACGGCGTCTCCGTGAAAGTGAATCTGCAAATGCCAGCCGAGCGGCGCCAGGCGTTTGGTGAGAGCGATGACCTCCTCCGGGTTCGCGCCCTTGCCCAGGTGCTGCATGAAGTTGAAGCGCACGCCGCAAAAACCCTGCGCGTCAAGGCGCTTGAGTTCGGCGTCGGAGACATCGACCGGTGCCAGCGCCACACCGCAGTAGTCACCGCCCTTGGCGGCAATGGCATCGGCTGACGCGCTGTTATCGAAGCCATGTGCGGCAGATTGCACGATCACGCAGCGCGTGATGCCGATGTGCGCGTGCATCGCAAACAACTTCTCTTTGGGCGCGTCGGCTGGTGTGTAGGGTGCCTTGGGGTCGTAGGCGAACTTGGCCGCCGGGCCGAACACATGCACGTGCGCATCGCATGCCAGCGGCGGCAGGGTGATGCGCGCTTTGGAAGGCAAATCAAGAAACGATTGCTGCGGCATTTTTGGCGTCCGTCGGTTTGACCAGCGGCGAAGGTATCACAGCGCCAAGGGGCGCACCGGGAATCCTAAGCGGGCTGCGCCTGCGCCGGTCGCGCCACGCTCAATCCGGTGGCACGTGCGCGCAGGCCTACCAGCCAGTCGAGCACGCAATAAAACACGCCGGCCGCCAGCGGTGGATTGAGCGTCGTGAGGGAAGTGTGGCGGACTTCCGCCGGCCAGTGCCAGTTGCCGAGCGAGGTGCCGATGATCTCCATGATCAGTGCCAGCACGAACATGGTTGCGTAGAGCGGCTTATCGCGTCCGAAGCGCATGAAAAACGCAAAGAGGGCAAACAGCCAGAAGCTCAAGGTGTCGATGCCAAATCCCGCGAGCAGCGCCACAAACGGGGCGGCGATCCACGGCACTGGGCTTGTAACCCTTGGTGGGAGCCGTTCTGCAATGAGCATTCCGAGAAGATAGAGGAGAGCATGCCCGGGCGGCACAAACAGCGGCACGTTGAAAAACTGGTAGTCATACAGGCGCCAGAGCAGCGAGGCGCCGATTTCGCCGAGACCCGCAATCCATACGCAGGCGACCAGGCGCGTGCGCAATGCGACATCGGCCCGCGCGCACAGCCAGACCAATTGCACCCAGACGAAAAGTGTGACCGCAATCTGCCCTGGCACCCCGAACCCACGGTCGATGGCCAGACCACCTACGATGGTGCAGATGATCAGCGCGGCGAGGGGTCCGGCGGCCAGCGGCAGGGTCAACAACGACTTACGCAACGGTGCGCAGATACAGCACCGACGGCACGTGGGCGCGGATCGGCAAATGGCGTACGCCTTGCGGCGCGAAATGAAAATCGCCGGCGCGTACCATCGTGCCGTCGATCTCGACTGCGCCTTCAAGCACCAGGCATTCCTCGTGATGTGCGTGTTCGTGTTGTGGAATCGCCGCGCCAGCCTCGAGGCGCAACAGGAAGGCAAAGGTGCCTGCCTCACGAAACAGCACCTTGCGTTCGATGCCAGGCGCGAAGCGCTTCCAGGGTGTACTGCCGCCGGCAATCGTGACGGGCCTGCGCGGCGCGTCGGCGCGCTTTGCCGGCCCGGTGTGGGCAGGCAGCCGAATCGGTGCGGTGCGTTGCATCAGCGTTTTGAGCATGCGCGCCTTGGCCACGCGCGGGGGGGCAATCGGGGCAAGCGCGAGGAGCAGGGCCTGATCGAGCGCGTCATCAATGATGGGGTTGGCCGACAGGGCGGGGGTGCGGCGCGCAGCGGCACGCGAGTGAGCGGAGGTGCTTTTCATGCGGTTTCCAATGCCGTGCGCAGGGCTTGTAAGGCACGGCGGACATGAGTTTTGACGGTGCCCAGCGGCATGCGCGTGTGGGCGGCGATTTCACTGTGGGTGAGGCCTTGAAAAAAAGCGAGCGCGAGCAATTGGCGCTGCACTGCCGGCAGAGCGGCGAGCGCAGCATGCAGGGCGCCGTGTTCCTGCACCGCGGCGAGCAGGTTGCGCGGGTCGTTCTCGTCTACTGCTTCCGCCAGCAGTTCGGGCTCGGCATGGCTCTCGGCCGGGTCGACGCGGCGCAACTGGTCGAGTGCACGCGAACGCGTCATTACCATCAACCAGGCAAGCGGATGGCCGCGCTCTGCGTTGTAGCTCGCTGCGTTTTTCCAAACCTGCAGGTAGACATCACCGCTGATTTCTTCGGCCAGTGCTTCCGAGCGTGCAATGCGCAGTGCGAGGCCGTAGACGCGCCCTGCGGTCGTATCATAAAACGCAGCGAGGGCGCGGTGGTCCTGTTTGGCGATGCGGGTGAGCAAGGCAACCAAATCGGCGCTGTCGGCACCACTGGCATCGCGCGCGGCCCGCACGGGCACTGCTTTCGGACTGGCGGCACGAGTGGTGGGCATGCGTGGCAGTTTAACAAACGGGCTTGCGCATCCATCGCGAGTCCTGCGCGCGGGGCGTCCCGGCAGCGGCGGCGCAACGCTGTGCATCATGTTCCGTCCCCTCCACGATGTGTCCCCCGACGCAAGGCGCCGGGCGCGGGCTGCGAAACGCGATTTCGCCGCTACGGGAGCCGGCACTTTCCCCGCACGCGATTCCTACCCACGCCCCGCAACACCGGATGTGCCCCGGCGATACCAGACGTATTTGCCGCCAATGCTTGACATTGGTCAAGCACTATCCGGTGTGCTTGCGTAGCATGCCGGTTCGGATGCGAATCCGAGCGCGAACCCCGGGGCAGTGAAGTGCAGCCTGGCACATTCGACGCTGCAATCAGTCCTGCCAACTCCACCAGAAGAGCCATTCCATCAGCAGATCCATTCCATCAGCAGACCCACTATCAAGGAGCCAACATGTTCACAACATTCATCAAGACCGCATTGGTTGCTGTCGCTGCAGCCGCATCATTCAGCGCTACCGCACAGACGCCGCCCCCGTATGGCGAATCGATTGGCATAGACGCGGCCAAAAAAGCGGTTGCCGCCGCCATTGCCGAATCGAAAAAGAACAATTGGTTCATGGCCGTGTCAGTCGTCGATACCGGTGGCCATCAGGTCTATTTCGAACGTCAGGACGGCACCCAGACCGGCAGCACCTGGGTCGCGGTGGACAAGGCCAAATCGGCGGCAGCTTTTCGGCGTCCGACCAAGGTATTTGAGGACGCCGTCGCCGGCGGTGGCGCCGGATTGCGCATTCTGGGTTTGAGCGGTGCGGTGCCGGTGGAGGGCGGCGTGCCGATCGTGGTCAACGGCAAGGTGGTCGGCGCCATTGGCGCATCGGGAGGCACCGCGCAGCAGGACGGCGTGGTCGCGGCAGCGGGCCTCAACGCGCTCAAATAAACACGGGCTGTTCTGCGCAATATAAAAAAGGGCGCCGCAGGCGCCCTTTTTTATTTCATGTCTGTGTGATGGGTTGCACCACACTTTGCGCAGCGCAGGCCCGTACCAATCGATACGGGCCACACGGGTCCGGCGAAGATCAATTCAGTTTGGCGCCCGATGCCTTGACCGCCGGCTGGAACTCGCTGACCTGCTTTTGCACGAAGCCGGTGAATTCGGCAGCCGTCATCGGTTTGGCAACGAACCCCAGGTCTTCGAGGCGTGCGACAAATTTTGGGTCACGCACCGCTTCGCTGATCGCCGCATTGAGCCTGGCCACGGCGGCGGCCGGCATGCCCGCCGCGCCGGAGATGCCGACGAAGTTTTCCGCCACCAGTTTCGGGTAACCGGCTTCGACGATGGTCGGGACATCCGGCAGCAGCTTGGAGCGCGCCGGGCTGGTGACCGCAATCACGCGCAGCTTGCCTTGCTTGGCCAACTCGGCCACTTCTGTCAAGGTGTTGACGCCGACCGACAGATGGCCGCCCAGCATGTCCTGGAACATGGGCGCCGAACCCTTGTAGGCGATGTGCTCCATGTTGAGTTTGAGCTCGCTCTTGAACATGTCGCCGACGATGTGGCCGATCGAGCCGCCGCCGCCGGAGCCAAAGGGCACCATCTTGTTTTGCGCCTTGATCCAGCCGATGAATTCAGCCATGGTCTTGGCCGGCACGGTGGACGCCACGAAGAATGCGTTGGGCACCGTGCCGATCATCGCCGCGTGGGTGAAATCCTTGTTGGGGTCATAGGGTGGCGCATCGAACAGGAAAGGCGCGATCGAAATCGGCGCGCTGTTCGAAACAAACAGCGTATGAAAGCCGTCATTGGCCGAGATCACCGCCTTGGCGCCGATCGTGGTGCCGCCGCCGGGACGATTGTCCACCAGCACCGGCTGCTTGAGCTTCTCGCCCAACGGAATGGAAATCAGGCGTGCGACGATGTCGCTGGCGCCGCCGGGCGGGAACGGCACGACAAGCTTCAGCGGCCGGCTCGGCCAGTCTTGCGCAGAAGCCGGCAGGGCCGCCGCGCCGCAGGCCAGCGCCAGCAGGGTGTGGACTACGGTGGTGCATAGATTCTTCATGATGCGTTCGCTCCTCTCACTTTCACTAACGATCAAAAAAAGCCTGTTCGGCTTCGTCTTCCAGGCAAGGTCCCACAACGTCGATGGGCCGATCCGCCGCGCCCAGTATGCTACGACAGTCCGGCAATGCCGCCGCGCTGTCGGATGAATCAAGGCGCTGCATCGCCGCCGCGCCAAGGGCAAATACCACACGCGACACACCGGACCAGTAAAGCGCGCCGGCGCACATCGCGCAGGGTTCACCGCTCGCAAACACCGTGCCACCAGCGAGCGCGGCCGGGCCAAATTGCCGCGAGGCCTGGCGCAGCAGGTTCAGTTCGGCGTGGCCGGTGATGTCACGTTCGCTGACCTGGGTGTTTTGCGCGGCCAGCAGGAGGGTGCCGGCCGCGTCGATCAGCACGGCACCATAGGGCATATCGCCACGCCGGCGCGCGCTGCGTGATGCGGCGATGGCGTGGCGCAAATGCGCCAGATCGCTCTGGGCGAGCGTCACCATGCGGCGGGGTTGCGGGCCAGATTGCGCGCGCGTTCGGACAGGGGTGGCAGGAAATGGCGGGAAAAGAGCTCGTCGGCGCGCGGGTGGCGCGGGTGGCGCTTGGCCGCCACGATCAGCGCAATGGCACGCTCGAGGCGCGCATCATCGAGGTCGCCGATGCCGAGCTGCGCGCCTTCCGGATGGCTCATTTCGAGTGCGAGCGTACCCGCCAGGCGGGCACGGTTGGCGGCTCGGTCGAGCGCCGGGTCGCGCCGCGCCACCGCGTCGATCGCAGCATCGATGTCGGCAATGGTGTCGCGCACGCCGCGGTTGATCGCGCGCACGAGGCCGGCAACGACGCCCGGTTCGTTCTCCAGCAGATGGCGCGACACCATCAACGCCGCTCCGTACAAATCGGGCACGTGGTGGCGGTATTCGAGAAAGCGCAAGGCATGGTCGCTGTCGATGCCCGCTTCAATCCCGGCGGCGCGCAGCGTGTTGACGAAGCCGAACATGCCGTCCCATTTTTTCTCATTGAGCATCATGCCCAGCATGTGCGGATGCGGCAGCGGCGAGATGTCGATCTTGAGGCTGGCCGCATCGATGCCGGCCTGCAATGCCAGTTCAGGCCACAGGCGCATGGCCGCATCGTTCGGATGGGAGCCGATCGTGCGGCCGGTGAGGTCGGCCGGCGTGCGGATGGGGCTTGCCGCCGGCACCGCGACGGTATAGGGTGAGGCGTTGAAGGTGGCAAACACGGCCACCGCTTGTGCGGTGCCGCCCGCCGCGTCGCCGGCGGCCAGTTCGATCAATGCGTTGAGGTCGCCATAGCCGACATCAAATTCGCCATGGGCCACGCGCGGCACAGCGTTGGCTGCCGTGTCGCCCGGCGTAAATTGAAGTTCGATGCCTTCCTCGCGCAGATAGCCGCGCTCGTCGGCTAGAAAAAACCATGCCTGCGGCCCGGAGACGAAGGTATTGAGGATCATGCGCAAGGCGCGCGGCGCGGCGGGCATCGAGGACATTTCCGGGGTGGAGGCCGGGTGCGGAGGGTGAAAATTATTGTATACGATTCTCTTTTATTTTGTATACAAATAGTCCGGGCGCGGGCGCCGGTGCGCGCGGTGGCCCGACTGCAGACTGGCACGGGCCACCTGCCACGTGTCCCGGCGCAGGCATCGTCAGGCCTCCACGCCGGTGCGGTCATTGGCCCATAATCGCAGCTTCACCTTGACCCACCCTAGTCGCCATGAAAACCCTCCATATCAGCGCCGCAGCCATGGTCGCGCGCGTGGCGCGCTTCAAAGCGCTCACACCCCTGCCAATCCAGCAGAACACCGCCGTGCCGCAGGCGGCGCGCGACGTGGTCTATGCACGCAAGCTGCTCTCGGTGATCGGTCTCGACGGGAACGCAAAGACGCCGATCAGCAGCGCCGCGCCGATCACCGGCGCGGCCGGCATCACGATGACGCTGGCAGTCTGTCCGCCGGGGCAGGGGCCGGGCCTGCATGCGCATCAGCAGACCTTCGAGACCTTCACCGTGCTGCAGGGGCGTTTCGAGCTGACCTGGAATGATCAGGGGCAGGACCGCATCGAGCTGGACGTGTTTGACACCGTCTCGGTGCCGCCCGGGGTGTGCCGCGCGTTTCGCAACATCGGCACGGCCGAAGGCGTGCTCCAGGTGATCATCAGCGGTGGCGTGCATGACATGAACGACATCGCCTTTTCGCAGAACGCGGCCGCTGCCATCGAGTCGGCAGCGCCGGGCGCGCTCGCCCATTTCAAGAGCGCGGGATTCAGCTTCGACGCCGGCGCCGCGCGGTGACGTCTGCTGCTGCTCCGGTTGCCGCTGCCGCCGCGGCAGCAATCCCGCGCCGCGCCCTGATTCTTCTCGTCGTGCTCACCCTCGTGTGGGGGACCAATTGGCCGCTGTTTCCGCTGGCAATGCGCGAAGTGTCGGTGTGGACTTTTCGGGCAATATCGACGCCGGTGGCCGGCGTTGCCCTGCTTGCCTTTGCGTTTGCGCGCGGCCAATCACTGCTGATCGCGCGCCGGCACTGGCGCGCCATGACGATCGCCACGTTCTTTTATCTCGTCATATGGAACATCGCCACCGGCTACGCCGCCATCATGCTGCCTTCGGGCCAGGCAGCGGTGTTGGGCTTCACCATGCCGCTGTGGTCGGCACTCATCACCTGGGCAGTGCTCGGCGAGCGCCTGACTGCACGGCTGGTGCTTGCGGTGCTGCTGAGCGCCGCCGCCGTGCTGCTGTTGATGGTGCCCAGTTTCAAGGCCTATGCGCAGGCACCGCTCGGTTTGCTGCTGGGCCTCGCCGCCGGACTGGGCTGGGCCATCGGCACCCTGATCTTGAAACGCAGCAAGATCGATGTGCCGGCCACCGTGCTCACTGGCTGGCAACTGCTGATCACCGCCGTGCCGACCATGATGGGCGCCGCGTGGTTCGGCGATGGCGTCTGGTTCATGCCCTCGTGGCAATCGATTGCGGTGATCGCCTACATCAGCCTGGTGCCCATGTGCGTTGGCAACGTGTGCTGGTTCGCCATCGTCGGCTTGTTACCCGCCAACATCGCGGGCCTGTCGTCGGTGATGGTGCCGGTGGTGGCGATGGTGTCGGGTGCCGTGGTACATCGCGAGCCGCTCGGGCCGCTGCAACTGATGGCGATGCTGTGCTGCGCGGCGTCGCTCTCGCTCGCGTTGTTGAAACCGTCAACCAAGGCCTAGTCTGCGATCGGCTCCCACCAAGGGTTTTCGCGACTGATCGTCCGGGATCCGCTTGCACCAATGGTTTTCGGGCAGTGCCTCATGGCGCTTTTGCTGTTGCCGCTGCCGCCTTATTTTCCCGGCAACATCCCCTTCGCACGAATCGTCTCGGCGGCTCCCGCCCCCGCCATCAACGACAGGAAAGCCTGCGCCGCGGCTGAGGTCCCCGGCGCTGCACTCACCGCACCGGCATACACGGTGAAATTCTGAATCTCGTCAGGCAACATGGCCACCAGCGTCACACCCGCCACCGGCAGAATTTCGCTGACCTGGTGGATCGCGAGGTCCGCCTCGCCACTGACCAGGCGCGTCGCCACCAGGCCGCCCGGCACCAGCACTGCCTTCGGCCAGATCTGCTCGGTGATGCCCATTTTCTGAAACAGCCCGGTCAGATAAATGCCGCTTGAGCCGCCCGCGGCCGGGTCGATGTAAGCCACTTTTTTTGCAGCCAGCAATGCCTGCTTGAACTGCTCCACCGTTTTCAATTCGGGCAGTGGCGCACCGCTCTTGACGGCGACGCCAATCCCCACGCGTGCCAGCGTGGCAACGCTGGCGG